>NZ_JBFBMZ010000001.1:0-421228 GCF_040687315.1 Microbacterium sp. NPDC064584 | reverse complement strand
CGGTGCTGTCCCCGATGACGGAGACCGCGTTGCCGGAGATGTTCACCGGCACGTCGAGCACGGGGATCAGCTGGTTGCCGCTGAGGATCCCGTCCTCACCGGACGTGACCGGGGCGACCCAGGCGTCGCCGCCGGTCGTTCCGTGGTGGCTCGAGCCGGCACCGCCGACGACGGTGCTGTCCCCGATGACGGAGACCGCGTTGCCGGAGATGTTCACCGGCACGTCGAGCACGGGGATCAGCTGGTTGCCGCTGAGGATCCCGTCCTCGCCGCTCGTGACCGGAGCGGCCGCGGTGTCTCCCCCGCCGCTCGTGCCGTGCGAGCCGCCGCCGACGACGGTGCTGTCTCCGATGACGGAGACCGCGTTGCCGGAGATGTCGACCGGCACGTCGATGTCGCCCAGCAGCTGGTTGCCGCTGAGGATCCCGTCCTCGCCGCTCGTGACCGGTGCGGACACGGGCTCGCTGACCGGCTCCGACGACGCGACCGGCGCCGCCGGCTCCGCGGGAGCGGGGTTGACCACGGTGCTGTCCCCGATGACGGAGACGGCGTTGTCCTCGACCGTGACCGGGACGGAGACGTCGACGATGGCCTGGTTGCCCGAGCCGATCCCGTCCTCGCCCGATGTGGTGGCTTCGACGGGGGCCGACTCCGGAGCCGAGGCGGGCTCGGAAGCCGACCCGGATCCGATGACCGTGCTGTCGCCGATCAGCGAGACGGCGTTGCCGACGATGCTGACCGGAGCCGACACGTCGATGAGGGCCTGGTTGCCGGACAGGAGTCCGTCCTCGCCCGTGGTCTCGGCCGCGTTCGCGACCGTCGCGCCGCACAGCGTGATGCCGCCGGCCAGAAGCGTGCCGATCAAGGCGCGCTTGATGAAGGTGTTCATGATCTCTCCTTGAGATGTCGATCTGATTCGGAAGACGCGCGGATGCGCGCCGATGCTCAGCCGTCGCGGGGACGGCGAGGATCCGGTCAGTCGGGAGAGACGTCGGTGGCGAATGCGGGCGCGAGGGGTGCGGTGTCGTTCTCGATTCCGGTCCGTCGCACCCAGGCACGGTATGCGACGACGAAGCCGAGGGCGACGAGCACCCAGGCGCCGGGACCCGCACCACCGGGTCCCGAGAGGACGGAGTCCGCCTGAAGGGCGGCTCCGAGAAGAGACAGGAGGCCGCCGGTGACGGCTCCGAGCAGCGAGACCCCATTGACCGCCGAGGTGGCGGTTGCGGCGGGCACCGGCGCGAACACGACCGACGACATTCCGGTGGTGGTGCCCGCGAGGGCGGCCGCGAGCGACAGCGTCGGCGCAGCGCCGGGCGCGGCATCCGTGGGCGTCGTCGGAATGATGCCGGACACGGCGCCCTCGACGTCGTCCACGATCGGCACGACGGGTGTGGGGCTGCTCGGGATGAGCGAGGGAGGAGAAGTGACGGTCGTGGCCACGGCGCCGGTCGTGGCCTGCAGGACGCCGTCCGCGGCCGTGCCGACGGACGTGAGCGCGTCGTCCGCGCCGAGCGAGGTGGCGACGTCGCCGACGACCGGCACGGCCGCGACGAGGTCGACGGCGGTGTCGGTGACGGTGCTGACGATGCCGGAGCCGGCCGTGTCGGCCACTGCTGTGACGACGGGGGCGGCGACTTCCTGCACGACCTCGACGACGGGTGCGACCGGTTCGACGACCGCCGCGACGGGGGCGGCGATCGGAGCGACGACCTCCGTCGCGGTGTCGGCGACACCGCCGAGGAGGTCGCCGGCCGTGTCGGTGACGGCGGTCGTGGAGCTTTCGAGTGTGGAGCCGACGGCCCCGAGGAGGGAGGAGTCATCGTCGGCGTGGGCGGTCGTGGAGGACCAGCCGAGAAGGAGGGTGAGGACGACCCAGGCGAACGCGACGCCGACGGCGGCGAGCAGCAGCGTGGAGATTCTCGACAAGCGCTGCGAGTGCGTGGTGTCCATGTTCACCTCCTATGCGACGTCGAACGTCGACGTGTCATCCGCCGTGGATGTACCGCTTTACAGAGTGCGAGGTGTGCCTGGACCCCCGACGTTAGCCCAGCAGGGCGCCGATGTCCAGCATTATTCTTTTCGAAAGAGGCGGGGTGTACCCGAATCTGTACACAGGAACCGGCCTATCATGCACAACCTTCAACCCCCGGTTCAAGCACATCTGTGGGATGGTGCATAGGAAACAAAAAGCCCAGATCAGAAACCACATAATAGGCCTCACGAGCCGGGTTTTCCCCCGTTCTCCACAGGTGTTGTACACAGCCTGATCGGCGTTTCGCGCAATCTCTCCACAAAGTTATCCACACCCCTTGTTGCAGGTGCGGAACCCGATGCCTAGCGTGGGGTGCGGCCCTCGGGGGGTTGCGCGCGACAGTCGAGGCAGACGCATGTCGGGGGCGTGTGTTCTGCTTACGACGGAACGGGAAGTGGTGCTGCGGCATCCGATCCCGTGAGTGTGCAGGCTGCCCATCGTGCATCGATCCCGACGATATTCGTGGTGCCCGCAAGACGTGAAGGAAGTGCATATGTCGATCGCCGACATCTCGGACGAACGCCTCGGAGGCCAACGTCGGGAGCACGAGCGGACGCCGCCCCATGACCTTCTGGCCGAGCAGAGCGCCCTGGGCGGAATGCTGCTGTCGAAGGATGCCGTCGCCGACGTGATCGAGACGCTGCACGGCGTCGACTTCTACGTGCCCAAGCACGAGCTGATCTTCGAGGCGATCCTCACCCTCTACTCGCACGGCGAGCCGACCGACGTCGTGGCCGTCACCGACGAGCTGATCAAGACCGGTGAGCTGCAGCGGGCCGGCGGCGCCGACTACCTGCACACCCTCACCTCGATCGTCCCGACCGCGGCGAACGCCGGCTACTACGCATCGATCGTGTCCGAGCGCGCGCTGCTGCGCCGTCTCGTGGACGCCGGAACCCGCATCGTCCAGATGGGCTACTCGGGGCAGGGCGAAGCGCTCGACCTCGTGAACAACGCGCAGGCCGAGATCTACGGCGTCACCGGCGCGGATGCCGCCGAAGACTACGTGCCGCTCGAGGTCGCGGTGAGTGCGGCCGTCGACGAGATCGAGGCCGCCCGTGGTCGCGACGGCCAGATGACCGGCATCCCCACGGGATTCTCCGGTCTGGACCAGCTGACGAACGGTCTGCACCCCGGGCAGATGATCATCATCGCGGCACGACCCGCCATGGGTAAGTCGACGCTGGCGCTCGACTTCGCCCGCGCAGCCGCGATCGGCAACAACTACCCGACGATCTTCTTCTCGCTCGAGATGGGGCGCAGCGAGATCGCGATGCGCCTGATGAGCGCCGAGGGTGCGGTGCCGCTGCAGAACATGCGCAAGGGCACGCTCGATTCGCGCGACTGGACGACGATCGCGTCGACCCGCGGCCGCATCAACGACGCACCCCTCTATATAGATGACAGCCCGAACATGACGCTCGTCGAGATCCGCGCGAAGTGCCGGCGCCTGAAGCAGCGACAGGGTCTGAAGATGGTCGTGATCGACTACCTGCAGCTGATGACCAGCGGCAAGCGTGTCGAGTCGCGCCAGCAGGAGGTCTCGGAATTCTCGCGTGCGCTGAAACTCCTCGCGAAGGAGCTCCAGGTGCCGGTGATCGCGTTGTCGCAGCTGAACCGTGGCCCCGAGCAGCGCGCCGACAAGAAGCCGGCTCTGTCCGACCTTCGTGAGTCGGGCTCGATCGAGCAGGATGCCGACATGGTGGTGCTTCTGCACCGCGAGTCGGCGTATGAGAAGGACAGCCCGCGCGCGGGCGAGGCCGACCTCATCGTCGCCAAGCACCGCAACGGCCCCACCGACACGATCACCGTGGCGTTCCAGGGCCACTTCTCGCGGTTCACCGATATGGCCGTCGGCGACTTCGGGTAGTCACTCCGCCATCTTCTCGTTGGCTCGTGCAGTCCCTGCGTTGAGCGCGCCCTGATCGGGCGCGGTGGCGGGCGGGTCTTACGCGCATCACTGTCGTTGCTATCGCGGGCGAGCGGCGGCGGGTGCTTTAGTGGGCGGTGAGGGACCCGCTTGCGGACGGGCGACACAGGGGGTAGGGGTATCACTGTGCCGCGTGGGGGTGACCGTAGCGGTGGGGGTCGGCGTCGAATGCGGCGGCGCAGCCGTGTGAGCAGAAGTAGAAGGTGGTTCCGTCGTGCTCGCGGGTGGTGACGGCTATCTGGGGATCGATCTGCATGCCGCAGACCGGGTCGGTCACCAGTGCTGCGCTATGGGTGGCGTTTTCTGACATGGGCGTTCTCCTTTGTTGAGGTCACGGCCGTGCTGGCCACGAGCTTGGGCTAGGCGTACGTCACGCTCGGTCGCCGCTGGGCGCGGGAGACGGAGCGGAATGTTTTTCCGTCGGGGCGGCCGGGGCCGGGAGGCGGAGTCGCTTCAGCATGAGTGCGTTGGCGGCGACGATGACGCTCGAGCCGGACATGGTGATTGCGGCGATCTCGGGTGTGAGCATGATGCCCAGCGACGGGTAGAACACGCCTGCGGCGATGGGTAGTGCGACGGCGTTGTAGCCGATGGCCCATCCGAGGTTCTGGCGCATTTTGCGGACGGTGCCTTTGCCGATGCGTAGCGCCGTTGCCACGTCGAGCGGGTCGGAGCGCATCAGTACGACGTCGGCGGTTTCGATGGCGACGTCGGTGCCGGCTCCGATCGCGATGCCGAGGTCGGCTTGTGCGAGTGCGGGGGCGTCGTTGACGCCGTCGCCCACCATGGCGACCTTCTTGCCTGAGCGTTGCAGTTCGGCGATCTTGGCGGACTTGTCCTCGGGGAGCACTTCGGCGATGACGGTGTCGATGCCCAGCAGCGCGACGATGCGTTTGGCTGTGGGTTCGTTGTCGCCGGTGAGCATCACCACCTCGATGCCGGATTCGTGCAGTGCGGTGATCGCTGCGGCGGCGGTCTCGCGTGGCGCGTCGGCGAGGGCGATCACGCCGGCGGCTTTGCCGTCGACGGCGAATGCGATGGCGGTGCGTCCGGTGGCGGCGAGTTCGTTCTGGGCGGCGGCGATGGAGCTGATGTCGATTCCTTCGTCGGCCATCAGTCGGGCGTTGCCCATCACCACGCGGCGGCCATCGACCGTTGCAACGGCACCGAGGCCGGTGACGTTGCGGAATGAGCTGGCTGTGCGACGGGGAATGTTGCGGGCGTCGGCGTAGGCGACGACGGCTTTGGCGAGCGGGTGCTCGGACTCGCGCTCGGCGGCGGCGGCAAGGGAGAGCAGTTCGATGTCGTTCATCCCGATGGGGAGGTAGTCGGTCACTTCGGGTTCGCCCTTGGTGAGGGTGCCGGTCTTGTCCAGGACCACTGTGTCGACATGCGCGGCGGACTCGATCGCTCCGGCGTTCTTGAACAGCACGCCGCGTTTGGCGCCGAGGCCGGTGCCGACCATGATTGCGGTCGGTGTGGCCAGGCCCAGCGCGTCGGGGCAAGTGATCACCACCACGGTGATGGCGAACAGGATCGCGGTGGGCACCGGGGCGCCGATCAGCCACCAGACCAGGAAAGTGACAGTGCCGCCAATCAGGGCGACCAGCACCAGCCAGAAGGCTGCGCGATCCGCGAGCCGCTGCCCGGGGGCTTTGGAGTTCTGCGCCTCCTGAACGAGCGCGACGATCTGGGCCAACGCGGTGTCGGCACCGACCTTAGTGGCCCGCACCCGCAGGGTGCCGGTGGTGTTGACGGTGGCGCCGATCACCGTCGATCCGGCGGTCTTGACGACTGGAAGGCTTTCGCCGGTGACCATGGATTCGTCGATCTCCGACGCGCCCTCCTCCACGGTCCCGTCTGTGGGGATCTTCGCGCCGGGCCGGACCAGCATGAGGTCCCCGGGGATGACATCGGAGGTGGGCACCTCGAGCTCTTCCCCGTTTCGTAGGACGACCGCGCGGGGCGGGGCGAGCTCGAGGAGGGTGCGGATGGCGTCGTTCGCGCCGCCGCGGGCGCGCATCTCCACCCAGTGGCCGAGCAGCACGAAGCTGGCCAGCACCGTGGCGGCCTCGTAGAACACTTCCCCGCCCCCGGTGAGGGTGACCACGACGCTGTAGAGCCAGCCGGTGCCGACCCCGACGGCGACCAGCACCATCATGTCCAGGGTGCGAGCCCGAAGGGCACGCCAGGCGCCGTCGAAGAAGATCCAGGCGGAGTAGAAGATCACTGGAAGGGAGAGGATCAGCGAGAACCAGTCGTCGCGAAGCCCGAATGGTGCCGGAACGGTGAAGCCGAGCACTTCGCGGCCGATCGGTGACCACAGGATGATCGGCACCGACAGGACAGCGGCGACGATGAACCGGTTGCGCATATCGCGGATCATCGCCGCCATCGACATCCCCGCATGGCTCCCGCCGTGCCCCATCGCATCCTGGCTCGTACGAGCAGGCATCCCCTCCCCATGCCCCCTGTGGGCATCGTGCCCCGAAGGCTCAGCAGGGGCCACCGCATGATCGTGCATCGGCGTGCCCGCGTCGGCGCCGTGACCCGGGTGCGCATCTGCGGAAGGTCGGGTGGGCGCCACCGTCACGCCTGCGTCGTGTGCGTGGTCGGGGTCGAGAGCGGGATCGCAGATGTGCTCGGGGACGGACTGCCCGGCGCAGTGGTAGCCGCAGTCGATGATCCACTGCCGCAGCTGTGCTTGTGAGGTGAGCTGCGGGTCGTAGGAGACGTTCGCGGTCTGGGAGACCGGGTTCGCCTCGACATCCGTGACCCCGGGCTGGCGGAGAAGCGTGGATTCGACGATCGACTTCGAGGATGCCCAGGAGACTCCCTCGACTTCCAGGACGACGGTGCGCGTAGTTCCGTTCATTTCTGTTCTCCTGCTCCGTGAAGCCGCTGCGGCGTGCTCATGAGGTGGGCTCGGTTCTGATGACGACTCGCCAGGTGTTCCCGGCATCGGACGTTACGCGGACTCCACCGTCGTCGGCGATCGCGACGATCCCCTCCCAGCTGACGGCGATCGCGGACGCGGTGCCGGTGGCGTGCCCGGCGGTCCTCCACACCGCGTCGGGCGTTGTCGCCCCGGTCCAGATGGTGCCGTCGGTATCGACGCCGATGATCCCTTCCTCCACCGTCGGATCGGCCGCGATGACCAGCAGGGCGGGGGCGTTCGGCACAGGCGAGAAGGTGGTGCCGCCGTCGCGGCTGACCATCAGCCCGTCTGGGGTGGTGGCGGTGACGATGTCGGCCTGGGTGGTGTCGATGCTGATGTCACGGGCGGTCAGCGGGACAAGATCCGCCCAGGTCTGCCCGGCATCGGTACTCTCCGCCAGGACGGGCCGGTCCGAGGGGAGCCCGAGCAGGATCTCGGGTGCGGCGGGGGTGGCGGCGAGCATATGAAAGTCGGTGACGCCTGCCAACGACACCTGCTCCCAGCCGGCCTCGCTGTAGCGCACCAGTCCCACGTTGGGGGCTGTGAACGTGTGGTCCTGGTTGGCCGGGTCCGGGTGACCGGACGCGAGGATCGTATCCCCCTGGACGGTGAGTCCCATCGCATCGAATGTGGTCTTACCGACGAGGGAGACCTCATCGCTGGTGAGGTCGACCAGATAGACACCGGTGTGCGCGCCGACCAGCAGCGCCCCGTCCAGATCGAACGCGACATCGTGGACATGCGGGATGAGGGCGGGCGAGGCATCGCTATCAGGGGACGCCGTGCAGGCAGTGGCGGTCAGGGTAAGCGTCGCGGCGAGGGTGGCGGCGGCGAGGGTACGGGCGTGTGTGGTCATAGTGGCGTTCTCCGGAGACAGCGGGCCGGCCGTCGGGTGCGGCCGGCCCCTGCCGGTCAGAGGGTCGCGAGGATGTCCTCCATGGTGGCGATCTCGGTGGTCTGGGAGGCGATGATGTTCTCGGCAAGGGTGACCACATCGGGGTTCTGCCCGTTATCGACCTCGTCTTGGGCCATCTCGATCGCACCCTCGTGGTGGACGATCATCTGCTCCAGGAACAGGCGGGAGGCCTCGGCACCGGTGGCATCCTCGAGGGCTTGCATGTCGGTGTCGGACATCATCCCCCCGTGGTCCATGCCGTCCATGTCCCCCATCGGGGTGCCCCACTCGTCGAGCCAGGACTCCATCAGGTCGATCTCGGGGCCCTGGGCTGCCTTAATCTGCTCGGCGAGGGTGAGCACGCGTTCGTCGATGCCGTCCTTGGCGAGGATCATGTCAGCCATCTCGACGGCTTGTTCGTGGTGCGGGATCATCATCATCGTGAACTGCATGTCGGCGTTGTTCACGTCGGCGGCCGGGGATGCGGATGCCGATGAGCCCATTCCGGGCATGTTGTCCATCCCGCCACTGCTGGTGGTGCTGGCGCAGCCGGCGAGGGCGAGCAGGGCGGTCAGGGTGATCGCGGCAGTTGCCGCGGCACGGTTGTTCATTAGGTATCTCCTCAGTCGTATATGAGGCGCACGAGCCGGTGCCCGGGCGCGCGAATGCTGTGCCCACCCGCAAACGGGTCGGCGGACAGCGCTGCTCAGGTACGACTGATGCAGAGAACCAGAAGAGACGGTGGTCGAGTAAGGACAGCGGCACGGGCGGTCAGGGCCGGGCCGGCGCGCAGCGCGGCCCCCCAGGAGATGCCCACGCGCGGGAGGAACAGCAGCAGCGAGACGATCAGGAGCGCGAGGACGCAAGCCATCGCCAGCATGCTGGCGTGCCCGCCACAATCCGCGCAGTCCCCGTCGGTCGCTGGCTGGGTGGTGCCGTGGTCGACAACGCCTGGGTTGGCGGTGCCGTGCTCGTGCATCGGCGCCGCGGCTGCGGGTGCGGCGGTCTCGGTGTGACTGTTCAGGGAGTGCATCGCAAGCAGCCCGACGATGATCGCGGCAGTGACAGCGATGAGCAGCAGGACCGAGCGACCCAGCCCGCGCGGGCCGGGACGCAGACGCTGCGCCAGAGCGATCATCGACATGTCACCTCCCTCGTGTCCAGGGTAGACCGGCTCAGGCCGGCTGCACCGTCCGGTCGGCCGGCGCGGGCGCCGCAACAGCGGGTGCGGGGTGGGGGCGGAAGCTGCGCAGGCGGAGGCTGTTGGTGACCACGAACACGGAGGACAGCGCCATGGCGGCCGCAGCAACTAGCGGGTTGAGTAGGCCGAGCATTGCGATCGGGATGGCGGCGATGTTGTATGCGAACGCCCAGAACAGGTTGCCCTTGATGGTGCCCAGGGTGCGGCGGGACAGCCGGATCGCGTCGACCACGACGAGCAGGTCGCCGGAGGCGATCGTGACATCGGAGGCGGCGATCGCCGCGTCCGTGCCACCGCCCATGGCGACACCGAGGTCCGCGGCGGCCAGGGCTGCGGCGTCGTTGACGCCGTCGCCGACCATGGCGACGACCCGGCCGGCGGCTTGCAGCTGACGGATCACCTCGAGCTTCCCGGCCGGGGTGACCCCGGCGCGGATCTCGTCGATGCCGACCTGGGCGGCGATGTGCTGCGCGGCGCCGGCATTGTCGCCAGTGAGCAACACCGGCGACAGGCCGAGGGCGCGGAAGCGTGCGATCGCTTCGGCGCTGGTCGGCTTGACCGTGTCCGAGACGGCGATGGTGCCGAGGAACTCGCCATCGCGGGCGACCGCGATCACCGTGGCCCCGGCCGCTTCCAGAGCCTCTGCCTCTGTGTGGTGGGTGATCGGAGGGTGCACGCTCCACTGATCCTCAACCCACAGCGGCCGGCCGGCGACCACGAGTGCGCCGTCGACGACGGCCTGCACACCGAACCCCGCATGGGAGGCGAACGCTTCAGCCAGCGGCGGGGTGCCGTCGGCGGCGGTCACGATGGCGCGGGCGACCGGATGCTCGGAGCCCCACTCGGCCGCCGCCGCAGTGGTCAGGAGATCCTCGGCGGTGACGCCGGGGGCGGGTGAGACGGTGGTGACGGTCATGGTGCCGTGGGTGATGGTGCCGGTCTTGTCCAGCACGATGGTGTCGACCTGGCGGGTCTGTTCCAGCACCTGCGGTCCGCGGATCAGGATCCCCAGCTGCGAGCCGCGGCCGGTGCCGACCAGCAACGCGGTCGGTGTCGCAAGGCCGAGCGCGCAGGGGCAGGCGATGATCAGGGTCGCGACCGCGGCGGTGAACGCGACCTCGAGTGATCCGCCGACCAGCAGCCACCCTGCGAACGCCACGATCGCGAGGACGATCACGATCGGGACGAACACCCCGGATACGCGGTCGGCGAGGCGTTGCACCTTGGCTTTGCCGGTCTGGGCTTCATCCATCAGGCGCTGCATCCGTGCCAGTTCGGTGTCGGCGCCGATCCGGGTGATCTCCACGATCAGCCGCCCGCCGACGTTCACGGTCGCGCCGACGACACGGGACCCGGTGGTCACCTCGACCGGGACGGATTCGCCGGTCAGCATGCTCGCGTCAATCGCGGAGGCCCCATCGACCACGAGGCCGTCGGAGGGGATCTTCTCCCCCGGGCGCACGAGCACCCGGTCGCCGACGATCAGCTGCGAGACGGGAACCAGCTGTTCCACGCCGCCGACCAGGCGCGTGGCATTCTTCGCGCCCAGGTGCAGGAGTGCGCGGAGCGCTTCGGTGGAGGACTTCTTGGCACGGGCCTCCGCGTACCGGCCGGCGAGGATGAACACTGTCACCAGGGCGGCGACTTCGAGGTAGATCTCGCCGCTACCCGCCTCGGGGCTGCCGAACAGGGTGAAGGTCATGTGCATCCCCGGCATCCCGGCCATGCCGAAGAACAGCGCATACAGCGACCAGCCGAACGCGGCGATCACCCCGACGCTGATCAGCGTGTCCATCGTCGCCGCCCCGTGGCGGGCGTTCACGAACGCGGCACGGTGGAACGGCCACGCCCCCCACACCGCCACCGGCGCGGTCAGCGTCAAGGCCAGCCACTGCCAGTACGTGAACTGCAGCAGCGGGATCATCGACATCAGCGCGACCGGTACCGCCAACGCGGTGCTGATTAGTAGCCGGCGACGCAGCGACACCAGCTCGGGGTCTTCCGCAGGAGTGTCGGTCGATGTCGGCTCGGGCGCGATAGGTGCCGGTACCGCCGCGGAATACCCGGCGGATTCGACCGCCGCGATCAGCTCCGCCGGCTCGACACCGTCGGCGCGGACACGGGCTTTCTCGGTCGCGTAATTGACCGTCGCCTCAACCCCGGGGAGCTTGTTCAGCTTGCGTTCGATCCGCGTCGCGCAGGACGCGCAGGTCATCCCGGAGATCTCGAGCTCCACATCGAGGGTGCTCATGACGGGCTGCCGGCGAGGGCGTACCCCGCCTCCTCCACCGCGGCGCGCACGCGTTCGGCATCGATCGGTGCGGCGCTGTGAATGGTCACACGCGAGGAGCCGCCCGCGTTCAGATCGACCGACACGTTCTCGACCCCGTCGATCGCGGTGATCTCCTCAGTGACGCTCATCACGCAGTGCGAGCAGGTCATCCCGTCCACCAGAACATCCTGTGTGGTCGTCGATACGGCAACCTGCGTGTCGGTGGCGGACACGGTGGAGCAGCAGCTGCATCCGGCGGCGGAATCGGTCAGGCCCAGGTCGGTGCGCTCGTTCGCGGTCATGATGGTGTCCTCTCGGTCGGGGGGTGTGGTTAGGAACGGACCAGGCGGGCGATCGCCTCGTTCGCTTCACGGATCTTCTCCGCAGCGACGGCGCCGCCCTCAGCGGTCGCTTCCGCCACGCAGTGCGACAGATGATCGGCCAGCAGGGAGAGGGCGACCGTCTCCAGTGCGCTGGTCGCGGCGGAGACCTGCGTGAGGATGTCGATGCAGTACTTGTCGTTCTCGACCATCCGCGCGATACCACGCACCTGACCCTCCGCGCGGCTCAGCCGCTTCAGGAGGTCGTCCTTATTCCCTGCGTACCCGTTCATATCTCGATACTATACCCCCCTAGGGTAATCTGGCTGATCGCAACTGATCGCTTTGGCATTGCAAGGCGCTGGCGGAGGATGAGGGAATGAACATCGAGGTACTCCACATCGAGGACTGCCCCAGTTGGGGCGAAACCGGGAACCGCCTCCGCGAAGCCCTGGATGCGACCGGGTTCGGTGAGACGACCATCGCCTACCGACTGCTCCGCACGTCCGAGGACGCCGCCCGGGTTCCCTTCGCGGGTTCGCCCACCATCACGGTCGACGGCCAGGACCTGTTCCCCAGCGGCGGGCGCACCGCGGACCTCGCCTGCCGGGTATATATGACGCCCACCGGGCTGGCTGGACTCCCTACGACCGAACAGCTCATCGAAGCGATCGCCGCCAATGGACACTGACGCGGCGGTCCAGTGTTCCTGCTGCGGGCGAACTCTGCCCCGACGCAGAGTCCACGCGTTGAACGGCACCGCCGGATACGTGTGCCGGCGTTGCGGCCTATGGATCGCGCTACGGCTGCACAACGACCGACGCACGGCCGACTGACCACTCGCCAGGCGAACGCGCGGACCTGCTCCCGACCGCAACGCTATGTCGTCGGGTGCGAGTGCCGGTGGTGGCTGTCGGGGTAGTGCTCGTGCGTGTGGGTGAGCTCAGCGTGCGCGTGTGGATGCCGGTGGCGACTGCCTGGTGAGACCGGCTCGCGGTGCTCGTGATTGTGATGCTCGTCGGGGTGGGTGTGCCAATGGTCGTGCCCGAGCGGCTCGTGGGTGTGTGGGTGTTCGTGCCGCTCGGTCAGATGCAGCCAGACCCCGAGCACCATGAGCGCGCCGGCGATGATCAGCGGGATCGTGATCGGATCCCCCATCGCGATCGCCAGGACGGCGCCGAAGAACGGGGCGATCGAGAAGTACGCGCCAGCGCGGGCGGTGCCGATATGACGGAGGGCGACGATGAACAGCACCAGGCTGATCCCGTACGCGAACAACCCCGTGACCATCGCCGCCCCGACGTTCAGCAGCGGCGGAAGTGATGCGCCGAGCAGGAAGGCGAGTGTGAGGTTGACCGGTCCCGTGGTGAGTCCCTTGACAGCGGCGAGCCAGGTCGCGTCGTGGAGGGCGACCTTCCGGGTGAGGTTGTTGTCGATCCCCCAGGCGAGGCACGCGCCGAGGATCGCCACTGACGGGAGGATGCCGGCGAAGTCGGCCTGGCCGGGCCAGGAGAGCACGACCGCCCCGGCGACGATCGCGGCCATACCGAGGGCGATGCGACGGTCGAAGTTCTCCTTGAACACGAACCACGCCAGCAGCGCGGTCGCCACCCCCTCCGCGTTCAGCAGAAGGGATGCGCCGGATGCCGGCATCCCGACCAGTCCGAACATCAACAGCACCGGGCCGACCACCCCGCCAAAAAACACCGCCCCGGCCAGAGGCAGCAGCTCCCGGCGCTCCAGACGCACCCGGGGCGCCCGGCGGATCAGCCGGTACACACCCAGGCCGATCCCGGAGCCGAGGTAGAGCAGGCCGGCGAGCATCCAGGGGCTCACGTCGACGAGCAGCAGCTTCGCGATCGGGGTACCCGCACCGAACAGCAGCGCCGCGGCAAGGGCGGCCTGTACACCGGTGTTGCGTAGGGAGGTCAATCGCACGATTCCACGCTACGCGTGCTCGTGGTGACCGTCATGGTCGTGGTGGTGGTCGTCGATTTCGAGTTCACCAGTGAGGGCGGCGATCGGGACGGTGCACGCGTCGCCGCGCCACGCTTCGAGTCCTTCCTTTACGGCGAACCCGGCGATGAACAGGGCGGCAAGGGAGTCCGCCCACGCCCAGCCGAACAGGCTGTTCAGCAGCAGGCCGACCAGGAGCGCCGCCGACAGGTAGGCACAGATCAGGGTCTGCTTCGAATCAGCCACCGCTGAGGCCGATCCGAGTTCCCGCCCCGCGAGCCTCTCCAGCCAGCTCACGACAGGCATGATCACCAGGCTGATCGCGGCCAGCGCGATCCCCACCGGGCTGTGCTCCGGCTCCCTGAGGCCGGTCAGCGACAGCAGTGCATCGACGCTCACGTACGCAGCCAGCGCGAAGAAGGACACGGCGATGATTCGCAGCGCCGGCTTCTCGCGAGTCTCGGGGTCGGGGGCGGCGAATTGCCAGGCGATGGCCGCCGCAGAGAGCACTTCCACGAACGAATCGAGCCCGAATCCGATCAGCGCGGCGGAAGAGGCGGCTCCACCGGCGATCAGCGCGATGATGCCCTCGATGACGTTGTAGGTGATCGTGAACCCCACGATCCAACGGATCCGCCGACGCAGGATGACGACGCGGACCGGGTCGGTCGCGACGCTCACGCCACGGCCCCCGCTCCGCAGCACAACGGGAGGGCACAGTCAGGATCCACGCATCCCGTACCGTCGTCGACCGCAAGCACAACCTGCACAAGCGCGCCGATCGCGTGAGTGAGGTGCGGGTCGGCGATCTCGTACCGGGTCTGCCGCCCCTCCGGCGTCGCAACGACAATGCCGCAGCCGCGCAGGCAGGAGAGATGGTTGGATACATTCGTCCGGGTCAGATCGAGGTCGCGTGCCAGCTGCGCCGGGTAGCCGGGCTGGTCAAGGAGCGAGAGCAGGATCCGCGACCGGGTGGGATCGGCCATCGCACGGCCCAACCGATTCATCACATCGACGCGAGAAGATAAGGTCAGCATCGACTGACCATACAGCATCCAGTGACCTATACACGTCTGACAGCGGGAAAGAGCCGCGTGGAGCTCCGTGTAGCGCAAGACGATCCTCTGTGCGACGACGGGCGTCGCACTGGTCGACGAATCAGCCGGGCAGGCTTGAAGACCGATTACCTCGATGACGCTTCGAAGATCCCAGCGACGCCACCCTCTCCTCATCCGTCAGAAGATCGGGCTCTCGCGATCGAGCGAACCCGCCGCCGATCGGCGCGACGGATCGCATTCTCAGTTAGATGCCTCCCGAGTAGCCTGGGCAGCCTCGGGGAACTCGCGCCAGTGCCACGATCGATTCCGGAACACAAGAAAGCGATGCCAGTAGTTTGACCAGATCCATAGGGCATCTATGCCCTCGAAGCCTTGGGGCGGAGATTCGGGCGCCGCAAAGTCATCGGTGAAGAACCGAGCCGGCAGTACGTCGTCGAGCGCGACCAGGAACAGATGCCGCTCGGAAACGTCAGGTGCCGTCCTGATTTTCGCGATGTGCGACGCCATGTGCGCTTGGCCGTGCCAGCTCTCCACGACCAGCGAAAAGTCGACCGGTGCAGAATCCACGAACTCGGCACGAATACTCGGATAGACCGTAACGCCAGCGCTGAAGGGCGACCGGCGCAGCGTTCCCTCTTCGTTGACAACGAATGCGTTCACGTCGCTCTCTTTAGCTAAGGCTTCCACCGGAAGGGCGTCAGGTGAGTCGACTGACCATTGATCGCAAAGCTTTACGGCGCGTAGGACGGTTCGGCGAGTCTGCTTGTAGTGGAAATCGACGTCGGCGGGGCGAAAGTCCCAGGACGTTTCTGCTAGCCACCGCCAGCCGTCCTTCGCGGCCTTTCCCTGCCATTGAATCGACGCTGGCTCGATGACGAGTGTCACCTCCAGCGCTCCCCGCCTGCCATCGGACCACTCGAGAAGGTAGTCCACGGCGGATTGGAGGCCGTCTGCGTCGTGCACAACAACTGAAGCCCCCAATTCGTGGCCAACCAGGTGAGCTGCAATCTGCTCGGCTCTTTCCGCAAACCCCGTCACGAGACCAACTATGCCGCGAGGTCGCTTCGAGGATCCGCTTGCGCGATGGGCCTTGTGGCCCTCCAAGCGCTGACGCCGGCGCCTGAGGATGACTGATGATCAGCTCAACCAGGCTGAACACGCTGCCCGACCGGCCACGCGTCTCGCCCCTGCGAGTTGGGGATCGACCACTCAAGCACGTCCATCAGGTGCGATATGCGGTAACGCTCTCAGACATCCGAACGGGTGTCCCGCGGGGTTCGGGCTGTATCTCGCCCACTTCGATCACAAGGTTTTCGGACACGCCGGCCCCCAAGCCGCCGGTAGTCAGCGAGCCCCCGGAACAGCCCATCGATGCGAATTCGGGTTGGACACTGTCCGTCAGAGCCACGATGCATACCCCGTTGAGTTGCGTGTTCTGAGCCAAGTAGATGTCGTAGCCGTTGATGCGACCGACGAATCGTGTGGACTCGGGGTTCAGGCCATCGTTTTCCGCGAGAAAGGCTTCCGGCAGCAGGTCGTCGTCGGTTTGATCTGATGCGAATTCTGGAAGCGCTTCGGGTACCGTCGGCGTGGTCGACAAGACGCCGATGCCATACCCCAGGGCCCCGACCGCGATCCCGGCGACCGTAACTCCAAGCCACCATCGCCGTGAGCTCCGCGCAGGTCTGCGCGACGTCAGCTGTGCAGGCGCAGGTGCGGTAGCCGGGTCGACGCTTGTTTCATCGTCGGTGGTGCGATCTCCGACATTCGTCGATCCGTTGCCGCGGTCGCGTTCAAGCCACCGCAGCCTGTCGAGATCGACCCCAGTGATCTCACCCGTACTGTTCGGTCCGTAGATGCGGAGCCGCAGCTCGGCAAGCTCCGACGCCTCATCCTCAGTCAACGCCACACCTCAATCTTGGATGAAGTTGGACACTGGCCCGAGGACAGACGCGCCCCCTCATGGATCCGCCAGCGGGAGGCTTCTTGCCCTCGGGGCCGCCGATGGTGCGGGCTACGGTCGAGGCATGAAAGCGAAGACCGTTGACCCGCGCGACCAGACGATGGAGGTTGACGACCCTGTTTACCGCGTGTACTTCTGGGAGGAAGGTGGAGGCGCCAAAGAGGAATGGGAACTTTCGGAAGGCGACCTCGACGAAGTGCTCGATTGGATCCCTACCCGCTCTCTCGGACGATCACATAGGCTCTGGGCAGTTATTCGAGCACCACAAGCAGTGACGCTCATCCGGCTTCGAGGGGTTGACCTCGACACGGACCAGTGGCCGACCTGGGCGCAAGCGGTGCGATAGGAACGCCCGCAACCGGGTCCTCGACTCGAACATCTACGTCGATCACGGCCTAACCGGCACAAACCGGGGCCAGACCCGGACTCCGCGAAGCCCTTGCCGCGGTACGAGAAGGCGACACACTCGTGGTCACCAAGCTCGACCGGCTCGCCCGGTCGGTGAAGGACGCACGCGACATCGCCGACGAACTAACGATGAAGGGCGTCGCGCTCAGCCTTGGCGGCAGCAGGTACGACCGCACAGACCCTATCGGGCGGCAGCTGTTCAACGTGCTCGCGATGGTGGCCGAGTTCGAACGCGACCTCATCAGCATGCGCACCAAAGAAGGGATGGCGGTCGCCCGCGCGAAGGGACACCTGAAAGGCAAGCAACCAAAGCTGTCGACGACCCAGCGGAAACTCCTCTTCGACGTTCAGGACGGCGGCGAATACACCCAGACCGAGCTCGCCGGGTTGTTGAACGTTTCCCGCGCGACTGTCTACCGTGAGTTGAAGCGCCGCAGAGTGGCCTACCTCGCCACCTGCGAAGCACACATCTTCTGAAGCCATACTGCCGCGGCCACCCGTCGCCGTTATCCTTAGCGACTCTTGGCCGCGGCCGGCACGCAGATAGATCCCGCATTCGTGCACCGCCCGTTTGCGGATGGGCTTGGGCCGTGAGGTCAGCTCTTCTTGCGGAGGTTGTTAAAACTGTCGCGAAGAGGTGCGGTGTCGTAGACGATGTGGAGATTGTCGATCAGTCCATGCTCGGTGAGTTCTGCCACATCGACAACCGCGAACGGCGCTGGCTCGCCGTTGCTGAGCACCCAGTCGAAGTCGAACCAGAAGCTGACCACGGTGCGCCCCTCGGCGGTACCGACCATCGTGGCCCGCAGCGTAAGTTTCGATTCGGCGGTGTCCTCGAACAATCGCGGATAGAACTCTGTGGCCGGGAGGGTTCCGTACAGCGGCGAATGCACGGTCCCGGAGGGAGCGAACAGCGCCAGAACTCCGTCGAGATCGGACGCCTCGAGTGCCTTTAGGTAGCTCGCCACGAGCTGATCGGTCGTCATCGCAAGATTTTGCCACGAGACCGTCTCAACGCACCCCGCCCGACAAGGATCTCTCGCTCCCTCGCTGCGCGCAGCCGTCCCTTACTCGGGCCCTGCCCGTTTGCGGATCCCGCTTTGAGGGATCGCCTAGTGGAGCCATCCAATATTCGGTCAGTCGTTGCGTAGAGAATCGATCATGCTCCGCAGCGACGTGAACGCCGCCGATTGATCATCTGCCGTCATCCCGGACAGCATGCGAACTTCGACGGCGCGTACCGCTGCGGACGCCCGCTCGAGGTTCTGCCGGCCCTGTGCTGTGAGTCGGGTCGGAAGAGCTCGACCGGTCGGGGCTTGCGCGGGTCGGGTCACGTCGCCGTTCTGCTCCAAGGTCTGGAGCAGAACGTTCATCGACTGCCTCGTCACGAATGCGCCTCGCGCGAGCTCGGAGTTTGACAGCCCCGGGCGCTGGGCCAACAACTCAAGGCAGGAGTAGTGCGTCACCGTCATGCCGAGCGGCCGCAGCACCTCCTCCATCGCGGTCCGTAGCGCGGTGGCCGCCTCTTTGAGGAGGTAGCCCAGCGACGTCTGCAGATCGATCCGGTCTTGACTCATGTCAGTATTCTGACATACGCTCAATGTCAGCGAACTGACATCATCCTAAGGAGAAACCATGCCCGCCATCGGCCCCGATTTCATCTCCCTTCAAGTGCGCGACCTGGCTGCCTCGGAAGTTTTCTACGAGACGTACCTGGGTCTGGTCCGCTCGCCGGCCGGCCCGCCGCATGCAGTCGTCTTCGACACCAAGCCGACCACGTTCGCGCTCCGCGACATCATCCCCGGAACCGACCTGGCTGCCGCCGCTCAGCCAGGGATCGGTATCGCTCTCTGGCTGCAAGCAAGCGAGGTCCAGGACATCCACGACGCACTCCTGGCCGATGGCCACACCATCACTACCGCGCCTTTTGACGGTCCGTTCGGTCGCACTTTCACCTTTGCTGACCCCGACGGTTATCAGATCACCCTCCACGACAAGAGCTGACGCGAACCCGGAGCTTCCAGCCAACGAAAACGTACAGGAGCCAATGCCCACCCATTGCGCGAGCAGATGGATGCGATGCGCGCCGTGCTCGACGCGATGACTATCGCGACCGAGAAGTATCGGAAGGTCCCCGCCCGTAGGGTGCCCCGAGGGTCGCCGGCATCCGATCACGCACCGTCACGGACGTCAGGGGCGTACGCGCGGAGGAAGGCGTTCGCGCCGAGCAGTGCGCGTTCTCGCACACGCGCGGCTAGTGCTCTCTCGCCCGTGAAGGTACCTCTGTCCAGATCGGCGCCCATGATGAGGAACGCGAAATGCTCTGCCGCGACCTGGGGGTCGCAGGGACGCAGGTGCCCGTCTTCCGTCATCCGCGCGAAAGCGTCGCTGAGTGCAGTCATCACGGCTTCCGGCGCCCCGGCGCGATACCGGTCGACCAGGTCAGGGAAGCGCACCGACTCCATGATGACCAGCCGTCTCAGAGCGATTGCGGGGCCCAGCAAGGTCGCCTCCGCCAATCGGACCGCAACGTCTGGCAGATTCAGGGGCGCGTTCTTCTCCGCGCGGAACTCCGACGTCAGGGTCTGCGTGAAGGAGGCGGCGATGGCGATCGCGCTGAGGACGGTCTCCCGGAAGAGCGTCGTCTTGTCGATGTACAGGTTGTAGATCGTCCGCTTCGCCAACCCGGCCTCCGCCGCCACCCGCTCCAGCGTCGCGTCGTGGAATCCCTCGGCCAGAAACACCTTCCGCGCTGCGTCGAGGATGAGTGCCCTCGAGCGGCCGACGCGCGGATCCTCGACAGTGGTCACGATTGCTCCTTGCACGGGGTCCGCGGTATGCCGCTAGATTACTCCCGAGTGCACTTCTGCACTCCAGAGTGCAGGAAATCTCATGGCAGGAAACCCGGACCTCGACCGCGACGCGGCGATCACGCGGAGCCTTCTCGGATGGGGTGTCGTCGCCGGTCCGTTCTACCTCGTGGTCGGACTCGTGCTCGCGATCACCCGCGCCGGCTTCGATCTCACTCAGCACGCGCTCTCGCTGCTGATGCTCGGGGATCTTGGATGGCTGCAGCGCACCAACCTGATCCTCACCGGCCTGATGGCGATCGCCGCCGCGGTCGGAATCCTCCGCGCCATTCGCAACGGCCGCGGGCTCGCGATGGGCGTCCTGGTCATCGTCGACGGGGCCGGGCTGATCCTCAGCGCCGTCTTCCCGCCGGACCCCGTCGCCGGCTTCCCTCCAGGCTCCGAGGGGGGCGAGTTCTCGGTGAGCGGCATCCTCCATCTGCTGTTCGGCGCGATCGGCTTCATCGCCGTCGCAGCCGCGGCCTTCGCGCACGCGGCATGGAGCCGAAGCATCGGTGCGCCGCGTCGCGCCCTGGTCAGCGCGATCCTCGGTGCCGTCGTGCTGCTGGCATTCGGCGGCGGCGTCGCCCTGTCACCGAGCCCGACCGGCATCCTGCTCATCTGGATCGCCGTCCTCGCGCAGTTCGTCTGGCTCGCCCTCGCCAGCGCACACATCTACGCCTGGTCACCCCACCCGCTCCGAAACGCCTCCACGACGCGCGGATCGTCGCAGCCTGGATGACTCGCGCGCGTCGGTGCCCGATCGGCGGAGGCGTCGTCAGCGGCTCGTGAGTGAGGGAGTGGGCCGGCAGCATCTGGGGATGAGTCCTCTGCCGCCGGCCCGGCGCTCTTGGGGGAGCGCCACATCGACACGCGTCCTCGTGAGCGCCTAACCACGACACCCACGGCTGGCGCGCCCATGCATGTGAAGGACGCGATGATGCGTCATCCATTACGTCGCCCGGCGCAAACGCTCAGTGTGTTCGTCGATGCGTCAGGCGTGCAGCAGGAGGTCGAAGAGGAGGATGCCGGACAGTGTGGTGTAGACGGTGAACATTCCGATGAACCACCACTGCCAACGCCGCAAGCGTTTCGCGGCCGCCTCATGACGTCGTTGCGCGTCGGCGATCTCCGACCAACTCGGCCGAAGGAGCTGATCGAGAACGACGCCCCGGACGCTCTCCGGCGCAACCTCTGCAGCCGGGGGCCGGAAGATCAGCGAGTGCAGGGCACGCGGCGCACTCTTGCCCTGGTCGTGCCCGAGATCTCTGACAGTATCCACGCCCTTCATTGCGCGACCTCACCCGTCCGGCGATGCGCGGATGGAGGTCCCGCGAGAGCACGCAACGGGCCGTGCTCTCGCGGGACTCCGATGCGGCGAACGCGTTCCCTCGGGAGAAGGGAGTCGATCACACCATCGCATCCGTCCGGGCAGCCTGTGTCGGACTGCGTCACCGGCCGGGAACCCCGATCGGCCACCGGCCGTGAAAACCGGGGAATGCCACGGCCGCCGACGTCGACCACGCCGAAATCGAGTCTCGTCACCATGGGGCCCTCCGCTCCACACGCGCACGCCATCAACATGCTGCCCGGACACGTCGGCCCCAACCGACCCGAACAGTTTCCGCCCCGATGACCAATTCGCGGCCGGGCTTGACAGCTGCCACACGAACACGCAAGCGTCCCGGACGGTGAAACGACGAACTCAGACGCTCACGAGCGCCCGCGAGCAACCTCATCCGGGCGCAATCCGCACCGGGAATCTCCGGTTCCTGCCAGGTGCGAGGTGCTCAGACCCTCAGCTTTCGGCGTCGCGGCGTCGCGCGACGACCGCCGCGGCGATGCGTCCGACGAGCTCATACGGAATGGGGGCGCGATGCGAGAACACCACGGAGTCCTTCTCCGCCCGAAACGGAGCGACCTCCGCTTCGAGTTCGTCATCGAGTGGCGGCACGGGGTACAGGCCGATGTGCTTCTTCCAGCCGGCGAAGTGGAGCGCGTACCGCCCGCCGAGCATGATCGCCGGCATCCCATACCGGATCTTCTCCTCGGGATCGGGCACCTGAGCCGCGATCTCTTCGCGAATGCGCTGCAGCCGCTCGGCCACGGACTTGTCATCGAAGCTCGCGATGTACGCATCGATCGATTCCGGTGTCGCCACGGGGCAAGCGTACGGCTGTGCAGTGAGAGCGTCTGCGACCCGCCCGTACCTGGCGTGCGAACGGGGCCAGATATCCCCGCGACCGGCGTCCGCAGGCGGGCCGTTAGCATCGACCGATGAGCAGGCACGCGATCATCTTCCACGGCACCGGCGGCCACCCGAATGCGGTGTGGTACCCCTGGCTCGACCGTCAGCTCACCGCCCGCGGGTACCGCGTGGAGCGTCCCCACTACCCGGGCGTGAACGTCGAGCCCATCGCCGAGTTCCTGCCGAAGGTCCTCGCCGGCCACACCTTCGACGCCGAGACAGTACTGGTCGGCCACTCGGGCGGAGCTGCTCTGCTGCTTGCACTGTTGGACCACCTGCCCGGTCCCGTGGCGCAGTCGATCCTGGTCGCGGGCTACGCCGTGAGGCCCACCGGGGCGGAGGAGCCGGTGCTGCAGGAGGTCTACGACTGGGATCGGATCCGCGCGAACGCCGGCGACCTGTACTTCATCAACTCGATCACCGACCCGTACGACTGCGATGCCGACCAGGGGCGGCTGATGTTCACTCATCTCGGCGGCACACAGATCGTGCGAGACGAAGGCCACTTCGGGGACTGGAACCAGCCCTACGACACATTCGACCTGCTGGACCGGCTCATCGCCTAGACGGGTCGCGCGACGCACGTCGCAGTGGCGCCGACTTCCTTCCGCTTGACCTTGTCACTGTGTCAGGGTCGATCGTGGTCTCCATCATGTACACCATCGGAGAGTTCGCAGCGTACGGACGCGTGAGCGCGCGCATGCTGAGGCACTACGACGCCATCGGGCTGCTCAAGCCCGCGCGGGTCGACCCGTCCACCGGATACCGCAGCTACGGCTCGTCGCAGCTCGCGGACCTCCTGCGGATCGTCGAGCTGCGCGGGTTCGGATGCTCGCTGGACGACGCCGCCGAGGTGCTGTCGTCGAGTGATCGGGATGCCGCCACCCGCGCGATCCTGACCCGCCGACGCACAGACCTCGAGGATTCGATCGCCGCAGATGCCGCCCGCGTGGCCCGGATCGATGCGCGACTATCCCGTCTGGAAGGAGCTCCCATCGTGAGCGGAATCACCTACACCTCCCTGCCCGCCGTCACCGTCTACGCGGCCAGCGAGATCGCGCCCGGAAGTGGACCCGAGAACGTCTCGCCCGTCGTCGACCGCATCCTGCCCCCGCTTCTGCACGCGCTCCAGGAGTCGGGTGTCGACTTCCGGGAGCCGGGCATCTTCTGGTACGAGCCGGTCGACGGGAGCGACGACATGCGCGTGTGGGTGTCGTGGATCGCCGGCGGTGATCCGGTCGAGAACCCGGCATGGGAGGTCGTCACTCTCCCCGCGGTCCCCGCTGCCGCCGTCTTCGACTACCGCGGCGACATGCCCGGCATCGGCGACGCCTGGCACGAATTCATGACCGGCCTCGCCGAGGCGGGGGTCACGATGACCGGCGCGGGACGCGAGGTGTACCTGGAGTCGGAGCCGCTCCTGCAGTCGCAGTGGCTCACCCAGCTCCAGCAGCCGATCGTCGGCATCCCGCGTCGAAGCTAGCCGCGCGCTCCGCGGCCGTGCCGCTCAGCCCGGCTCGGTCGCGCGGATGAGCCCGCAGTTCACGCACGACCAGGCGACGAGGAACTTCTCGTCGTCGAGGATCTCGAACTTCAGCTGATCGCCGCAGGTCGGACAGACCCACGGCTCCACCCCCGGCGGCTTCACGTCTCCAGGCTAAAGAGGGAGTCCGCACGGACGGACCGCGGAGTACCGTGAGCGGCGGGGGCGGCTGATGAACGGATGCCGGGCGGGAATCGCGATCTCGATGCTGATGGGGTGCGCGCTGTTCGCAGCCTGCGCGCCGTCCGGCAGCGGCTCACGCAGCGGTCCGACGGACGAGGCGGTCGACGTGAGCGGCACGTTCGACATCGGCGACGGTCGCCGGATGTTCCTGGAGTGCACCGGATCCGGGTCGCCGACGGTGATCCTGGTCGGAGGGCAGCGGGCGTCGGCGGAGGACTGGGCGATCGTCGCGGAGGACGTCGACTCGCCGTCGGTGTACGCGCTCGTCGGTGCCGACACCCGGGTGTGCGCGTACGACCGCCCCGGAACTCCGGTCGGCGAGGCGCCGAGTCGAAGCGATCCCGTGGATCAGCCCACGACCGCCGCGGACATGGTCTCCGACCTGCGTGCCCTCGTCGGCGCGGCCGGGATCGAGGAGCCGTTCGTCATCGTCGGACACTCCGCGGGTGGGTTGGCGGCGCGCCTGTACGCGGCGACCTATCCCGACGACGTGTCCGGGATGGTGCTCGTCGACGCACTGGGCGAGGGTCTTCGCGACCACATGACCGCTGAGCAGTGGGCGATCCAGAAGCCGATGCTCCGCGGCGACATCGATGCGTCGATCGCCGAGTACCCGGCTCTGGAGTGGATCGAACCCGACGCGAGCTTCGACCAGATGCGCGCCGCCGGAGGACTGAGGCGGATGCCGCTCATCGTGATCTCGGCAGACCAGCCCATCGGCCCGACCATCCCGGCGCTGAAGGCCGCGGGCGTGCTCGGTCAGGAGGTCCCGGACGACTTCGGCTACGTCACCGACGCGGCGCAGGTGAAGAGTCAGGCGGACCTGGCCGCGTCCGTTCCGGGGTCGATCCACGTCACCGAGACGAACAGCGGGCACAACGTCCACATCGAGCAGCCCGCCCTCGTGGCCGGCGCCATCCTCGACGTCGTCCGCCTCGTGCGCGACGGCATCGATGTCGCCACGGGGTGACCTCGATCCGGCTCACCGGGAGATAGCCTCGGCACGTGCCCGCCGCGTTCGCCACCGTCGATGACTACCTCGCGTCGCAGACGCCCGAACGACGCACCGACATCGAGGCGCTGCGTTCCCTCGTCCGGGCGGCGGAGCCCGAGCTGATCGAGATCGTGAAGTGGAACTCGCCCAGCTACACGCTGCGCGGAGTCGACCGGCTCACGATCAACGCCGCCGGCAAGGGGCCGGTTCGCCTCATCCTGCACTTCGGCACCGGTCGCGCCGAAGACAAGAGTGCTCCACCGATCTTCGACGGCGACCCCGACGGTCTCCTGACGTGGCACTCCGATCTTCGCGCCAGCCTGGTCGTGCCGAGTGCCCGTGACCTCCCGCATCGGCACGACGCGATCATCGCGGTCATCCGCGCGTGGCTCGCCCAGCCCTAGCCGGTCGAGGATCACGGTCGCCGCGGCGCAGGAGCAGAAGGATGCCGTCCTCCAGGTGCGCGGCGCCACCGTCGGGCGCCGTCGCCTCGCGCGCGCGGATCTCGACGACCTCCGCCTGCCACTCGGCCGGATCAAGATCGAGGAGGGCCAGTTCCTCGTCCGGCGTGCGCAGGAGCGGCGCCCGGTCGTGCAGATCGCGAGCCCACGGCGGCGGCGCGGCGTGGGAGAGGACGAGAAGGCGGCCACCCGGGGCCACGCGCCCGGCGGCATCCCGCAGCAGTCGAACGCGCGGGAAGTCCGCCTCCCACGAGTGCAGGAAACTGGCGAGCACCAGATCGAACTGCTCGTCGATCCGCCCCACGCCGTCGCCGGCGACGAATCGCGCGGACAGCCCTCGTTCCGCAGCGAGCCGCGACGCGCGGGCGACCGCGGTCGGGGACACATCCACGCCCGTCGCCTGCCAGCCCTGCTCGGCGAGCCACAGCACGTCGCCGCCCTCGCCGGAGCCTACGTCGAGCGCGCTGCCCGGCTCGAGATCGCTGACGATCGCCGCCATCGATGCGTTGACGCGGCCCGACCAGACGCGATCCTCGGCGGCGTATCGCGCGTCCCACGCGGCGTTGCGCGCGGCGGTGCGCTCGGCCACGGCCAGATCGAAGTCCTCCTCCGTGAGCCGCGCATTCACCCCCGCGCCCGCCATCGAGCCGGAGCCCATCGACACCGGCACGTTCGCGAACGGCGCGATGACGTTGCCCGCCGCGAAGACGCGACGGTGACTCGTCGCCCCCGTCAGGTCGACTGCCAGCGGCGCGCCGGGCGTCTCGGCGCGTGCCAGATCGAGCGAGGCCGCGAAACCGAGGTTCAGCACGGGCGCGCCCGCGGTGAAGATCGCGTCCACGACGTGCTCGGTCCCGTCCTCCGTCACGACGGTCAGCCCGTCCTCGCCGGGCACGACGCGGGCGACGCCCGCTGAGACGACGCGGATGCCGCGGGCAGCGAACCGAGCGACGAGGTCCTCGCTCCACGGTTCGGCCGTCGCGGTGAAGGCGATCACGTCGTCGGAGAGCTGCCGGACGAGCTGGACCTGGTGCGCGCTCATCGGCGAGGTCGCGAGGACCGCGAGACGTGTGCCGGCGACCTCCCAGCCGTGACAGTACGGGCAGTGCAGAACGCGCGTGCCCCACTCCCCCTCGAGGCCCGGTACGGCGGGCAGCTCGTCGCGGACGCCGGAGGCGATGATGACGGCGCGTGCGGTGTGCACCACACCGTCGGTGCGATGCACGCGGATCCGGTCGTCGTCGTCGGTGAGGCCGGCGACCGCGCCCTTCACGAATTCGACGCCATACGCGCGGGCCTCCGCGCGCCCTCTCTCGATCAGATCGGCGGGGTCCACACCGTCGTGCCCGAGCACACCGTGCATGTGCGCGGCGAACCGATTGCGCGGCATCCCGCCGTCGATCACGAGGGTGCGGCGACGCGACCGCCCCAGCATCTGCGCGGCACTCAGCCCAGCCGCGCCGCCGCCGATGATCACCGCATCCCATTCGTCTGTCATGGGTCCAGACTTGATGTCCGATCGGCCATAACGCAAGTTTCCTTGCTGAAGTGGCAAGATGAGCCCATGAATGCCGCCCTGGAGCAGATCGGTCCCCGCTTGCGCGCCGCTCGTCGAGAGCGCGGCTGGACCCTCGATGACCTCTCGGCGCGCGCGGGGATGTCCGCGAGCACGCTGTCCCGCCTGGAGTCAGGCAAGCGCCAGGCGTCGCTCGCACTGCTGCTGCCGCTCACGCGCCAGCTCGGCATCCGCATCGACGATCTCGTGCCGCACGGGTCCAGCGATCCGCGCGTGCGCCGGGCCATCGAGCGCCGCGATGGGATGATCATCGCGCCGCTGACGCTCGACCACTCGCCGGTACAGACCTTCAAGGTCACGTACGCCGCCAGCGGGCAGGCGCCCCCGCCCCGGATCCACGACGGCTACGAGTGGCTGTACGTGCTCCGCGGTCGCCTCCGCCTCATGCTCGACGGACACGAGCACGTCATCGAACGAGGAGAAGCGGCCGAGTTCGACACCCGCCTGCCGCACAGTCTGAGCGCCACCGCGGACGGACCGGCTGAGATCATCAGCATCTTCAGTGCATCGGGGGAGCGCATGCACACGCACGGCGCCGCGGGCGACCTCTGAGGCCGGCCTGGGCGCCCGTCGGGCGGCGGGCCGGATCGGGTCTCAGCTCGTGGCGGGGGTCCCGCGGCGGGCCTTGAACTCGCGGATCCGCTGCGAGGACCGGGCGAGGCCGACCGCGCCGACGACGGTGAAGAAGAGGCCGATGACGGCGATCAGCAGCGTGCCCACGACGTTGGCAGCCGGGTCGGGCCACAGCATCAGCAGGGAGATCAGCAGGAAGTAGATCCCGAAGGCGAGGCCGGCGATCGCGATTCCGCGGCCGTTCTTCGAGGCCCGCTCCTCTCGAGCCAGTTCTGACGGCATGGCGGGGCGGGCGGAAGGGGCGGTTGTGCTCGTCATACATCGATTTTCGCATCTTCTCGGGCGGTGCCGAGGCTCTGGCCGAGATTGCGTCAGCGGGTCGACGCGAGCGGCATCCGCGGGTCGGCGTCGACGGGGACCCGCGGCCACGTCCAGGCGGACCGCAGGATGAACGCCAGCAGCACCAGCTCGAGTCCGATCGAGAGCGTGTAGAACGCGGCCCACTCCCACGACTCGCCGACCGCGTTGAAGATCGTCACCGGGATGTACAGCGATGCCGCGACGAGGTTCACGACCCGGCTGACCCGCGCGGGCAACGCCATCGACAGCACGACCATCAGCGCCGGGACCGAGACGAGGGCGAGGAAGCCCGTCATCAGCGCGGGGCTGATGTCGAACTCGAAGACGATCCCCGCGGCGATGTCGTCGAGGATGCCGGGACGATACAGGTGGTAGTAGTCCACGTAGATGTACAAGAACATGAAGCTCGTCCACGCCGCGGCGAGCTTCGCGCGCACGGGCATGCGTGGGTCGTCGAGGGGTCGGGTTCGATCGCTCATGGAAGCGGTCCTTTCTCGGGCGCATTCACGCCGGGTTTTCGTACACTGTACGTCGTACGCTGTACTATGAGTCGTACACCGTACGCTTGTCAAGTCGATCCGACGAGCGAGGAGACCCAAAACAGTGAGCGAGCGACGCCGGCTGGCGACGGAGTCGGGGCTCAGCACCCCGCGTGTGGTCGAGGAGGCCATCCGCCTCGCCGATCGCGAGGGCGTGGACGGGCTGAGCATGCGTCGGTTGGCGACCGTGCTGGGCGCGGGAGCGATGTCGCTCTATCACTACGTCGCGAACAAGGAGGAGCTGCTCGACGCGATGATCGACGTCGTCTTCGCGGAGATCGAGCTTCCGTCCGCCGAGGCCGACTGGCGGACGGCCATGCGCGGGCGCGCGGTCTCTGCGCGGGACGTGCTCGCCCGGCATCCGTGGGCCATCGGCCTGATGGAGTCGCGAACCTCACCCGGTCCCGCGAATCTGCGACACCGCGAGGCGGTCACCGCGTGCCTCCGCCGAGCCGGCTTCTCCGTCGTGATGGCGACGCACGCGAACTGGCTCCTCGACAGCCACGTGTACGGCTTCGCCCTGCAGGAGGCGAGCCTGCCCATCGACACGGCGGAGGAGTTGCCCGACATCACGCAGGACGTCTTCCTCCCTCAGCTGCCCCCCGAGCAGTTCCCCTATCTCCACGAGGCCGCGCTCGCGCTCGCCGCGTCGGGCTACGACCCTTCCGAGGAGTTCCTCTTCGGGCTCGACCTCCTGCTGGACGCTCTCGAGCCGCTGAGGGATGCCGCCCCGCAGTGAGCGCGGGGGACCGGTCCCCTAGGCTCAGGCAGATGGGGAAGGTCGGGGGAGCCGCGCTCGTCGTGGTGTTCGCGGTCCTCCTCGCGGGGTGCGCGCCGGCGGAGCTTCCTGAGCCGACCGTGCCGCCGGGGGCAGCCGAGGCCACCCTGGTGTCGGTGATCGACGGCGACACGATCGAGTCGAGCGTCGGCACGGTGCGCATCATCGGCATCGACGCCCCCGAGAGGGACGAGTGCGGATACGCCGAGGCCGCGGCGCAGGTCTCGGCCCTGCTCAGCCCGGGGGCGGCGATCACGCTGACCCTGCCCGACGGCGAGAACGACACCGATCGGTATGGGCGGCTCCTGCGCTACGTCGACACCGCGGACGGCGTCGACGTCGGCATGTCCGTCCTCACCGCCGGTCTCGCGGTCGCCCGCTACGACTCGATCGACGGCTATCCCGCGCACCCCCGGGAGGCGCAGTACCGCGCGGGTCAGACCGCGACCCTCACTGCGGACGGAGCGGTGACGACCGTCGCGTGCCAGGCCGCGGCCGACGCGGCTCGGGGGCACCTCGATCCCGATCCGGCCCCCACCGGCTAGCCTGTCTGAATGGCCACGCCCGCCCCCATTACCGACGTCTCGATCGGCGGTGACGGCATCCGCCTGGGACAGTTCCTCAAGTTCGCCGGGCTGCTCGATTCGGGCGGCGACGTGAAAGAGGCGATCATCGACGGGTTCGTGACCGTGAACGGCGAGGTCGACCGCCGCCGCGGACGCCAGCTGCAGCTCGGCGACGTCATCGGGTTCGAGGGTCGGCGCGTCCGCGTCTGCGCCTGAACCTGTCGAGCGTCGGCGGACCGCACTAGCCTCCCGTCATGGCCAGCTTCGACGACAAGCCCGTGCTGCACGTCGACACGGTCGCGCAGTGGGAGGCCTGGCTGGATGCCGATCCCCACACGGACGGTGTCCGACTGCGCCTGAGGAAGAAGGCGAGCACGCGGCCCGGCATCCTCTACGGCGAGGCGCTCGACGTCGCCCTCTGCTTCGGCTGGATCGACGGGCAGTCGAAGTCCCTCGACGCGGACTACTTCCTGCAGGCGTTCACCCCGCGACGGGCCCGCAGCCCGTGGTCGAAGGTCAACATCGGCCACGTCGCGCGGCTCATCGACGAGGGGCGGATGCGGCCCGAAGGGCAGCGCGAGATCGACCGCGCGAAAGAGGACGGGCGATGGGATCGCGCCTACCGGCAGAGCGACGGCGAGCTCCCGCCCGAGTTGCAGGCGGCGCTGGATGCCGACCCGCTGCTCGCTGAAGCCTTCGCCCGCCAGACGGCGCAGAACAGGTTCGCGATGTCGTTCCGCGTCGCCAACCTGAAGCGACCGGAGTCGCGAGCGGCGCGGGTCGCCGAGTACGTCGAGATGCTCAAGCGGGGCGAGAGCCTGCACTGAGACGCGGCGGGCTCAGCCGCGCGCGGCCCGAGCTTCCTCGAGCGCTTCGTCCGCCCACTGGACCTGCTGCGGGGTGCCCCACCGGACGGCGGCCTCCCGTGCACGCTCGAACGCGGCGATCGCCTCATCGATGCGCCCGGCGTCGAAGGACGTCCAGCCGGCGTTGTTGTGCAGGGCGACGTTCCACCGCAGGGTGCGCTCGTCGGTCACGTCGGCGAGCACCTCCTGCGCCCGCGCCGTCCACCGACCGGCGTGGGCCGGCTCGGCGATCGCGAGCATGTGCAGCGCGTCGACCTGCAGGAACACCAGGTCGGCGGCTGCGGCGACCTCGGTGGCCGAGCGGAAGTACGGCACCGCCGCGTCGGGCTCACCGCGGGAGTTGCGGACCCGACCGCGTTCGAGGGCGACCCGCGTCCGCACGGCGGGCGCGTCGGACGTGATGGTGTCCAGAAACGCGTCCGCCTCGGCGAACCGGTCCTGCAGACCGAGGGCGCGCGCCACCTGCGTCTGAAGCTCTGCCCGGACACCGGGGTCCACCGCGCTCTCGGCGGCCTCGCGCAGACGCTTCTCTGAGGCGGGGGCGTCGGAGAAGTCCCACAGCAGGTCGAGTTCGGGCTGGGCGAGCGGCATCGGCTCGAAGGTACTCCCGCGCGACGCCGACGATCAAGACTCCGCGAGGGGCCTCGCGCGGAGCCATTCGTCGAAGCCGATCGTCGCCGTCTCGGCCGAGCCGTCGCCGCGCAACGCGCCCGACGCGAGGCCGCGCCCGTACGCACCGGGGAAGCGCATCTCGAGGACGCGACGACGGATGCCGCGCTCGGCATACATCCGGCGCACCATGTCGGCGAGCACCTCGTCACGCGGTCCGATGAGATCGGTCACCCGCCCCCGCGGCGCACCCTCGGCGATCATGACCAGGTGCTCGGCGACCTCGCGCGCGGCGACGGGTCGCGTGAGCGTCTTCGGCACGATGGTCAGCGGGCCGAGCGTGGTCTGGCGCGCGATCTGCTGCGCGAACTCGTGGAACTGGCTCGTGCGCGCGATCGTGTGCGGCACGGCGGATGCCGCCACCAGGCGCTCCTGCGCGAGCTTGCCCGCGTAGTAGGACGTGTCGATCCCGTCGATGCCCACGATCGAGAGGGTGACGTGATGACCGGTGCCGGCACGCGCTCCGGCGTCGAGGAGCTGCGTGGTGCTCCGCTCGAAGAAGGCGACCGCCTTCCGGGTCGACAGTGTGGTCGCGTTCACCGTATCGATCACGGCATCCGCTCCCCGGAGGCCCGCGTCCAGACCCTGTCCCGTCAGCACGTCGACCCCGACGCTGCGTGACAGCACCACCACCTCGTGTCCGCGTCCGCGAGCCGTCTCGACGACATGGCGGCCGACGGTGCCGGTTCCTCCGGCGACGGCGATTCTCATGCTGCTCCTCCTGAGGCGACGGGACCCTCCCGAACCACCTCACTGATCTGACGACGCAGCGCTGCGAAATGTGAGGTCAGTCGGCTTCGAGTGGCATCCATGCGGTGAGCTTTCGCGGATCCATGACGATCCACACGTCGGTGATCCGCGCATCCTCGACGTGGAACGCCGTGATGCCGACCAAGGTGTCCCCGCCCAGCATCCCGTACGCGAGGCCGTCGGCAGTGCGAAGCTCTTCGAATCGGATGTCGGGCTGCTTGTGCAGCACGCCCAGCAGGTACCGCGCCACCCGGTCCGACCCCCGCACGACATTGGGTGCCACGCGCACCACGTCGCCACCGTCCGCGCGGGCCTCGACCTCGGGGGCGAGGGTCCGCAGCAGTGCGGTGATATCACCCTCCCGCGCCGCGACCTGGAACGCGCGCACCACGTCCTCGTGCTCGCCGGGCTCGACGACTCGCGTGCGTCCGGCCCGGACGCGACGACGCGCCGCGGTGGCGAGCTGCCGGGCTGCCGGCGCGGAGCGTCCGATGATCTCGGCGACCTCCGCGAAGGGCACGGCGAAGACATCGTGCAGCACGAAGGCGACGCGCTCCAAGGGAGTCATCGACTCGAGCACCAGGAGCAGCGCCGTGCTCACCTCATCGTCGCGCACCGCGTGCTCCAGAGGGTCCGCCGGCGTCCCTTCGGCGAACAACCCGGCCGGTATCGGCTCGGGCAACCACTGCCCCGACGACTGCTCCCGGCGCGCGTGCGCCGACCCGATCAGGTCCAGAGCGATGCGGGAGGCGACGTGGGTGAGCCAGGCGGCGGGAACCCGGATGGCGTTGCGCTCCCGATCATCGAGTCGGTACCAGCGGATATAGGTCTCCTGGACGATATCCTCGGCGTCCGCCAGCGTCCCCGTCATCCGGTAGGCGAGGGAGAGGAGTCGTCGACGCTCGTGGACAGCCACGTCGGAAGGCTCGGATGCGTTCATTCGGCCGCCGCTCCGGACCGATGGCGCAGAGGAGAGAGGCTGAGCGCGACCGCCGCGAGGGCGAACACGACCGTGACGCCCGCCAGGACGGGTGCCTCGCCGACCGCGCCGGCGAGGACGCCGGCGAGCAGCGCGCCGACAGCCGCCAGAGTGCGGTTCGCCGATCGCCGGAACGCGTTGGTGCGCCCGAGCAGCTCGTCAGGAGTCTCCCTCTGCCAGAAGCCCATCTCGTGGGCGTTCTCCACGCCGGCAGCGAGGCCCTGAACGGCGAGTCCCGTGAAGAGGAGGGGCAGCGCGATCGGGGTCGTCGGCGCCACCAGAACGAGCAGCCAGGCGAGCGGATACGCCCAACGAGAGAAGATCACGGCGCGACCGGAACCGAGCCGGCGCCCGACCGCGGGGGCCAGGGACGCGCCGACCAGACTCGCGAGACCGAATGCCGTGAACAGCAGACCGAAAGCGAACGGGGAGAGTCCGAGGGTGCGCAGCGCCAATAACGACAGCACGGTCAGGGCCGCACCGTTCGCGAGGAACCACATGTGGGTGGACACGGCGAGCGGCGTCAGCGTGGGGTGGCGGTAGGCGAAGCGCAAGCCTTCGCCGATCTCGGTCCAGAGCTTGCGCCGCGGCGCGCTCGCGCGCGGGTCGGTCACCTTCACCCCGGCGACGAGCACCGCTTCGATCAGGTAGCTCACAGCATCCACGGCGATCGCGATCGGGGCGCCGAGCAGACCCACCAGGCCGCCGCCCAGGGTCGGCCCGAGAGTCTGGGCGGCGGCATCCGTCTGGTCCAGACGCGCGTTCGCCGTGACCAGGTCCTCTCGGCGGACGAGCCGGGGGAGCAGCGACTGCGTGGCCGCGAAGCCGAACACCGAGAACGACCCGAAGGCGAGCAGAGCGAGCACGAGCATCCAGATCTGCAGCACACCGGTGAGCCACAGCACCACGATCGCGCCGAGTGAGAGCGCGCGGCCGACGCTCGCCCAGATGAGCGTCTGCGTGCGCCTCCATCGGTCGACGTAGACGCCGGCGAACGGGCCGAGGAGACCGTAGGGCAGGAACTGCGCGGCGCTCACGAGGCCCACCTGCAGCGGCGAAGCACCCAGCACCTGAACGACGAGCACCGGCATGGCCACCGCGGTGACCGCGGTGCCGAACGAGCTGATCGCCGCTGCCGCCCAGTACCGCGCGAACGCCCCGGTCTTCACCCTCCGTGCTCGTCTCCCCGCGAGACGGTCATGTGGACGGGCCGATGAAGATCGCCGCGATCGGCAGCAGGAGCAGGATGCCGAGCACGCCGCCGACGATCGACAGCACGAACCGCGTGCCGCGGCGCACCGCGACGATCACACCGATGATCGCGAGCACGAGGGCGATCACACCGGCGACGCCGAGCGCGGGGATCAGGATGATGCCGAGCCACCAGATCGCATTCATCTCGGGGATCAGCCCGATGAGGAAAACCAGGAGCGACGGCACGAGCGCCAGGCTCGCGACGACGATCGCGATCAGGCCGAGGACGTCGAGGCGGCGCTTCTGCACGGGGGCGGCCGGGGGCGTCGTCATGTCGGTGAACTCCTGTGCGGCGCGGGCTTACTCTGCGATCCTACGGGTGGGCGGTGTCGCGTCGTCAGGAGAAATGCGCGGCTCCGAGCCTCGGACCGGACCCCGCGCGCAGATTCTCCTGAGAGCGCGACGACATCGGCGCGAAAAAGTTTCAGGGCCGATGTCGATTCCGCTCCGCGCCGATCGACGCGATAGTGAAAGGGCGAACAAGAGCCCTCGGAGCGAAGCGCAGAGGCGCTGAGAAGGAGTCGAAATGAAGCACATGCTGATCATGCGGGCGACGCAGGAGGCCGTGGACAACTACGAGAACATGGACTTCGAAGCCGTCATCAACGCGATGGGCGCCTACAACGAGGCCCTGATGAAAGCCGGCGTCATGGTCGGCGGTGACGGCCTCGCGCCTGAGCCGGGCTACGTCGTGGAGTTCACCGCGGAGGAGCCCGTCGTCAGTGATGGCCCCTACGGCGAGGTGCACGAGCTGTTCAACGGCTTCTGGATCCTCCAGACCTCGACCGCCGAGGAGGCGCTCGAGTGGGCCAAGCGCTGCCCGCTCGGACCCGGCAACAAGCTCGAAGTGCGTCGCGTGACCGACGAGTCCGACTTCGCGGACTACGCCGACAACGAGTACATCCAGAAGGAGAAGGAGTGGCGCGCCGAGGAGGCCGCCAAGGCGTGACCTCGGCATGACCGACGAGACTCGCCGCGAGGTCGAGGCCGTCTGGCGCATCGAAGGCATCCGGATCGTCGCATCCGTCGCCAAGAAGACCGGCGATCTCGGCCTCGCCGAGGACGTCGCGCACGATGCCGTGCTCGAGGCGCTGCGCGCGTGGCCCGCCACAGGTGTCCCCAGCAATCCAGGCGCCTGGCTGACCGCGGTCGCCAAGCGTCGCGCGATCGACACGTGGCGCCGGCGCGGCGCGCTGGATGACCGGTACCGGCAGATCGCGCACTCGTTGGACGCGGCATCCGACGACGAATGGATGCCGATCGACGACGACGTGCTCCGCCTCGTCTTCACCGCGTGTCACCCCGTCCTCTCGCGCGAATCGCAGGTCGCGCTGACGCTCCGGGTCGTGGCGGGGCTGTCGACCGACGAGATCGCGCGCATGATGCTCACGAGCGTCCCGACCGTGCAGGCGCGCATCACCCGGGCGAAGAAGTCGCTCGCGGCCGCGAATGTGCCGTTCGAGACGCCGGATCCGTCGGAGTGGAAAGCGCGGCTGACGGCGGTCCTCGGGGTGATCTACCTCGTCTTCACCGAGGGCTATGCCGCGACCGGGGGCGACCGGTGGGTGCGGCCGGATCTCGCCGATGAGGCGATCCGCCTCGGCCGAACGGTATCCGTGCTGCTGCCGCACGAACCCGAACCGATCGCGCTGGTTGCGCTCATGGAGTTCCAGCGCTCGCGGTTCGCGGCGCGCGAGGAGCGCGACGGGACACCGGTGCTCCTGGCAGACCAGGACCGCCGCCGCTGGGACCACGGCCAGATCGCGCGCGCGAACCTGCTGCTCGCCCGCGCGGACGCCGCCGCGGCTGCGCGTCGTGTCGGGCGCGGCGCCTACGCGCTGCAGGCGGCGATCGCGCAGTGCCACGCGATCGCGCCGAGTGTGGAGGAGACCGACTGGGCGCGGATCGTGCTGCTGTACGACGTCCTCGGCCGCATCGCGCCGAACCCGATCGTGGAGCTCAACCGTGCGGTCGCGGTGTCGATGGCGTCGGGCCCGGCAGAAGCCCTGGCGATCGTCGACGCTCTCGAGCAGTCCGGCGCGCTGCCGGGCTCGCACCTCGTGCCGAGCGTGCGCGGCGAACTGCTCTCGCGTCTCGGTCGCGCGGACGAGGCCCGGTCGGAGCTGCTGACGGCCGCGGCGCTCACCGCGAACGAGGCCCAGCGGCAGGTGCTCACCGCGAAAGCGGACGCCCTGCGCGGGTGACGTGTCCTCCCTCTCCATTATCCCGCGCGGAGGGGGGCTTGCGGCAAGACCCCCTCCTCGCGCGAGAATCGCAGGTCGCGCGGGTAATCCGTGCGCCAGACAAGGGGGCCGGATGCCGCACTCCACCGAGACCGACGAGATCTTCGCCCTGCCGCCGCGGCTGCATGCCAAGGCGACCGATGCGCTGATCGGAGACGATCGGAGGCACTTCGCCCGCGTCGCAGCCGCTCTTGCCCAGACCCGCGCGGACGCGGAGGTCCGGCTCGCCGCGGCGCGTCGGGCGCCTGCCGGCTCCGGACAGCGGGCACTCGAGCGCGACCTCGACGTGCAGCGACTCAGCGCACGCGCGCGGGTGCTCGGTCGCTTCGGCGTCGACGTGTGCATCGGCAAGATGGTCGATGTCGAGGGCCGCGCCTCGTACATCGGCCGGTTCGGCCTGGCCGATGACGACGAGGACCGGCTGCTGACGGATTGGCGGGCGCCGGCATCCGAGCCGTTCTTCGCCGCGAGCGTGCTGCACCCCATGGGGCTCGCGCTGCGGCGGCGCTACCGATGGAGCGGCGGGCGCATCGTCGACTACTGGGACGAGGTGTTCGCAGCGGACGGCGTCGATCACTCGGCGGCGCTGGATGACGAGTCCGCCTTCATCGCGAGCCTCGGAGCGAGTCGGTCGGCGAAGATGCGCGATGTGCTCGCGACGATCCAGACCGATCAGGACGCGATCATCCGGGCGGGCGCCCGCGGTGCTCGCATCGTCGACGGCGGTCCCGGGACGGGCAAGACCGTCGTCGCCCTGCACCGGGCGGCGTACCTGCTGTACGCGGATCCGACGCTCGCCGGGGCCGGCGGCCTGCTGTTCGTCGGGCCGCACCGGCCGTACGTCGACTACGTCGACGACGTGCTGCCGGGCCTCGGGGAGGACGGTGCCCTCGTATGCGCGATCGGCGATCTCGTGCCGGACGCGGGTCCGGTCGGACGCGAGGAGGATCCGGCCGTACGGAGAGCGAAGGAGAGTGCCGTGCTCGTCGACGGGATCGAGGCGGCGGTGCGGCTGTGGCAGCGGCCGCCCGGTCGTACGCTCGCGATCGACACCGCCTGGGGCGATGTCGTCATCGGTCCCGCGGAGTGGGAGGAGATCTTCGAGGCCGATGACGGCGCCGCGCACAACACCGTCCGCGCGCAGGCGTGGGAGCGGCTGATCGACCTGCTCACGGAGCGCGTCGACGACCTCGCAACGCCGGCCGACGACCGGTGGAGCGACGGATGGGGCGACGCGTCGCGGCCTCGGGAGCGCGACTTCGACGCGTACGGACGGGATGCCGGGCAGGAGGAGTCCGTGCGCGAGGCGCTCGAGAGCGACGAGGCGATACGTGCGGCGTTCGACCGGATGTGGCCGCTGCTGGACCCGGACGCGCTGCTGCGGGGACTCCTGTCGTCGGCCGACATGCTGCGACGATGCGCGCCCGGGCTCGGGGAGGCCGGCATCCGCGCGCTCGTCGACGCACCGGCGGCGTGGACCGACGTCGACGGACCGCTGCGGGATGCCGCCCGCTTCGCCGTCGGAGACCCGCACGCGCACGTGCGGGCGGAGCGGGCGCGGCGCGAGGCGGCTGCGGAGGAGCGCGTGCGGGCGGACGTCATCGGCGATCTGATCGCCGCCGACGACGGCGACCTGAAGATCATGTCGATGCTGCGCGGGCAGGATCTGCGCCGGACGCTCGCCCGCCGCGACGCGGCGCCCGATGACGTGCTCGCCGGGCCGTTCGGGCACATCGTGGTCGATGAGGCGCAGGAGCTCACCGAGGCGCAGTGGCGAATGGTGCTGCGGCGGTGTCCGTCGCGGAGCCTCACGATCGTCGGCGACCGGGCGCAGGCCCGCGCGGGATTCGCAGAGTCGTGGACCGAGCGCCTGTCGCGCATCGGCGTCGACCGGGTCACGGTGTCCACGCTCGGCGTGAACTACCGCACCCCCGAAGAGGTGATGGAGGTCGCGGGGCCGGTCATCCGCGCCGCGCTGCCGGACGCGAATGTGCCGGTCTCGATCCGCCGGACGGGGGTGCCGGTGCGGCGCGCTCGCCGCGACGAGCTGTCGGCCATCCTCGACGCGTGGGAGGAGCGGTCGCCGGACGGCACGGCGGTCGTGATCGGGGATGCCGACGCCTCACCGCGCGAACGGGTGCGCGTGCTCACGCCCGAGCTGGTCAAGGGCCTCGAGTTCGATCTCGTCGTGCTCGTGGATCCGGAGTCGTTCGGCCCGGGTCTGACCGGCGCGGTCGACCGGTACGTGTCGATGACGCGCGCGACCCAGCAGCTCGTGCTGCTGTCCTGACCGTCAGGCGAACGCGACGTACGGGCCGGGCTTGTCGGGTTCGATGAACCGGAAGGCCGGCGTCAGGCCCGCCCGTTCGAGGAGTCCGACCTGGTGGGTGAAGAGCTCGTTCGTCACGAACACCGTCCGCGGGGTCTTCCACTCGTCGCGGAACCACGGCCGCAGTGCCGCGAGCAGCCGCGCGTCCATCCCGGTCGCGGCGCGGCTCGCCCGGACCCAGAAGTAGACGACGGCATCCTGCTCGAGCCAGACTTCTCCGGCCAGCGGGGTGACCGTCGCCTGCGCGAGGAACGACGCCGTCGGGGCGAAGACGTAGACGCATCCCAGGCACTCGGAGTCCGACGGATCGACGACCGTGAACGTGAAGGCGCGGCCCTCGGCGTGCCGGCGCTCGAGGTCGACGAGGTCCTCGCGGTTCGCATCGATGGTGAAATCGTCCGCCGGCCAGGTCGACTGCTCCCACACGCGCAGATCGGCGCGCGTCTCCATCACCGCCGCGTGGTCGCGCGCGGCGTCCGCGGCGGTGATCGGGCGCAGGACGAACTCTTCGGTCGCCAAGGATCTCGGGACGATCGGGAACGGCATCCGACCACCCTCGCACGTTCGGCACTCAGACGGTTCTCAGGAAGAGGCCCATTCGGGCGCATAGAATCGTCGGACCAAGGGGAGTACTCCGACACGGCCGGCTCGTCACTACGGATGCGATCGCATCCCGGGCCCCCGGTCCTCGATCTCGAGGATGGAGAAGACCTTGGCGCTGAATCGTCAACGCCAAGGATGGGAACCCCTGCTGTGAACGTCACTCCGCTCGTCTGGATCATCACGATCGCGGTCACGATCGCCTTCTTCGTCTACGAGTTCTACGCGCACGTCCGCAAGCCCCACGAGCCGTCCATCGGCGAATCGGCGCGCTGGTCGGCCTTCTACATCGGCCTCGCGCTGCTGTTCGGCGTGGGCATCGGCATGGTCTCCGGCTGGACCTACGGCGGCGAGTACTTCGCCGGCTACCTTACCGAGAAGGCCCTGTCGATCGACAACCTCTTCGTCTTCCTGATCGTCATGGCCGGCTTCGCCGTGCCGAAGATCTACCAGCAGAAGGTGCTGATGATCGGCATCGTGATCGCGCTCATCATGCGCGGCGCGTTCATCGCCGTCGGTGCCGCACTCATCGAGAACTTCTCGTGGGTGTTCTGGATCTTCGGCGGTCTGCTGCTGTTCCTCGCCTACCGCCAGGCGTTCGCGCACGGCGAGTCCGACCCCGCGAACGGCAAGTTCATGCGGTTCGTGCGCCGCCACCTGCCGGTCAGCGACGAGTACAACGGCGACAAGCTCACCGTCGTGAAGGACGGCCGCCGCTTCGTCACGCCGATGCTCCTCGTGATCGTCGCGATCGGCTTCGTCGACCTGATCTTCGCCGTCGACTCGATCCCCGCGATCTACGGACTCACGAATGAGGCGTACATCGTGTTCACCGCGAACGCCTTCGCTCTCATGGGGCTGCGCCAGCTGTTCTTCCTCATCGGCGGGCTGCTCGAGCGCCTCGTGTACCTCGCACAGGGACTCGCGGTCATCCTCGCCTTCATCGGCGTGAAGCTGCTCATCCACGCGCTGCACAAGAACGAGCTGCCGTTCATCAACGGCGGGGAGCCCTGGAAGGTCATCCCCGAGATCCCGATCTGGGTCTCGCTCCTGTTCATCGCCGGCACGATCGCCGTCGCAACCGTCGCGAGCCTGATCAAGACCCGCAAGGACCGCATCCGCGAGCCCGAAGAGGTCACCGAGCAGATCGCCGAAGCGCGCGACCCGCGCTAGCCGTCTGCAGAACTCCACGGATCCGAGCCGTCCGGGCCGGATCGCGCCGCAGATCGGCGCCGACGCTACCGGATCCGTGGAGTTCTGCATCCCTTCCCCGCCCACCTCGTTCACCGACCAAGGAGACCCCGTGAACACCGCGCGCCGAACCGACGCGTCCGCCGACCCCGATAGACCCGGTGCCGGGATGACCCCCGGCGCCACCGGATCGGAGCATGGCCGATGACCGCCGACCTGCTGTGGAACATCGGCCTGGTGATCCTGTTCGTCCTGATCGGCGGCGTCTTCGCCGCGACCGAGATGGCCCTCGTGACGCTGCGCGAGAGCCAGATCAACGCGATCTCGGCCCGCGGTCGCCGGGGCCGGAAGGTCGCGGATCTGGCCCGCAACCCCAACACGTTCCTCTCGGCGGTGCAGATCGGCGTGACCGTCGCCGGGTTCGCCTCGGCGGCGTACGGCGCGACCTCGATCGCGCCGTCCGTCGCGCCGCTGTTCGTCTGGCTCGGCGCCGCGGAGCCGCTGGCGCTGACGCTGGCGACCCTCGTGCTCACCCTGCTGATCGCCTACCTCTCGCTCGTGCTCGGCGAGCTCGTCCCCAAGCGCCTCGCGATCCAGCGCAACGCGCAGTTCGCGTACGCGATCGCGCCGGTGCTCGACGGCTTCGCCACCGTCATGAAGCCGGTCATCTGGCTGCTGTCGGTGTCGACGAACGCGCTCGTGCGCCTGCTCGGCGGCGATCCGCACAAGACCGCCGACGAGATGAGCGACGAGGAGATCCGCGACATCGTCGCGAGCCACCAGGGTCTTCCGGAGGACGAGCGCCGCATCCTCGATGACGTCCTGTCCCTCCGCGGCCGTCAGATCAGCGAGGTCATGCGACCGCGCCCGGAGGTCGTCGCGCTCGACGAGACCGCGACGATCGCCGACGCCCTGGTGCAGGTGCGCGATCTGCCGTTCTCGCGGTTCCCGGTGTCGGATCGCTCGATCGACGACATCACCGGTTTCGTCCACGTGCGCGATCTGTTCGAAGCGGACGACCCGGGCGCGCCGATCCAGCGGATCGCGCGGCCGATCGCGTACGTGCCGGCGACCGCGCGCGTGCTGCCCACGCTGACCCGCCTGCGCGCCGGCGGACATCAGATCGCCGTCGTCGTCGACGAATACGGCGGCACCGACGGCATCGTGACGCTCGAGGACCTCGTGGAGGAGGTGGTCGGCGAGATCTTCGACGAGTACGACACCGCCGCCGACCCGGCGACCTCCGGCGGCGAGGTGGACGGACGGTTGAACCTGCAGGACTTCGAAGAGCTCACCGGCCTCCAGCTGCCGCGCGGCGCGTCCGACACGATCGCGGGCTTCGTCGTGGAGCAGCTCGGACGGCTCGCCGTCGTCGGCGACACGATCGAGGTCGAGGGCGGGACGATCCAGGTCACCGAGCTGGATCGGCGCCGCATCGCCGCCGTGCGGGTGGCGCACCGGGCTCCGGTCGCTGAGGACGCCGCCGGCTGACCCAGCCCGCGTGTGCACAACTCCTCTGATCTCGGCCGATCCGGGTGGATTCCGGCTGTCCAGCCCCTTCCGCGTCGGAATCCGAGGAGTTGTGCACGGCCGCGCGCGCTGACCCGGGCGACCGGCAGTCTGGGTACGCTCGAAACCCACGCCGCGCATGAGGAGGCCGGATGACCCGCACGGTCCGCACGGACGCCGTGACCGCCGTCGTGCTCGGGACCACCGCCGTCGTCGTGCTCGTCGTCGGACAGGCGAAGCCCTGGCTCGCGCTTCCGGTGACCGCGACCTTCGCGCGCCCGCCCGAAGCGCCGGTGCGCTCGTCTGCGGAGCTCGCGCTCGCCGGGGCATCGGTCCCGGTCGCCGACGTCCAGCTGCCGGCCGCCGTCGCCGTCCTCCTGCTCTTCCTCGCGGTGATGCGCCTGCTCTCGCTCGTCCCGACAGTCCGCATCCGACGCGGGCGGGCGAGGGATGCCGACCACCACGCGTCCCGCTGGATCGAGTACTCTCAGGTGGGCGGCGTCGTCACGTTCCTGGTCGCCCAGCTCAACGGCATCACCGAGGTGACCTCGCTCGTGCCGCTCTACGCACTCGGCGCGACCGGTGGGCTCTTGCTGTCGCTGCACGACCGGCGGACCGCGACCGGACGCGCGGGCCTCTGGGCCTTCGGCTTCGGGTCCGCCGTGGCCGTGGCCGTGGTGCCGTGGGGCGTGATCGCGTTCGCGCAGATCGGCGGGACGATCGTCGGCGTGGGGGTCGGCATCCCGACCCGGATCATCACGATCGCGGCCCTGCTCGCGATCGCGGCGGTGTGGGTGGGGGTGTGGGCCCTCGGACGGGGAGAGCGCTCGCCCGAGGTCGGCGGGCGCGTCGACCGGATGCTGGCCCTCACGATTCCGCTCGCGCCGCTCGTCCTGACCGTCGCGGTGCTGGTCGGGTGACGGCGATGACGCTCAGCTCGGACGCCCCGGCCCTGCCCGGGCGTGCGGTGATCGCGCAGCGGTGGAGCGGCGCGGTGTTCGTGCACTGGCGCGTGCCGCCGGAGACGGTGGAGAGGATGCTGCCGCACGGGGTGCGCCCGGACACGTTCGACGGGTCCGCGTGGGTCGGGCTCGTGCCGTTCGTGCTGTCGGACTTCCGCTTCCTGCCGCTCCCCACCGTGCCGCTCCTCGGCACATTCGCCGAGATCAACGTCCGCACGTACGGCATCGATGATGCCGGGCGACGGAGTGTCGTCTTCCGCACTCTCGAGGCCGAGCACCTGCTCCCCGTGCTGGCGGCGCGTGTCCTGTTCGGCCTGCCGTACCGCTGGGCGCGCATCGGCGTGCGTGCGAGCGATGACGTGATCGAGTACCGGTCGCGCCGTCGCCGCGTCGACGGGCGCGCGACCGGCCCCGGCACCCGGATCGCCGTCCGGGTGGGTGACACCCCTGTCGACACCCCGCTCTCGCGCTTCTTGACCGCCCGCTGGGGCTTCCACGAGACGCACCTCGGTCGCACGCGGTGGGCGGCGAACGAGCACCCGGCGTGGCCTCTCGTGGATGCCGACCTCCTCGCCCTCTCCGACGACCTCGTCTTCGACGCCGGGTTCGGCGAACTCGCCGGCAGGGCTCCCGATTCGGTGCTGGCGATGCCGGCCCGGCACCCGGGATTCCTCACGAGCTTCGCCGCGCCCGTCATCGTCCCGACCTCGAAAGGACACCGATGATCACCGTCGTCGAGACCGTGCAGATCGCCCACCCCGCCGAAGGGGTGTTCGCCTTCATCGCCGAGCCCACCAACCGGCCGCGATGGGACGAGACCGTCGTGTCGGAGGAACTGACCTCGGATCCTCCGCTGCGCGCCGGCAGCACGCTGCGCTCGCAGCTGCGGGCGATGGGACGGGAGGTGGAGTTCCACTGGCGCGTCACGGCCTACGAGCCGCCGCGGCTCATGTCCTTCGTGAGCACCGAGGGGCCGCTGGAGACGTCGCTGGTGCTCCAGCTGGCGGCGTCCGAGCAGACGACGCTGCTGACGGCGACGATCGAGGCGACCCCGTCGGGGATGATGCGGCTGTTCGAACCGGTGATCGGCGAGGGCGTGCGCAACAACCTCGCGACCGGGCTGGAGCGGATGAAGGCGCTGCTGGAGGCCTAGAGCACGATCACCGTCGTACCCGCTGCGGTCGACGGCGCGGACATCGCGACGAGCGCGGCGGGGGCCTCATCGAGGGTGATCGTGCGCCCAAGAAGGGCGGCAGGATCGAGGATGCCGCGCGCGATCTCATCGAGCATCGCCGGGTACTCGTGCGCGGACATGCCGTGGCTGCCGAGCAGTTCGAGTTCGAGCGCCAGGATGCGGCCGAGGTCGACCGAGGGGTCGGCGTCCCGGCCGGCGAGGAGCCCGACCTGGACGTGCCGACCGCCGGGGCGCAGGCAGCCGAGCCCGTGCCGCACGAGCTCGGCGCGGCCGATCGCCTCGATCACGATGTGGGCGCCGCCCGAGGTCGCCGAGCGGAGGCGCTCGTCGAGGCCGGGTGCTGCGGCCTGCAGGAGCTCCGCCGCTCCGAGGCGCCCGGCGAGCTCGAGCGCCGCCGGAGACACGTCGACCGCGACGACACGTGCGCCGCGGGCGCGGGCGACGAGGATCGCCGCGAGACCGACGCCGCCGCATCCGAAGACCACGACCTCCTCGCCGGGCGCCACGCGCGCGCGGTTCGACACTGCGCGGTAGGCGGTGGCGAAGCGACAGCCGAGTCCTGCGGCGGTCGCGTCGTCGATCTCATCCGGCACCGCGACGAGGTTGATGTCGGCGTGATGCACGACGACGCGTTCGGCGAAGGAGCCGTCGCGGTCGAAACCCGCCTGGGTCTGCCGCGGACAGATGCTCTGACGGCCCTCGAGGCAGGTCGGGCACGTGCCGCACGCGTTCACGAACGGCGCGGTGACGCGCGCGCCCGGAGCCCAGTCCCGGACGTCCGCGCCGACGGACTCGACGACGCCGACGTATTCGTGTCCCGGAATATGGGGGAGAGCGACTGTCGAGTCGTGCCCCTGCCAGGCGTGCCAGTCGCTGCGGCACACGCCCGTCGCCGTCACGCGGATCACCGCCCCGTGCGCGGGAGGCGTGGGGTCGGCGACCTCGACGACGACGGGGGTGGCGGTGAAGGTCGAGAAGCGGACGGCTCGCATCCGGTCATCCTCGCACGGCGCGCGCGGGCGTCGCGGTCGGTCGGAGTCGCCCCGATCGGGCATCATGGCACGGTGGATGCTGAACTGCCGCGCGTGGTCGTGGTCGGTGCCGGCAGTGCAGGGTGTGTGCTGGCGGCGCGGATCGCCGATCGCTACGACGTCACGCTGATCGAGGCGGGCCGACCCGTGATGGCGGGACGCGCCGACCGGGCGCTCGACGCCGCGGTCGCGCACCCCGAGACCTGGGCGTTGCCCGCGCGACTCACCGACGACATCGCGGGCAGGGCGCGGCCCGGGCGAGCGGTCGGCGGGTCGTCCGTGGTCAACGGCGGGTACTGGCTGCTTCCCGATGCTGTCGACCTGGAGGCGTGGCATGACGCGGGCGGCGACGCATGGGATCCCGATCGGGTGCGGGCGGTGATGCGCGACCTCGGCGACCGGATGCAGGCCCACCCGTCGCCGGCGACGCACCCGGTAGCGCGTGCGTTCGCCGATGCGGCGGGCGGGAGCGCCGTGGCTGTGCCGACCACGATCGTCGGCGGTGCCCCCCGGACGGCGGCCGAGGCCTTCCTCGATGATCGCGTGCACGTGCGCAGCGACTGCCGGGTTCTGCGGGTCGTGTTCGCGGACGGCCGCGCGGTCGGCGTCGAGGTCGCGGACGCCGACGGCGAGCTGTCGGTGATCGACGCCGATGAGGTCGTGCTGTGCGCGGGCGCCTTCGGCACGGCGCGCCTGCTGCTCGCGTCCGGCCTCGGTCCCGCCGGAATGCTGCAGGTCGAGCCGGTCGTCGACCTGCCGGGTGTGGGCACCGGGTTCAGCGATCACCCCACGGTGTGGGTCGAGTGGATGCCGCGCCCCGGCGCCCCCGTTCCAGGCCCGCGTCCCGAGGACGAGCACGGAGCGTTCCCGGTCGCGCTGCGGATCGGCGCGGACGGGGGCGCGGGGGACGAAATCGAGATCCTCGCGTGCACACAGCCGCCCGCTCCCGAGCCGGATGCCCGCACGCTCGGGCTCATCGTCGGGCTGCAGCGCCCCCGCTCGCGCGGGACGGTGCGTCCGGCATCCGCTCACCCGCTCGCCGCACCCGCGATCGCGTACCACTACCTCCAGGACGAGGCTGATCGGGCCGCGTTGCGGCTCGGGGTGCGCCGCGCGGCTGGGATCCTCGCCGCACCGGCGTTCGCCGAGCTCGTGGAGGAGCTCGCCGACCTCGATCCGGCCACTCTGGACGATGATGCTCTGCTGGACGCGTGGATCGCCCTGCACCTGAGCAGCGCCGCGCATACGTGCGGCACCGCGCCGATGGGCGCCGCGGACGACCCGCTTGCGGTCGTGGACGGCGCCGGGTGGGTCCGGGGTGTGCCGGGTCTGCGCATCGCCGACGCGTCCGTGCTCCCCGTCGTGCCCTCGTGCGGGCCGGTCGCCGCAGTGATGGCCGTCGGCGCGATCGTCGCCGACCAGATGTAGCCCTCTGCCGCGCGCGAGAGGGCACGAATGCACCTCTCGCACGGCGTGTTGCCCTACAAAAGTGCCCTCTCGCGGGGAGCAGTCAGGCGCGGAGCGCGGCGAGCACTCGGCGCGCGACCCGGTCGCCCGAGACGAGGGCGCCCTGGATCGACGCGGTGTCCCGGTGGTCGCCGGCCACGAAGACACCCGGGGCGAGGCGGGCGGGCGAGGTCACCCGCAGCGGCGGATCCTGCGCGGGCAGGGCGTCGGGGATGTCGTCCCGGCGCAGCAGCCGCCAGTCGGCGACGCTCCGCCCCCAGATGAACGCGAGGTGCCGGCGCACTTCCGGCTCGGTCGCGCCGGGCATCAGGCAGGTCGCCTCGATCAGGTGCATGCCGGTCGGCGCATACGACGGCGCGGTGCGGGTCATCACCACCGTGTTCACGATGGGCCCGGACCGTACCCCGTCGACGCTGAGGAGAGCGGATGCCGAGGGCGGCGCTTCCGCTGCGAACCACCACGTCTGCAGGCCGCGCGTCCGCGGCCGCGGCACGTCGAGCAGGTCGGACACGGCATCCGGCCCCACCGCGACGACGACTGCCCGGGCCGTGCGGGGGTCCCCACCGTCCACCGACACCTCGACACCGCCCGGCTGGGCTCGGACGCCGTCCACCCGGCGATCGAGGCGGATGCCGCCCCCCGCCGCCCGCACGGCCTCGGCGAGCTGATCCGGCAGAGCGCGGATCCCCCGAGCCGGTACTCCGGGCCGGCCGAGGACGAACATCCGCACCAGGAGCTGCGCGAACGCGTCCGACGTCGCGCCGGAGTCGTCCGCGAGGACACCCGCGAGGAACGGCTCGAGCACTTCTGCGCGCAGCGCTCCGCGGAGCCCCGCGCGGTCCCACCCCTCGCGCAGCGACCGGTCTGTCCCGCGGAGCGCCGAACGCGGGCGCAGCATCACCGGGGCGATCCAGCGGGCCAGGGCGGCGGCATCCGGCACGCTCACCAGACCACTGCGCAGGGTCGGCACCACACGCCCGGGATGGCGCAGAGGGTGGTGCAGCTCAGTCACCCCGTGCGCGCGGCGCACGCGCACCCCGACCGGGAAGGACCGCATCTCCAGCGCATCGACGTCGACCCAGCGCCGGACCGCCGGATAGGCGGGGTTCAGCACCTGGAAGCCCCGGTCGAGCAGGAAGCCGTCGACGCGGTCGGTGCGCTGCCGACCGCCCACGTCGTCGGACCGCTCGAGCACCACGACGTCGACGCCCGCGGCGGCGAGCCGGACCGCGCAGCGAAGCCCCGCGAGCCCGGCACCGACGACGATCACCTCGTGTGCGTGCATGATGCTCACGATATGCCCGCACCGGCACATGCGGCCCGGCCTGGCAGGATGGTCCGATGCCCGACCACGACATCGTCGCCGCGATCACCGACGCGGCGCGCACGTCGGACCTCGAGGGCGTGCGGCTCATCGGGATCGACGGGCCGTCCGGCGCGGGCAAGTCCACGATCGCGCGCGCGGTCGCGCACGAACTGGACGCCCCGATCGTCGAGATCGACGACTTCGTCTCGTGGGGGAACTTCGCGGGCTGGTGGCCGAGATTCGACGCCGAGGTCGTCGAACCGCTTCTGGCCGGCCGCACGGCGCGATATCGGGTGCGCGACTGGCAGGGCGACGAGTTCGGCGACGGCCTCGCCGGATGGAAGAGCGTCGAGCCGGCGCCGTTCGTGATCTTCGAGGGCGTGACGTGCACGCGTCGCGCGATCGCGGACCGGCTCGCGGTGCGGGTGTGGGTCGACGCGCCCGCCGATGAGCGGATGCGGCGCGGCATCGCCCGCGACGGAGAGAGCCACCGTCACCTGTGGGAGCGGTGGATGCCGGAGGAGGCCGCGTTCTTCGCCGCCGACGGCACAGCCGCGCGCGCGGACGTCGTCGTGGACGGCACCGCGGGCGCCCGTGCCGCCGACGGCGCCCGCCGGACCTGACGCCGCCGGCACCGGCTGCCGGGTGCACCGCACGCCGTAGACTGGACGGCGTTCCCACACCCGCTCCGCAGCAGGAGATCCCGTGACGAAACCGTCCGCCACCCGCAGTTTCGAACTGCGCCACGTGCAGCTCGCACGTGCGGCGTTCGCGGCGATCGCGGCGATCATGGTGACCTTCTCCTCCGACCACTCCGCCGTGATCGGCCTGTCGATCTTCAGCGGCTTCGCGCTCGCGACAGGCCTCGTCCTCATCGCGGCCGGCTGGCTCGTCTACACGGTCGACACGCGCTGGCCGTCGGTGGCGGCCGGTTCGCTCTCGGTCATCGCGGGCCTCGCGGCCGGCGTCGCGCAGCTGCGCACCGACGCGATGTTCTTCGTGATCCTCATCTCCTGGGCGCTGCTGACCGGGTTGATCGAGGCGATCGTCGGCGCGCGCGGCCTGCGGGAGGCGAAGGCTCTGCCGAAGACGGCTGCCGCCCGCACGGCACCCCGCGACGGCATGACGGTCGGCATCCTGACCCTCGTCCTCGGCGTCGCGCTCATGTTCGTGCCCGGATTCCCGGCACTGCAGTACACGATCACCGAAGCCGATCAGACGTTCACGCTCACCGCGATCATCATCGGGGTCGGCCTGTTCGGCGGCTACGCGGCGATCCTCGCCGTGTACCTCGCGATCGCGGGACTCTCCCCGCGCCGCGCGGTCGATGCCGTGGACGCCGAGCCGCTTCCCGCCCCCGAACACGAGAGGGGCTCGGCATGACCGACGACAAGCCCACCCGCCGCGACCTCATGAAGCCCGTCCAGCTGCTCGGCCTCGCGTTCGGCTCGGCGCTGTTCGCCGGGATCGTCACGCTGGTCTCGATGGGCTTCTTCCAGCAGCGCGGCCCCGAGCAGGCGCCCGCCGCGCTTCAGCTCGCCCTGATCGTGGCCGGCATCACGTTCATCGTCGTGCTCGTGATGGTCGCCCTCATGCTCCTGGCGGTGGACCCGGCGCAGGTGAAGAAGCAGATCGACACTCCGGTGCTGCTGCCGAAGGACAAGCCGGCCGACGGCACGGGCCCGGACGCCGCGGGTTCGACGAAGCGCTGAGTCGCCCGTCCGCCTCGCGAGCCCGGCCCGGCCTCAGCGCGCTGCGACCTCGTCGACCAGCGCCGAGGCCAGGCCCGTATAGGTCGCGGGGGTCAGCGCGAGCAGGCGCTCCTTCGCGGCATCCCCGATGTCGAGGCCCCGGACGAATTCCGCGAGCTCCGGCGCGCCGACACGGCGGCCGCGCGTGAGGTCCTTCAGCAGCGCGTACGGGTCGGTGATCTGCGAGCGGCCGGCGGCGATCTCGGCGCGGACGACGGTCTGGATCGCTTCGGCGAGCACCTCCCAGTTGCCGTCGAGGTCGGCATCCAGCACCGGCTGCGCGAGGGCGATCTCGCCGAGGCCGCGCTGGAGGTTGTCCAGGGCGAGGAGCGAGTGGCCCAGGCCCACGCCGATGTTGCGCTGCGTCGTGGAGTCGGTGAGGTCGCGCTGCAGGCGCGAGGTCACGAGCGTCGCGGCGAGCGTCGCGAGCAGCCCGCCCGAGATCTCGAGGTTGGCCTCGGCGTTCTCGAAGCGGATCGGGTTGATCTTGTGCGGCATCGTCGAGGATCCGGTGGCGCCGGCGACCGGGATCTGCGAGAAGTAGCCGAGGGAGATGTAGGTCCACACATCCGTCGCGAGGTTGTGCAGGATGCCGCCCGCATGGCGCACGCGGTCGTAGAGCTCCACCTGCCAATCGTGCGATTCGATCTGGGTGGTCAGGACGTTGAATCCGATGCCGAGGCCCTCGATGAAGCGGCGCGACAGCTCGGGCCAGTCGACGTCGGGCTCGGCGGACAGGTGCGCCGACCATGTTCCGGTGGCCCCGGAGAACTTCGCCAGATACTCGGATGCCGCCACCTGCGCCGCGACGCGCTCGAGGCGCCAGACGAAGACCGCGAGCTCCTTGCCCATCGTGGTCGGAGTCGCGGGCTGGCCGTGCGTGCGGGAGAGCATCGCGGCGTCGCGGTGCTGCTCGGCCAGGCGACGGAGCGTGTCGATCACACCCTGCAGCTTCGGCAGCCACACCCGGGTCACGGCACGCTGGACCGTCAGGGCGTAGGAGGCGGAGTTGATGTCCTCGCTCGTGCACGCGAAGTGCGTGAGCTCGGCGATCCCGTCGAGTCCGAGGGCGGACAGCCGGTCGCGGACGAGGTATTCGACGGCCTTCACGTCGTGGCGCGTGACAGCTTCCTTCTCGGCGAGCCAGTCGATCTCGGCCTGCCCGAAGTCGCGGTAGAGCCCACGCAGGCTCTCCTTCTCGGCATCCGTCAGCGGGGACGTGCCGAACAGCGAGCGGTCCGTGAGCGCGATGAGCCACTCGACCTCGACCTCGACGCGGGCCCGGTTCAGGCCCGCCTCGGAGAGGTACTCGGAGAGGGCGCCCACGGCACCGACGTACCGGCCGTCGAGCGGGCTGAGCGGCTGCGGAGGGAGGGAGGTCACGAAAGGCGATCCTACCGGGCGGGCCTCCGCACGCCCCGGGCGGTGTTCACCCGGTGGTCACCCGACGGTCCGCGAAGAGGGGGTTTCGCATGTCGGCGGTCGCACGTAGCCTGGGCGCGTATCCGATATCCCCCCATCGATCGGAGTGCCTTCGTGCGCCGTCCCACCGTTGTCTCGGCATCCACCGCCCTCGTCCTCGCCCTCGCGGGATCCCTCCCCGCCGCGCCCGCCACCGCGGCGACCGGGGGAGTCGTGATCAACGAGTTCTCCGCCAGCACCGCCGGCACCGACGTCGAGTACGTCGAACTCCTCGCCCCGCCGGGCACCGACCTGTCCGGCTACCGCGTGCTGGAGATCGAAGGCGATTCCCCCGTCTTCGGCGTCGTCGACGACGTCATCTCCTTCCCCGCTCCGGACGCGTCCGGCAGATCCCTCGCCTCGCTGCCCGCGAACGCGCTGGAGAACGGCACGCTCAGCCTGCTGCTGGTGACCGGCGCGATCCCCGCGCTGAACGTCGATCTCGACGCCGACGACGACGGCACGATCGACGCGGCGTTCGGTCTCACGGTCGTGGACGCGATCGCCGTGAACGACGGCGGCGCCGGCGACCGCACGTACGGCGGCACCACTCTCACCCAGGGCTACGACGGGCTGTCCTTCACTCCCGGCGGAGCCTCGCGCATCCCGGACGGCACCGACACCGATGCCACGTCGGACTGGGTGCGCAACGACTTCGACCTCGCCGGCATCCCGGGCTCCGCCGGCACGCTCGTCGCGGGTGAGGCACTGAACACCCCCGGCGGCGCGAACGCGACCTTCGTCGACCCCGGCCCGCAGCCCGGTGACGCGGACTGCGACGCCGAGACCGTCACGATCGGCTCCGTGCAGGGCAGCGGCGACACCTCGCCCGTGGTCGGGCAGGTCGTCCGTGTGGAGGGCGTCGTCGTCGGCGACTTCCAGTCCGCGGGCGGGCTCACCGGGTACTTCATCCAGGATGCCGGTGACGGCGATCCCGCCACGTCCGACGGTGTCTTCATCTATGCACCCGGTGCCGCCACCGATGTGTCCACGGGAGACGTGGTGAACGTCGCCGGCACGGTGAGCGAATTCGCCTCCGCCGGCGGGTCGCTCACGGAGATCACCGTGGGCGGGGTGGAGGTCTGCGCGACCGGCGCCGCGCTGCCGGCGCCCACGGCGCTCACCCTCCCGGCCGACGTGGGCGCCCGTGAGGCCCTCGAGGGCATGGCGGTCACGCTCCCGCAGTCGCTGTCGATCCTCGAGTACTTCGAGTACAGCCGGTTCGGCAGCGTCGAGGTCGGCCTCACGCGACAGATGCAGCCGACCGCGGTGTTCGAGCCCGGCTCGGCCGAGGCGACCGCGCTCGCCGCGCAGAACTCCCTCGAGCGCATCACGCTCGACGACGGCCTGGGCGCGCAGAACCCCGATCCGCTCCGCCACCCCGACGGCGCCGAGTTCACCCTGGCGAACTCGTTCCGCGGCGGCGACCTGCTCACGGGCATCACCGGAGTGCTGGACTACCGCTTCGGCGGATGGGCGATCCAGCCGACCGGCGCCGCCGAGTACACGGCCGCCAACCCGCGCGGCGGCGTGCCGGAGGTCGGCGGCGAGGTGACGGTCGCGAGCTTCAACGTGCTGAACTACTTCACGACCCTCGGCGACCGCGGTGCGAACACCGCGGCGGAGTTCGAGCGCCAGCAGGCGAAGATCGTCAGCGCGATCACCCAGATCGACGCGGACATCACCGGGCTCATCGAGATCGAGAACAACGGGACGGCGGTCGCCGCCCTCGTGGACGCGCTCAACGCCGCCGCCGGCGCGGGCACGTACGCGTTCATCCCGACCGGAGTGGTCGGCACGGACGCGATCACCACGGCACTCATCTACCAGCCGGCTGCCGTGCAGCCGCAGGGCGACGTCGCGGTGCTCACCTCGGCGATCGACCCGCGGTTCCGAGACAACAACCGGCCGGCGCTCGCGCAGACCTTCGCGCAGGTCGGGGGAAGCGAGCCGGTCACCGTCGTCGTGAACCACTTCAAGTCGAAGGGATCGGACTGCAACGCGCTGGGCGACCCCGACCTCGGTGACGGTGCGGGCAACTGCAACATCACCCGCACGCTGGCCGCGACAGCGCTCGCGGACTGGCTCGCGGGCGACCCGACCGGTCAGGGCGCCGGCCGCGAGCTCATCATCGGCGACCTGAACTCGTACGACAAGGAAGACCCGATCGACGCACTCCGCGACGCGGGCTTCACCGACATGGTCGCGGAGTTCCAGGGTGAGAACGCGTACTCGTACGTCTTCGACGGTCAGCTCGGGTATCTCGATTACGCGCTGGCCGGCACGTCGCTCGCCGAGGACGTCACAGGTGCCGAGCACTGGCTGATCAACGCGGACGAGCCGACGGTGCTCGACTACAACACCGAGTTCAAGTCGGCCGATCAGGTCGCCGAGTTGTACGCGCCCGATGCGTACCGCTCGAGCGACCACGACCCGGTCGTCGTGGGCCTCGACCTCACGCTGCCCGACACGACACCCCCGACGCTCGAGCCGACCGCGTCTCCGGATTCGGTGTGGCCGCCGAACAGCAAGCCGCGCCAGGTCACGATCTCGGTCGATGCGGCGGATGACTCCGGCGATGTGAGCGTGGAGCTCGTCTCGGCGGTCGCGGCCGGAAACCGCAAGGCGGCCCTGACGCAGCTGAGCGACACGCGGTTCACGGTCATCGCCGCACACCGCTCGGTGTACACCTTCACCTACCGCGCGACCGACGCCGCCGGCAACGCCACGACCGAGACGGTCACGGTCCGCGTCGAGAAGTAGCCGCGGGTGCCGGCGGTCAGCCCTTCACGGGGCGGATCGCCGGCTCCAGCTGCCGGAAGAGTGCGGTGCTGCCGCGCTCGATCATCTCCAGCACGTCGTCGAACATGGCGGGGCCCGCGTAGTAGGGGTCGGGCACGTCGAGGGTGAGTCCGCCCTGCTCGAAGGACATGAGCAGCGCGATCTTGTCGGCGTCGGCATCCGTCCTCGCCCACCCGCGGAGAATGCGCTCATGGCTGCGGTCGAGCGCGACCACGAGGTCGTTGCGCGCGAAATCCGCGTGCGTGAACTGCTTCGCGCGGTGCCTGGTGCCGTCGTAGCCGTGCCGGTCGAGCGCGTCGATCGTGCGCTGATCGGCTCGTTCGCCGACGTGCCAGTCCCCGGTGCCGGCGCTCGTCGATGCCACCCGGTCGCTGAGCCCGGCCGCGTCGGCGAGCGACCGGAAGACGACCTCCGCCATCGGCGAGCGGCAGATGTTGCCGGTGCAGACGAAGACGACGTGGAAGGGCTCCACGGCGCGAACGGTCATCCACCCATTCTGCGACCGGGAGGCGGTTCCTGCACAACGCGGTCATGACACCCGTTGTCCCCAATCGCGCCGAGCGCGCCGTGTGCGGCTCGCGACGCCGGTCAGACTCCTTCCATGGCGAGCCCCTTCGACGAAGCTCTGACGGCGGCCGACGCCGGCGCGTGGGCCCGAGCTCTCGAGGCGTTGTCGAGCGCCGAGAGACGCCTCGATGACGCAGTCCGTCGACTCGACACCATCGCGGTCGGCGCCGTGCAGGCGGCCGAGCGCACGAGATGGCAGACGGATGCCGCCACCCGGTTCTTCGCCGCCGCCGACGCGTGGCGCCGCGCCGTGGCCGTCCTGCCGAGCGAGGTGGCCGCCGCGCGCGACGAAACGGTCCGCGCGCGCCTGCGCATCGAGTCCCGCGTCTGGACGGGACTGGAGTGAGCGACGACCTCGACATCCGCGGCGGTGGCCCGGTCGCTGTGGACACGGTGTCGCTCCGGGATGCGAGCGCCGCGTTCGCCGTCCTCGCCGCCGACCTCGACGAGATCGCGACATCGGTCGCGGCTGCGGGGCGGGCGCTGTGGGACGCTTCGACGGCGATCTGGGGTCCGGCGGAGACCGTCGAGGGCGCCCGCCGCCTCATCGCGGCCGCCGTCGATCAGGGGAACGGCATCGTCCGTGAGCTCCGCTTGGCCGCCGACGTGTACGAGCTCATCGAGCTGCGGGCGGAGCGCGCCGTGGCGGCGGCCGCGGACGATGCGGCCCGCGTCGCTCAGCTCGACGCGCGCATCGGCGGGCTGCTGCAAGCTGACCCGGACGTGGATGGATCCGCTCGCCGGGAGGTCCTCGCGCACGGTGCCTTCTGGCCGGCCGAGCTCGCCCGCCAGGCGCCGGGTGCACTGTGGTGGTTGGCTCCCGGTTTCGGCTCCGTCGCCGCCGGGGTCACCTGGACCGTGCTCCAGGGCATCGGGGCGACCCGGGCGGGCGCCGTTGCGTCCACCGCACGCCTCCGTGGTGTTGCGGAGCCCGTCGTCGTGTCGGCCCTCGCGCGTCCCGCTCCCGTGCATGCGCCGGTCTCGCTCGCGGATGCGGCGGCACGGATGCCGTCGGGGCAGAGCCGCATCCGCGTCGAGCGCTACGAGATGGCGGACGGCTCCCGTCAGTTCGCCGTCTACGTGACCGGAACCCGCACGATCGCCCCGGGCACGACGGAGCCGTTCGACATGGAGTCGAACATCGAGCTCTACAGCGGAGAGCGCTCGGCTTCGTACGACGCCACGCTCGCGGCGTTGCGCGACGCCGGTGCGCACCCCGGTGACATGGTGCACGCGTTCGGACACTCGCAGGGCGCCATGGTGACCGCACACCTGGCCGTGGAGAGCGGCTACGACACCGCGACCCTCGTCTCGTTCGGCTCGCCGGTCGAGGCGGATGTCGACGCCGGGACGCTCAGCGTGACGCTCCGCCACCGCGACGACCCCGTGACCGCGCTGGCCGGCGGCGGAAACGCGCCCGTCGGCGCACCCGGGAGCTTCGTCGCCGAACGCACCGCTGATCCCGCAGGTGGCGTGCACGACTTCGGGATCCCGGGGCACGGGATCGACACCTACGCGCACACGGCGCGGCTGCTCGACGACTCCGCGGATCCGCGGATGGATGCCGTGCGCGAGGTCTTCGCAGGGCTCGCGGGAGCGGCATCCGCCGAGGTGATCGAGTATGCGGCCGTGCGCGTCCCGGCCGTCCCGGCACCGGAGCCGGGACCGGCGGCGATCAGTCCCGGCGCTTCGGGCGCAGGATGATGCCGAAGATCCAGTTGATGAGCGAGATGATGATCGCCGCGACGACGCCCCACCAGAAGTCCTCGACGCGCAGGCCCCAGCTCCAGAAGCCCGTGATCCACGCGGTCAGCCACAACAGGAACGCGTTGATGATCAGGCCGATCAGACCGAGCGTGAGGATGTAGATCGGGAACGCCAGGATCTTTATCACCGTGCCGATCACGGTGTTCACCAGGGCGAAGATCGCGGCGACCACGAGCAGGGTGATCACGAACTGCAGCGTCTCGCCCGGCGGGAATGCGATCACCGAGACCTGAAGCGCCGGGATGAGGGTGACGACCCAGATCGCGAACGCGTTGACGACGACACGGATGAGGAAACCCATGGCGGTCAGTCTGCCACGATGGCCACGAGATGCCAGGCCTACAATCGGCAGGGTGACCGACGCCCCCGAGATCCCCGTCCGGATCCGCCCCGAGATCGCCGCGCTCCCGGCCTACAGGCAGGGAAAGCAGGCCGCGGCCGACGCGTTCAAGCTCTCCAGCAACGAGAACCCCTTCGACCCGCTGCCCGGCGTCCTCGAGGCCGTGCATGCCGCCTCGGAGCTGAACCGGTATCCCGACGCCACCGCTTCCCGGCTGCGCGCCCGACTCGCCGAGCGCTTCGGCGTGGGCGACGATGCGGTGCACATCGCCGCCGGCAGCGTGTCGATCCTCGCCCAGCTCATCCTCGCGACCTCCGGTCCGGGGGACGAGATCGTCTTCGCATGGCGCTCGTTCGAGGCCTACCCCGGTCTCGCGATCGTCGCCGGTGCGACGCCGGTGCAGGTGCCGCTCACGGAGGATGCCCGGCATGACCTGCCCGCGATGGCCGCGGCCGTCACCGGACGCACCCGCGCGATCATCGTGTGCACCCCCAACAACCCGACCGGCCCGATCGTCACACAGGCCGAGTTCGATGCGTTCGCCGATGCCGTTCCCGACGATGTCCTGATCATCCTCGACGAGGCGTACGCGGAGTTCGTGACGCGGCCGGACTCCGTGGACGGGCTGAAGGTGCTCGGCGGCGAAGGCCGGGCGAACGTCGTGGTGCTCCGAACCTTCTCGAAGGCATTCGGGCTCGCCGGGCTCCGCGTCGGCTATGCGATCGGCCACCCGCGGATCCTCGACGCCGCCCGCAGCACGAGCATCCCGCTCTCGGTCACGGCGCACGCGGAGGAGGCGGCGCTGGCGAGCCTCGACCGCGAGGAGGAGCTCATGCAGCGCGTGCGCGTGCTCGCGGAGCGCCGCGACCGTCTCGCCGCCGCCCTGCGCGCGATCGGCTGGAAGATCCCCGACGCCCAGGGGAACTTCGTGTGGCTCCCCGCCGGACGCGAGACGCTCGAGATCGCCGAGGCGTTCAGCGCGGCGGGTCTCATCGTGCGCCCGTTCGCCGGCGACGGTCTGCGGATCAGTGTGGGCGAAGAGGACTCTGTCGAGAAGGTCCTATGGATCGCGGCATCCGTTGTGAAGGACCTCCCAGAGGACCACTCGGGGCGCGGGCTAGCGTAGGCAGGGTGACTGTGCCCGAGAACGCCGTGCCGGATTCCGCAGCGCCCGATCTCGTGCGCGTCCTCGCCGCGGACGGATCCCTCGCGCCGACCCCGGCCGCCGAGCGCTACCTCGAGATCATCGACGCGCTGACGGATGCCGACCTCGAGGGCTTCTACCGTGACATGTCCGTGATCCGGGCCTTCGACCAGCAGGCGACCAACCTGCAGCGCCAGGGCCAGCTCGCGCTCTGGCCCCCGAGCTTCGGGCAGGAGGCGGCGCAGGTCGGATCCGCCCGGGCGGCTCGCGCGCAGGACCACTTGTTCCCCTCGTACCGCGAGCACGTCGTCTGCACGATCCGGGGCGTGGATCCGGTCGACATCATCCGCGTGATGCGCGGGCTCACGCACGGCGGGTGGAACCCGTACGACCCGAAGAACGGCAACACGCACATCTACACGCTCGTGCTCGGCTCGCAGACGCTGCACGCGACGGGCCTGGCGATGGGCCTCGTCTTCGACGGCAAGTCGGGATCGGGCGACCCCGAGCGCGACGAAGCCGTCATCGTCTACTACGGCGACGGCGCGTCCAGCCAGGGCGACGTGCACGAGGCGATGGTGTTCGCCGCGAGCTACCGCACCCCCGAGGTGTTCTTCCTGCAGAACAACCAGTGGGCGATCTCGGTGCCGGTCGCGACCCAGTCGCGGTCACCGCTGTACCGCCGGGGGGAGGGGTACGGCATCCCGAGCGTGCAGCTCGACGGCAACGACGTGCTCGCAAGCTACGCCGTGACCCGCGTCGCCCTCGACGAGGCTCGTGCCGGTGGCGGCCCGCGGGCGATCGAGGCGATGACGTACCGCATGGGCGCGCACACCACGAGCGACGACCCCACGAAGTACCGCACCTCGGACGAGGAGGACTCGTGGGCCCGCCGTGACCCGATCTCGCGGATGCGCGCCTACCTGCGGGGACGGGGCGCGTCGGACGCGTTCTTCGCCGAGGTCGAGGCGGCGGGCGCCGCGGTCGCGGAGGACGCGCGCGTCCGGACGGTCGAACTCGGCGGGATCCCCACCGACCTCATGTTCGACCACGTGTACAGCGAGGAGCATCCGCTCATCGATCAGCAGAAGGCGTGGCTCGCCGACTACGAGTCCTCGTTCGAAGGCGGTGCCGCGTGACCGGGCAGCTCGAGACCCTGCCCTTCAGCCGCGCGCTCAACGCCGGGCTCCGCCGCGCGATGAGCGAGGACGATCGGGTCCTGCTCATGGGCGAGGACATCGGCAAGCTCGGCGGGGTGTTCCGGGTCACGGAGGGGCTGCAGGCCGAGTTCGGCGAGCAGCGGGTGCTGGACACCCCGCTCGCGGAATCCGGAATCGTCGGCACCGCGATCGGTCTCGCGATGGGCGGCTTCCGCCCCGTCGTGGAGATCCAGTTCGACGGGTTCGTCTTCCCCGCGTTCGATCAGATCACCTCGCAGCTGGCGAAGATCACGAACCGCCACGAGGGCGCTGTGAGCATGCCCGTCGTGATCCGCATCCCGTACGGCGGGCACATCGGCGCGGTGGAGCACCACCAGGAGAGTCCCGAGGTCTACTTCGCGCACACGCCCGGCCTCCGGGTCGTGAGCCCGTCGACCCCGAACGACGCGTACTGGATGATCCAGGATGCGATCGCGTCGAAGGACCCCGTCGTGTTCCTCGAGCCCAAGAGCCGGTACTGGCAGAAGGGCGAGGTCGACACCACCGCCCGCGCGCTGCCGCTGCACGCGAGCCGGCTCGTCCGCCGCGGCACCGACGTCACGCTCGTCGGCCACGGCGCGATGGTGGCGACGCTCCTGCAGGCCGCGGCACTCGCCGAATCCGAGGGCACGTCGTGCGAGGTGATCGATCTGCGCTCGCTGTCGCCGGTCGACTACGGCCCGATCCTGGACTCGGTCCGTCGTACGGGGCGCATGGTCTACGCGCAGGAGGCGCCCGGGTTCGCCTCCGTCGGCTCCGAGGTCGCCGCGACCGTGATGGAGAAGGCGTTCTACGCACTCGAGGCGCCCGTGCTGCGGGTCTCGGGCTTCGACGCCCCGTTCCCCCCGGCCAAGCTCGAGGGCGCCTACCTCCCGGATGCGGACCGCATCCTGGAGGCCGTCGACCGCACCCTGGCGTACTGACCGATGCCCTACCCCGCGAAACTGCAACAGCACGTCGAGAGCAAGGGGAATCCCCGAGGTCTCGGCGCTCGGATGCAGTCTCACGGTACGAAGAAGGTGCGAGAGGATCGAACATGAGCACCCAGACCTTCCTTCTCCCCGACGTCGGCGAAGGCCTGACCGAGGCCGAGATCGTGTCGTGGCGGGTCGCGCCCGGTGACACCGTCGCCGTGAACGACGTGCTGGTCGAGATCGAGACCGCGAAGTCGCTCGTCGAGCTCCCCTCGCCGTTCGCCGGCGTCGTCGGCGATCTCCTGGCCGACGAGGGCGCCACCGTGAACGTCGGCGCCGCGATCATCACGATCGCGAGCGCCGATGCCGCCGCACCTCCCGCGACCGCGGGTCAGAGCGAGCACGGTGAGCCGCACGAGCCGGACGGCGGCGGCTCGGTCCTGGTCGGCTACGGAAGTGCCGGCCACGTGCAGTCCCGGCGCCGCAAGCCCGCCGAGCGTCCGGTTCGCGCGTCGGTCGGCGTGGTCGCCAAGCCCCCGATCCGCAAGCTCGCCCGCGACCTCGGCGTCGACCTCGCCGACGTGGCGCCGAGCGGCGCGGCCGGCGAGGTCACGCGCGACGACGTCATGAAGCACGCGTCGCAGGCGAGCGTCTTCCGCAACATCCAGACGCCCGAGTGGGGTGCCGTGCGGGAGGAGACGATCCCCGTCCCGGCGACGGATGCCGCGGCATCCGCCCCCGCGACGCCCGAGCCGCACGCACCGGCGGCCGATGACCGCGAGGAGTCGATCCCGGTGCGCGGTGTCCGCAAGGCGACGGCGAGCGCGATGACCAGCAGTGCGTACTCCGCACCGCACGTATCGGTCTGGGTCGATGTCGACGCTTCGCGCACGATGGAGCTCGTGAAGCGGCTGAAGACCTCACCGGACTTCGCCGACGTCAAGGTCTCGCCGCTGCTCATCATGGCCCGCGCGGTCATCTGGGCGGTGCGCCGCACCCCCATGGTGAACGCGGCGTGGGTCGACGGCGAGGACGGAGCGTCGATCCGCGTGCGTCACTACGTGAACCTCGGCATCGCGGCGGCGACTCCGCGGGGCCTGCTCGTCCCCAACATCAAGGACGCGCAGGATCTCAACACGCGCGAGCTCGCCCGGGCGCTGGAGAAGCTGACCCTCACGGCGCGCGACGGCAAGACGAGCCCCGCCGACCAGCAGGGCGGCACGATCACGATCACGAACATCGGTGTCTTCGGCGTCGATGCGGGCACCCCGATCATCAACCCGGGCGAGGTCGGCATCATCGCGCTCGGCGCGATCCGGCAGAAGCCGTGGGTCGTCGACGGGGAGATCCGTCCGCGGTGGGTCACGACGGTCTCCGGTTCGTTCGATCACCGCGTCGTCGACGGCGACGGCATCTCGCGCTTCGTCGCCGATGTCGCCTCGGTCCTCGAGGAGCCCGCGCTGCTGCTGGACTGAGCCGGGTTCAGCGGATTCATAGCGACGAGCGCATACGATCGTCGCATCAAGGGGAGTACTCCCGACGCGGTGGAGCCGTCATCACGGATGCGATCAGCATCCCGGCTCGCCGGCCCGGATTCCGGGTGGAGGAGACCTTGGCATCACCCGATCGCCAACGTCTCGAAAGGCCCCTCATGAGCACCTTCAACCGTCTGTTCGACCTCGCCGGCAAGGCCCTGGGCGACAAGACCCGCACATCCGCCGGTTCCGGGGGAGCCGCATCCACCGACTGGCGTTCGATGGTCCAGAAGGCCGCCGACTCGCTCACGGGCGAGAAGCGTCCCGTCTCGACCACGCCGCCGCCGGCTCCCGGGTCGCCCGCCGCGACGACGGGTTCGAATGCCGCGATGACGGATGCCGACCGCGCGGCGATCGCCCGGTACGACTATCTGATGCAGACCGCCGACCCGCAGCAGATCGAGCGCATCCACCGCGATGCGTTCGCGCGGCTCACGCCCGCCCAGCGTGCCGAGGTGCAGGCGCGGATGAACGCCGAGCTGCCGTCCTACGAGCAGCCGCGCTCGGCGGACCCGGCCGATCTCGCCCGAGCCGCCGCCCGGACCGAGGCCATGCAGCCGGGACGCATGCGCGGCCTCCTCGGTCGCGCCGGCGGTAAAGCCGGACTCGTGGGTGCGGGTGCTGCCGCGGGCGGTGTGCTCGGACTCGTCGCGGGCGGCGCGATCGCGAGTGCGGTCGCGCTTCCGCTCCTCGCGCAGGCCGCGTCGTTCGGCGTGGACTTCGAGTCGATGGCGGCGGGCATCGATCCCGAGGCGCTCGTGGGCGACGGGCTCGGCGCGGTCGGCGAGCAGGTCTCGGGCCTCGGTGAGCAGGTCACCGGATTCGGCGAGGGGCTGTCCGACTTCGGCATCCCGGGTCTGGGCGACCTCTTCGGACGCTGATCCGCCGCTGATTTCCGGAGACTACGATCGCCGCATGGCTTTCGGAGGACTGCATCCCGACGCTCCGGTGTTCTTCCGCGATCTCGCGGTGAACAACACGAAAGCGTGGTGGACGGCGAACAACGAGCGCTATCTCGCGCACGTCCGCGGTCCGTTCGAGGAGCTCGCGATGCAGCTCGAACCCGAGTTCGGCGATGTGAAGATCTTCCGCCCGTACCGCGATGTGCGCTTCAGCCCCGACAAGACGCCGTACAAGACGCACATCGGGATGGTCTCCCGCGCGCCGATCGCGCACTATCTGCAGCTGAGCGAGCACGGTCTCTTGATCGGGGGCGGGGTGTACGACGTCCCGCCCGCGGCGCTCGCTCGGTTCCGCGAGATCGTCGATCATGACCGGCTGTCGGCGGAGCTCGATGCCGTGCTCGCGCAGATGGATGCCGCGCACCTCGCGCCGATGACGGACGACGCGCTGCGCACCGCGCCTCGCGGCTACCCGGTCGATCATCCGCGCATCGAGCTGCTGCGCCTGAAGCACCTCGCGGTCGGGAACGAGGAGGAGCTCGCCGACTGGATGTGGACGGCGGACGCATTCGACATCATCAGCGACACGTGGCGCTCGGTGTCGGTGTGGTGCACCTGGGTCGCCGAGAACCTCGGAGACCTGCTGATCCGGCCCGAGCGCTCCCGCCGCCCCTGACTGCCGCTCGCGAGAGGGCAGAAATGTAGGGTCCCAGCGGCGTGTCGCCCTACATTCGTGCCCTCTCGCGGAGGAGCAGGCGGGCGGGTTTGAGAACGATTATCAATAGCGATAGCCTGGGGGTATGACGAACCCGCGCCGAATGCTTCCCGTGCTCGCCCTGTCCGCTCTGGTCCTCGCGGGGTGCGCGACCGGGACGGATGCCGCGTCCCCGGACGACGGCACGCTGCAGGTCGTGGCCTCCACGAACGTCTACGGCCAGATCGCCGAGGAGATCGGCGGAGACCTGATCGACGTGGCCGCGATCGTGAACTCGGCCGCACAGGACCCGCACTCGTTCGAGGCCACGGCCCAGGATCAGCTGACCGTCTCGAGGGCCGATCTCATCATCGAGAACGGCGGCGGCTACGACGGCTTCATCGACTCGCTCATCGAGGCGACCGGCACGGAGGCGCCCGTGATCACCGCGGTGGAGTTCTCCCACGACTGGCCGGAGAACTCCGGGCACGAGGAGTCGGCGGCCCCGGAGGACAGCGCGGCGCCCGAGGAGGACGACCACGACCACGACCACGACCACGCCCACGTCGAGGGCTTCAACGAGCACGTTTGGTACGACCCGCACACGATCGAGCACGTCGCCGAAGCGATCGCCGAGGAGCTCTCCGCCCTGCTGCCGGCGGACGCCGCCACCTTCCAGGACAACGCCGCGACCTTCGTCGCCGGCATCGCGGACCTCGAAGCCGGCCTGTCCGACATCGACGCCGCGCACGCAGGCGACGGCGTCTTCGTCACCGAGCCGGTGCCGATCTACCTGACCGCCGCCGCGGGACTGGAGAACCTCACTCCCGAGGCGTTCAGCGAAGCCGTCGAGGAGGGGCAGGACGTTCCGCCCGCGACGCTGCTCGAGGCGCTCGACCTCGTCAAGGACGGCAGCGTCCGCGTCGTGATCGTCAACAGCCAGACCGGTGGTGCGGAGACGACGCAGATCTCCGACGAGGCCGAGGGACTCGGCATCCCGGTCATCGCGTTTTCGGAAACGCTCCCCGAGGGCCAGACTTACCTCTCGTGGATGCAGGAGAACATCGCCGCACTGGCGGGCGCGCTGGCCGAGTGAGCGGCACCGCCGACTTCAGCGGCGCTGTCCTGCAGATCCGCGGGGCGGCGCTGCGGCGCGAGGGCCGCGAGCTGTGGGCGGGGCTGGACCTCGACGTGCAGCCCGGCGAGCTCGTCGCGGTCCTCGGGCCCAGCGGTTCGGGCAAGACCACGCTGCTGCGTTCGATCCTCGGCCTCGAACCCCTCAGTGCGGGCACGATCACCGTCGACGGGCGCCCGGTGCACGGGCCCGGAAACCGTACGATCGGCTACATCCCGCAGTCCCGCCCGCTGCCGCGTGACACCGCCCTGCGCGGCCGCGACCTCATCGCGCTCGGCGTGAACGGCCACCGGTTCGGTCTGCCGATCCCGCGGCGAGCGGATGCCGCACGCGTGGCGACGCTCGTCGACGAAGTCGGCGCCGCCGCGTTCGCCGACCGTCCGATCGGCATCCTCTCCGGCGGCGAGCAGCAGCGTCTGCGCGTCGGGCAGGCGCTCGCGGACGACCCCGCGCTCCTACTGTGCGACGAGCCGCTCACGAGTCTGGACCTCGCGAACCAGCAGGCCGTGATCGGGCTGATCGACCGGCACCGCCGGGAGCGCGACGCGGGCGTGCTGCTCGTGACGCACGATATCAACCCGCTGCTCGGCAAGGTCGACCGCATCCTGTACATCGCGAACGGGCGCTTCACGCTCGGGACGCCGGGCGAGGTCCTGCGCTCGGATGTCCTCACCGACCTCTACGGTGCCCACGTCTTCGTCCTGCGCGCCGGCGACCGGCTCGTCGTGGTCGGCGCGCCGGACGCGGAGGCCTCGCACCACCACCACGACTCGCACCACGAGGGCGGGGCGCACGCATGAACTGGGACGACATCGGCACCGCGATGTTCGGAGGGCTGCCCGTCTACGGCGAGATCCTCGCGCTCGTGTCGAACTCGGTGTGGGCGGGAGCGATCCTGGGACTTGTCGGCGGCCTCGTCGGCGTCTTCGTGATCCAGCGGGACATGGCCTTCGCCGTGCACGGGATCAGCGAACTCTCCTTCGCGGGCGCCGCGGCCGCGCTCCTGATCGGCGTGGACGTCGTCACCGGCTCGATCGTCGGCTCGCTCATCGCCGCCGCCCTCATCGGCTGGCTGGGCGCCCGGGCGCGCGACCGCAACTCGATCATCGGCGTCCTCATGCCGTTCGGTCTGGGCCTCGGAATCCTGTTCCTCTCGCTCTACAACGGGCGCAGCGCGAACCGCTTCAGTCTCCTGACGGGTCAGATCGTCTCCGTGCAGACCGGGCAGCTGGGCTGGCTCATCGGCATCAGCCTGGTCGTGCTGCTCGGCATCCTGTTCATCTGGCGTCCGCTGCGGTTCGACTCGCTCGATCCGCAGTCCGCCGCGGCGCGCGGCGTGCCGACCACCGCGATCTCGCTCGGCTTCATGCTGCTGCTCGGCCTGATCGTCGCCGTCGCGGTGCACATCATCGGGGCGCTCCTGGTGATGGCGCTCCTGGTCACCCCCGCGGCCGCGGCCATGCGGGTCGCGACCGGGCCGCTGTCGGTGCCGCTGCTCTCGGCGGCGTTCGGCTTCGTCTCGGCGGTGGGCGGGATCCTGCTCGCGATCGCCGGGACCCTGCCGGTGAGCCCGTACATCACGACGATCTCGTTCCTCATCTACGTCGTCTGCCGGGTGATCGGCGCACGCCGTGGCCGGGTCACGCGGTCGAAGCCCGGGGCGAAATCCACACTTGCGGCCGCGTGAGCTCCCCGGGCCCGCGAAATCCCCCCGGCGTTTCACCGAGCGCGGCAGCCACCCCCTCCCGGCTCCCGCTCAGAGCCGCTCGGTAGACTCGCCGGCATGGCTCAGCGCAACACCTGGCAGCGCGATCGCGTGCGCGAGGCGCTCGCCGACGCTCCGGGGTTCGTGAGTGCCCAGTCGCTGCACGCGACCCTGCGCGACGAGAACACCGGCATCGGGCTGGCCACCGTCTACCGCGCTCTCGCCGGTCTCGCGGCTCAGGGCGAGGCCGATTCCCTGCAGAGTCCCGAGGGTGAGGCCCTCTACCGCGCCTGCTCCACATCGGGACACCACCACCACCTGATCTGCCGCTCGTGCGGTCTCACGGTCGAGATCGAGGCGACCGACGTCGAGCAGTGGGCGCGGGCGACGGCAGAGCGCAACGGCTTCACCCAGGCCGAGCACATCGTCGACATCTTCGGCCTCTGCGCGGCGTGCACGGCTGCCGCGAGCGAGCGTGACGCGGACTGAGAGCCGCCCGGTCGCCGCGCCGCGGCGGACGGGACGCACCCTGGTCGCCGTCGCGATCGGGGTCGCGGTCATCGCCGCGCTGTTCGTGATCGACGCGGTCGCTCCGACGCTCTTCCCCGCCTCCCTGCCCACCCGGGCGCAGGACGGGCTGACGCTCGCGATCAGCGTCCTGATCGAGTCGCTGCCGTTCGTCGCGCTCGGCGTCGTGCTCTCGATCGTCGTGCAGGTGTGGGTGCCACCCGGAGCGATCGAACGGTGGATGCCGCGCCGGGCGTGGGCGCGCCGCATGGTGCTCTCGCTCCTCGGCATGCTCATCCCGGTGTGCGAGTGCGGCAATGTCCCGTTCGCCCGCGGACTCCTCATGCGCGGGTTCACCGTCCCGGAGACCCTCACGTTCCTGATCGCCGCGCCGGTCGTGAATCCCATCGTGATCATCACGACGAACCAGGCGTTCGGCTTCAGCGACGGCATCCTGATCGCCCGTCTGCTCGGCGGGTACGCGATCGCGAACCTGATCGGCTGGCTCTACAGCCGCCACCCCGACCCGGACGCCCTGCTGACGGACCGGTTCCGCGACACGTGCGAGCTCGTGCTCGACGAGCCCGGCGGCCGGGGCCGCCGCAGCCTCGCGCAGTTCGTGATCGAGCTGCGCGCCGTGATGCCGGCCCTCGTGATCGGATCGGCGCTCGCCGGCGCGGTGCAGGTGCTCATTCCGCGCGAGGCGCTCCTGGCGATCGGATCGAACCCGGCACTGTCGATCGTGGCGATGATGGCGCTCGCGATGGTCGTGTCGATCTGCTCGAACGTCGACGCGTTCTTCGCGCTGTCGTTCGCGTCGACCTTCACTCCGGGCTCGATCGTCGCGTTCCTGCTCGTCGGACCCCTCGTGGACATCAAGATGCTCGCGCTCATGCGCACGACCTTCACGACCCGCACCCTCGCGGGGCTCGTGGTGATCGTGGTGCTCTCGGCGTTCGCGATCGGATCGGTGGTGAACCTCCTTGCGTAAGGCGGGCTTCGTGGGCACGAGGTGGCTGGGCGTGGGGCTGGCCGCGCTCCTGGCGGTGTTCACGATCGGCCTCGCCCTGACCGGACGTCTCGCGCTGTACATCAACCCGGACTCGGCCTGGTTCGCGGTCGGCATGGCGGTCCTCGTGCTCGTCGGTGCGGCGCTGAGCTTCGCGCTGCCGCTCGGGGCCGAAGCCGACCACGGGCACGACCACGGCGATCATCCCGAGTCCGACACGCACACGCACGAACACGCGCACCCGGCACACCCCGTCGCCTTGGCGGCCACGGTGGCCGGGGGCGTCGCGGCGTCCGGCGTCGTGGTGCTCACGCTGCTCCTGCCGCCGGCGTCGCTGTCGGCCGAGCTCGCGATGTCGCGCGACGTCGGGGCTCCGCCGCTGTTCGCGGGGGCGGATGCCGTCACCCTGGCCTCGACCGGCGACACGGCGTCGTTCGGGGTGGGGGAGTGGGCCACCGTGTTCGCCACCGCGACGAACCCGGACGCGTTCGACGGCGACACCGTGACCCTGACCGGCTTCGTGACCCCCGCCGACGGCGGCAGCGGATTCGACCTCACCCGTCTGGTGATCACGCACTGCGTGATCGACGCGCAGCCGGCGAGCGTCCCCGTGACCGCGAGCACCGCGGACTTCGACACCGGACAGTGGGTCACGATCACCGGGACGATCCGCTCGACGACGGCCGGGGGCCTGGAGATCGACGCCACCGCCGTCGACCCGATCGACGAGCCGTCCGACCCGTATGAGTACTGACACGCGCGCCGGCCGTGCGCGCAAGCGGCGCGGGCGGGTGTTCCTCGGCACGTTCGCGATCGTCGCGGCGACCCTCGCCGCGGTCGGGCTCGTCGGCGCGGCCGCCGGCGTCGCGCAGGGGCCGCGGGTCTCGGGCGTGCAGGTGGATCCGGCCGCCGCGGTGGCGGCATCCGGATCACGTCTGATCGTCACCACGTCGCAGTCCCTCGCCGAGGTCGACCCCGCGCAGGTGACCGTCAGCCCCGCGACGCCGTTCACCGTGGACACATCGGGCCGGAGCGTCGGCGTGCGGTTCACGCTGCCGCTCTTCGACGACACCGAGTACACCGTGACCTTCCGGGACATCGAGGGCCGCGGCGGCGGGCCGGCGGCGACGTTCACGCAGACGTTCCAGACGCCGTCGACCCACGTCTACCTGCTGCAGCGGACCTCGAGCGGCGACACGATCTTCCGCACCGACCTCACCGGCGAAGAAGCCGTGCCGGTCTTCCGCAACGACCACATCGAGGACTTCCGCGCGACCTCGAGCCACCTGGTCGTCTCGGTGCTCGACGGCGACGAATCCGCCCTGATCGTCACGGATCTCTACGGCGACTCCGAGCGCGAGCTGCCGCTGCCCGGTGACGGCTTCGTCTCGAATCTGCAGAGCGCCGACCGCGGCGAGCTCATCGGCTACACGTTCTCGGACGCGGATCTGGGCGCGGGAGGCGGCCTGGAGAGCGCCCTGTTCACGGCCTCGCTCAAGGAGAGTGAAGCGGATGCCGATCCCACGCCCGTGGCCGTCACCGGCGCCGATGAGCGGGTCGCGGAGTGGCGCTTCGTGCCCGACACCGACAGCATCCTGCTGCTGTCCTTCGACGGATCGCTGCTGCTGACCGGTTCGTCGGGCGAAGGTGCCACCGCGCTCGGCGACGCGCTCGCGATCGAGGGGATCGCGCGCGGTTCGTCCGAGGCGATCGTCGCGCGGTTCGAGGGCATGAAGGTCATCGACCTCGCCGACGCATCCGAGACCGACCTCGTCGCCCCCGACGCCGATCTCGGGCTCCGCGGAGCGATCACGCCGATCCCCGGGGGCGGCACGGTCCGCGTCGGGGCCCCGACGGACGACGCCGGTCTTCCGGTGAGCACGACGGTCGCCGCGGTGGACGCCGACGGGGCCACGATCGAGCTCATGGACCTCCCCGCGGGTGATGTCGTCCTGCAGACGTGCGTGTCGCCGAGCGGTCGGTATGCCGCCGTCCTGGTCGCACCCGACATCGTGCAGAATCCCTACGACCGGTACCGCCTCCCCCTGCCGAGCGAACTCGAGTCGCGGATCGTCGAGATCGGCACCGGCAAGAGCGTCGTCACCCTCGCCGGGTTCGACATGTCCTGGTGCCAGGTGCCGCCCGGATGACCGAGGCACTGCGTCCCGTCACCCGTGCGGATGTCGCCGCGCTGCCGCTCGAGGTCGCCCCGAGGCTTCTCGGCGGAGTCCTGGAGACGCGGGTCGACGGGGTCCGGGTCGCCGTGCGGATCACCGAGGTCGAGGCGTACCACGGGCTCGGGACGGGTCCGGTGCCCGATCCCGGCTCTCACGCCCGCATGGGCCCCACCCCGCGCAACGCGACGATGTGGGGCGAACCCGGTCACCTCTACGTGTACTTGAGTCACGGCATCCATTCGTGCGTGAACGTGGTGTGCGGACCGGTGGACGTCGCCGGGGGGATCCTGCTGCGCGCCGGCGAGGTCATCTCGGGGACGGATGCCGCACGTCGGCGCCGCCCGGCGGCGACCCGCGACCGCGACCTCGCGCGCGGCCCCGGTCGCCTGGGCGCCGCGGTGGGATTGCGGCATCCGGTCCACGACGGCATCGACGCCGTGACCGGGCGCGAGCTGGCCGGCGCGACGGCGTGCCTGTCGGTCCCCGTCGTTCCTGTCTCGGAGATCTCCACCGGTCCGAGGGTGGGTGTCGCCGGCCACGCCGGCACGAGCGCCTTTCCGTGGCGCTTCTGGATCGCGGGGGATCCGACCGTCTCGGCGTTCCGGTGGGGAAGGGGAGCGGCGGAGCAGGCCGGGACCGCCCCCGTGCTAGACTGACTCTTTGTCTGCGCGCACTCCAGCACGCAGTTCGTACCCTTCCTCCTTCTGCGGCCCTCATCGGCCGCGTTCGGCGTGGGGGTGCAGACAAGGGATCTTGGGTGGGACCGTCCGGTCCCACGGTATTCAGGAGGAGAGAACCATGGCAGCAGTGTGCCAGGTGACCGGAGCGGTTCCCGGCTTCGGTCACAGCATTTCGCACTCGCACCGCCGGACGAAGCGCCGCTTCGACCCCAACGTGCAGAAGAAGACGTATTACGTGCCGTCGCTGGGCCGCAACATCAAGCTCAACGTCTCGGCCAAGGGCATCAAGGTGATCGACGCACGCGGCATCGAGTCCGTCGTCCGTGACCTGCAGGCGAAGGGTGTGAAGCTCTGATGGCCAAGAAGGCTCAGGACGTCCGTCCGATCATCAAGCTGCGTTCGACCGCGGGCACGGGGTACACCTACGTGACGCGCAAGAACCGCCGCAACAACCCCGACCGCATCGTGCTGAAGAAGTACGACCCGGTCATCCGCAAGCACGTCGACTTCCGAGAGGAGCGCTGATCACATGGCCAAGAAGAGCAAGATCGCGCGCAACGAGCAGCGCAAGGTGGTCGTCGACCGCTACGCGACGAAGCGCGCCGAACTGAAGAAGGCCCTCGTCGACCCGACGAGCACCGACGAGCAGCGCGAGGCCGCTCGTATCGGCCTGCAGAAGCTGCCCCGCAACGCGTCGCCCGTGCGTCTGCGTTCGCGCGACGTCATCGACGGCCGCCCGCGCGGTGTGCTGACGAAGTTCGGCATCTCGCGTGTCCGCTTCCGCGACATGGCGCACCGTGGCGAGCTGCCCGGCGTGACCAAGTCCAGCTGGTAAGCACCCGCTTTCCGCCCGAAGGCCCGGCGTTCCTCGGAACGCCGGGCCTTCGGCATCCCCGGAAGAGCGGGACGCTGTCACACCAGTCACAGAAGTCACATCAGTCACAGCGACACGCCGGTCGGCCACGTCAAGCGGGGCGCAAATCCGCGGAATTCCGCGGAACGTGGGTATATTCGGGACCGGTCTACACGACCAGCCGGAGGCATCCGTCTCCGGTCCGAGCAATGACAGGCGGCATCCTCGCCGCCTCGGAGGACAACCACATGGCTGACAAGTCCATCACCAAGACCGAACTCGTCGCGAGCATCGCCAGCGCGACGGGCCAGAGCCAGGCCGCTGTGTCGGGTGTGCTCGACTCCCTCTTCTCCACGGTCTCCGAGGCCGTCGCCAAGGGCAGCAAGGTCTCGATCCCGGGCTGGATCTCGTTCGAGCAGGTCGAGACCTCCGCTCGCACGGGCCGCAACCCCCAGACCGGCGCCGAGATCAAGATCCCGGCCGGCAAGCGCGTCAAGGTCACCGCGGGCTCGAAGCTCAAGGCCGCCGTCAAGTAATCCGACGTTCTTCCAGAAGGGGGATGCCGCACCCGCGGCATCCCCCTTCTGCATGCCCGCCGCCCACTCGGCTCTCGGGTCCGCGCTCAGGCCGGGAGCCTAGGCTGGACGGGTGACCTCCACCCCGACTCTCCGCGAGGCCGGCGCGCGCCGCGGACTGCCGGCGGACCGGGCCACGGCACTGCGCATCGCCGGACCGGCGATCCTCGTGGTCGCGGCCGTCGTGGCCCTGATCTGGGGCCTCATCGTCGGCGGTGGCGCCGCGCCGCTCGTGATCGGCGATCCGGGTCCGCTCGTGCGCTGGGGTCTGCCGACCGCGACGCTCGCGGTCAACCTCTCCGCCGCCGGCATGGTGGGCGCGCTCGTGGTCGCCCTGTTCAGCCTGAAGGCCGGCGACCGGTCGTTCGATGCGGCCTTGGATACGGCATCCGTCTCGGCGGCGATCTTCACGCTCGCCGCGGCGACCACGGGCTTCTTCACGTTCGTCAACGCGTTCAATCCGGCAGTCGGCCTCGGCCCCGAGTTCGGCGCCCAGCTCGGACGGTTCCTCGTCGAGACCGAGGGCGGTCGCACCTGGCTGCTCACCGCGATCGCCGGCGCCGCGATCACGGTGCTCGCGTTCGCCGTGCGCTCGTGGACGCCGACCCTGTTCGTGGCGATCCTCGCGATCGCGGCCATGGTGCCGATGGGCACGCAAGGCCACTCGGGTGAGGAGGCGAACCACAACGCCGCCGTCATGGCGATCATCCTGCACATCATCGCCGCCGCCGTCTGGCTCGGCGGGCTCGTGCTGCTCGTCGTGATCCGCCCGATCCTCGAGCGGGAGCACGGCCGTGACGGCATCGCCGCGGCGCTCTCGCGGTACTCCAGCATCGCGCTCGCCGCGTTCGTCGTCGTCGCGGTGTCGGGAACCGTGCGGGCGAGCATCGGCGTCGGCGCCTGGGAGAACCTGGCCTCGCCGTACGGCGCGATCCTCCTCGTCAAGGTCGGCGCGCTCATCGCCCTCGGCATCTTGGGCGCCTGGTATCGCAAGCGCATGATCGGCCGGCTCGCGGCGGCGGACGCCGCCTCGCGGCTCTTCTGGGGACTCGTCGTGCTCGAGCTGGCGTTCATGGGGATCGCGAGCGGCGCCGCTGCGGCGCTCGGTCGCACCGCGCCCCCGACGACCTCCGCGCTTCCGGAAGTGCGCACTCCCGCCGAGTACCTGACCGGTGCGGCGCTGCCTCCCGAGCTCACGCTCGAACGCTGGTTCACGTCGTGGAACGTCGACCTGCTGTGGGCGTTCGCCGCCGGATTCGGGATCTTCCTCTATCTCGCGGGCGTATGGAGGCTGCGCCGCCGCGGCGACGCGTGGCCTCTCTTCCGCACGATCCTGTGGGTCGCCGGTCTCGCACTGCTGTTCTGGGTGACATGCGGCCCCGTGAACGCGTACCAGGACTACCTGTTCAGCGTGCACATGGTCGGACACATGCTGCTGACGATGGCGATCCCGCTGCTCCTGGTGGCAGGGGCGCCCGTCACGCTGGCAGCGCGCGCGATCCACAAGCGCACCGACGGCACGCGCGGCGGCCGCGAGTGGATCCTGTGGGCCGTGCACTCCCCGGTCGCCCGTGTCCTCACCAACCCGTTCGTCGCGGCGGGCCTGTTCGTCGGGTCGCTGTGGGTCTTCTACTTCACCGACCTGTTCCGGTGGTCGCTCTACGACCACCTCGGGCACGAGTGGATGACCGCGCACTTCCTCATCACGGGATACCTGTTCGTGCTGACCCTGATCGGCATCGACCCGGTGCCGTACCGGCTGCCGTACGCCGGACGCCTCGTGCTCCTGATCGCGGTCATGGCGATCCACGCGTTCTTCGGCATCGCGATCATGAGCCAGTCCGGTCTCATGGTCGCCGAGTGGTTCGGCGCGATGGGCCGGATGTGGGGGCCGACCCCGCTCGAGGACCAGTACATCGGCGGCGGCGTCGCCTGGTCGATCGGCGAACTCCCCACCCTCATCCTCGCGGTGACCGTCGCGATCCAGTGGAGCCGCAGCGACGACCGCGCGCAGAAGCGTGCGGACCGCCACGCCGACCGCACCGGCGATGCCGAGCTGGAGGCCTACAACGCCCAGCTCGCGGCGCTCGCGGAGCGAGACGCGCAGCGTCGGTAGCCCCCGACCTCAGCTGGGTCCGCCGATCGTGATCGACGCCGTGCCGTCGGGGAGGACGGCGATCGTCCCGGTCACGAGGAACGGCACGTCCTCGGAGACATCCTCCACCGAGCCGTCGAAGAGCGAGCGGATGCCGACATCGATGTGCGCGACCGCCTCGGCAGGCGGGATCCGCCAGTCGGCACCCTCGGGCACGACCGTCACGGTCGGCTGGGTGAGGATCGACCACACCGGCGGCTCGGTGATGCGGTCCTGCACGACGTAGCCGAACGGGCACGCCGTGGGCTGCAGCACCTGCTGGGTCGCGCACGCGGTGAGGTACTCCTCGACCCGCTGCTGCACGATCGCGACGAACTCCGGCGTGGGCTGGGCCTGCAGATCGACCGGGACCTTCGCGAGCGGGCTGTCGGAGAGGACGGCGACGCCCGGGGTGGCGGAGATCGGACTGTCGACCGAGACGGAGTAGATGCCCGGCGAGAAGACGAGGAGCGACACGGGAGCAGAGGGGTCGGCATCCGTCCCCTCCGGGGAGACCTGACGCTTGTCCAGCGCGAAGCCGTTCACCTCGAACGTCATCGAGCCCTTCACCGCGACGTCCATGAGCGCAAGGGGGCTGCGCGCGAACGTCCAGGTCGGGGCGACGCCGATCCATCCGTCGCGGGCGACTTCGAACGTCGTCGACCCGGCGTAGGCGCCCGCGCGGTAGGTGGTGGTGATCAGGACCGTGCCGTCCTCGCGGACCGTTTCCGGACCGATCTGCACATCGGTCAGCGTCGCGAGAGCCGCGGAGCGCAGCAGGGCATCGGATGCCGATGCCGGCAGCCCGGCGGCTTCGAGCTCGGCCGAGTCCACGGCGACGCCCGGAACGGTCAGCGCGTCGGCGGCATGGCCGGCGGAGAGGAGATCGAGGTAGCGCTGGACGAAGGCGGTGGGGCTGTAGAACTCGCGGTAGATCGCGGCGGCACCGGCCGAGATCGCGGCGATCAGCAGCACTCCGATGATCGCGAGCAGGGTCAGATCGACGCCGAGGCGGCGGCGTCCGTTCGTCGTCTGCACGCCCCCAGTCTAAGAAGGCCGGCTGCGACGATCACGGATGCCGTCATCCGCCGTCGCGCGGGGACTGTGCACGGCGTGCCCCCGTGCGGCGGCGGGTCGTTAGCATGAATCAGTGAACACGCCGCCGCTCTCCGCCGAGCAGGAGGCTCTGTTCCGCCTGATCGAGGATACCCGCGAGCACGTGTTCGTCACCGGCCGCGCCGGCACCGGCAAGTCCACGCTCCTGCAGCACCTCGCCTGGAACACGTCGAAGCAGATCGCGGTCTGCGCGCCGACCGGCGTGGCCGCCCTCAACGTGGAGGGGCAGACGATCCACTCGCTGTTCCGCCTTCCGATCGGACTGATCGCGAACGGGCAGATCGATCAGACCGACGCGACGCGCAAGATCCTCAACGCGATCGACACGCTCGTGATCGACGAGATCTCGATGGTCAACGCCGATTTGATGGACGGTATCGACCGGTCGCTGCGGCAGGCGCGCGGGCGTCGTGCCGAGCCTTTCGGCGGCGTGCAGATCGTCATGTTCGGCGATCCGTACCAGCTCGCGCCGGTGCCGCCGCGGGGGGACGAGGCGCGCTACATCAGCGACCACTACCGGTCGTTCTGGTTCTTCGACGCGAAAGTGTGGGTCGGCAGCGTCGGCGGCGACGGGCTGATGGACATCGGCGCGTACGGGGCCGACCTCAACATCCGCGAACTCGTGGACATCCACCGGCAGGCGGACCCGGCGTTCAAGGCGATGCTCAACGCCGTGCGCTACGGACGCGTGACGGCCGACATCGCGCAGATCCTGAACGACACCGGGGCCCGCACACCGCCCGACCCCGCCGACGGGGAACACCCCGTGATCACGCTCGCGACCCGCAACGACATCGTCAACAGCATCAACCGGAGGCACCTGGGCGAACTGGTCGGGCGCGAGCAGACCGCGTCGGCCGAGATCAGCGGTGACTTCGGGCGCGGGGACGCGTCCTACCCGGCCGATGTCGACCTCAAGCTCAAGGTCGGCGCCCAGGTCATGTTCCTGCGCAACGACACCGGATCCTTCGGCGAGCCGCCGCGCTGGGTCAACGGGACGATCGGAACGGTCGTGCGGATCGCCGGCGGAACGGTGCGGGTCGAGGTCGACGGGCAGCAGTTCGACGTCGAACCGGCGGTGTGGGAGAGATTCCGCTACGCCTACGACCCCGGCTCCAAGCAGCTCACCCGCGAGATCGTGGCCGAATTCACCCAGTTCCCCCTCCGCCTCGCGTGGGCCGTGACGATCCACAAGAGCCAGGGCAAGACGTACGACCGCGCCGTCGTCGACCTCGGGTCGGGCGCGTTCGCCCCCGGACAGACCTATGTCGCGCTCTCCCGACTCACCTCGCTCGACGGCCTCTACCTCAGCAGGCCGCTGCGCCCGAGCGACATCCGCGTCGACCCCGACGTGCAGCGCTTCATGGCCGGCGTCCGCGCCTCGGCGTCGTGACGGCCCGCCGCAGGCTGAAAGCTCGCAGACACCACGGCGGGCAGTGAGGGAAGCGCGGCATCCGTGTGTTTGAATTCAATGCAGCTATCTGGGGGTGAAGGATGCGGGTTCGACCCACACGAGGGCGTGTCGCGCTCGCCGTCGCGGCGATCGCCGCGCTCACCCTGACGGTCGCGGGCTGCACCGCCGATGAGAAGGTGACGCTCGATCTGCCGCCCCAGGTCGATGCCGCCTTCCCCGAGGAGACGGCGCAGCAGCTGCAGGACGCGATCGCTCAGGCGATGACGGCATCGCGCTCCTCAGGCGCGATCGTGGGGGTCTGGGCGCCGTGGAGCGGGTCGCTCGTCACCGGCGTCGGCGTCGAATCGGCGACGAGTTCGAAGCCGGTCACCGACGACATGCAGTTCCGGGCGGCGCAGGTCACGCGGGCCATGACGTGCGACGTACTGTACTCCGTCGCCGATGAAGGTCTCGTGCGGCTGAAGGACCCGGTGTCGAAGTGGGTTTCGGGCTTCCCCGACCTCTCGGATGTGACCCTCGGCGAGCTGTGCGACGGAACGTCCGGCATCGGGTCGTACAGCAGCCAGCTCTCCGGCCTGTTCCTGGCCAACCCGGCGCGGGTGTGGAACCCGCGCGAGCTCGCGAGCTATGGCGTCGGCCAGCCTCGTCAAGGCGAGCCGGGCGCCGCCTACCGCGACTCCGATGCCGGCTACGTGCTTCTCGGCCTCGCGCTCGAGCGCGCGACCGGCAAGAGCGCCGCGCAGCTTCTGCAGGACTACGTGGCCGAGCCGTTGGATCTGACCGCGACGCGGCTGCCCGGCGAGAAGGCCGCCGCCCCCTCGACGTCGGGATCCGTGCTGAAGGGTCACCACTCCTCGCCCGGCGCGGACGGGGCGATGAACTGCACCGAGCCGATGGACATCACGTCGCTGTCCGCGAGCATCGGCTACACCGATGCCGGCGTGGTCACCGACATCCGCGACCTCGGCCGGTACGCGCAGGCGCTCGCGACCGGCGCGCTGCTGCCGGAGGGCGTCGACCGCATCGAGAACCCGCTGCCGGTCTACGGCGGGGCGCCGTCCTGGTATACGGCGGACGGCGGAACGCTGCAGGCCGGCACACTCATCGGGCAGTTCGGCTCGGTGCCCGGCTATGCCACCGCCGCGTTCTCCGACCCGTCGTCGGGCCTGACCGTCGCGGTCGTGCTGAACAACTCCGGTGGCGGCGGCGGCTTCGCCGAATACCTCGCGTGGGAGCTCGCGGCGATCGCCTCGAAGGCGCCCGCGTCCGGAGGCGCGACCGCGCCCGACGCGGGGCTCCCGTGGACCGCTCAGCAGTACCACGACCAGATCGCCGCCGCCGCGATCTGCGCCGCGCCCGCGGCGTGACCTCGCGGCGGTGACCATCCGCTCGGGGACGACGCCCGCGATCGCGCTCGTCGTGGTGGGCCTGGCCTGCCAAGAGGTCGGGGCAGCGCTCGCGGTCCTGCTCTTCCCCGAGGTCGGCCCGCTCGGCATGGTGATGCTGCGGCTCGTCTTCTCCGCGGTCCTCCTGCTTCTCATCGCCCGGCCCGGTCTGCGTGGACACACGCGCGACGGCTGGCTCGCCGTGCTCGGCTTCGGCCTGGTCCTCGCGCTCATGAACGCCCTGTTCTACCTCGCGCTCGCCCGTCTTCCGCTCGGAGTGACCGTCACGATCGAAGTGCTCGGTCCGCTCGTGCTCTCGATCGTCGCCAGCAAGCGGCGCTCGGCGTGGCTGTGGGCGGTCCTGGCCTTCGCGGGAGTCGTCGCGCTCGCCGGCGGGAGATGGGACCGGCTCGATCCGCTCGGCGTCCTGTTCGCCCTGGGTGCCGCAGCGAGCTGGGCGTTCTACATCCTCGCCTCCGCCCGGGTCGGGCGTGAGTTCCGCGGGCTCGACGGCCTCGCCCTCGCGATGAGCGCCGGCGCGCTCATCGCGCTGCCGTTCGGCATCCTCACCGCCGGATCCGCGCTCCTGCGCCCCGACCTGCTCGCGCTCGGAGCCGCCGTCGCCGTGCTGTCCTCCACGATCCCGTACGCGCTCGAGCTCATCGCCCTGCGGCGACTGCCGGCCGCGGTGTTCGCGATCCTGATGAGCCTGTCACCGGCGACCGCGGCCCTGGCGGGCTGGCTGCTGCTGGGTCAGGACCTGACGTTGCTGGAGGTCTGCGGGATCGCGCTCGTGATCACGGCGAGCATCGGCGCGGTGCGGGCCTCGTCGCGCGCGGCGGCGCGGCAGCAGGAGCCGCTCGCGTAGCCGGCTCAGTCGAAGCGGCTCGTCGCGAGGCGGTGGAGGGCCAGGGCGAGCGAGAGACGCACCTTCCCGCGCGGGGAGCGGATGTCGAAGCCGAGGACGTCGGAGTACTGACCCGCGCGCGCCTGGACGGTCGAGTGGTGGAGACCCGTCTCGACGCTTGCCGCGCGGAGGCTCTCGGTCGTGGCGATCGCATCGAGCAGCGCGGCAGCACCGGGGTGCGCGGCGACGAGATCGGACAGCGCCGCGGCGTCCGGCATCGTGTGCGATGCCTCGTCCGCGACCCGTGCCAGCGGCAGCAGCGCACCGAGCTCGGCGGCGTCGACGACGGGTTCGCGCGGCGAGGACAGACGGAGCGCGACGAGCGCGGACGCCCACGATTCGGGCAACCAAGCGGGCGCGGTCGGGATGCCTATCCCCGTGCGCGGCTGCCGCTGTCTCTTGTCCCCGTCGCGCGCGTCGTCGCAGTCGGCCGTGCCGTCGCTGTCGGCGGCGAGTATGGCGCGCACCGGACCGTAGGGGGTTCCGACCACGACGACGGGCACTCGGCCGGTGGGGACGGCGGGCTCGGCATCCGGAGTCGCGACGATGCGGTAGCGCGCCCGCACGTCCACGTGGAGCCGCTTCGCGGCATCCGAGCGGGCCTCCGCGGAAGCCTGGTCGTCGATGATCGTCTGAAGGGCGCGGCGGGACGCCGCTGCCGGGGACGTGCGCTCGTAGGCGATTCCCGCGGCGATCGCGAGGCGCTCGAGGATCATCTCATCGTTCGCGTGCGCGGGGCCCGTGCGCTCGATCCAGACGACGCCGCCGTCCTCGAACGAGCGCGACGGCCAGTCGCCGGGGGGAGCCACCATGCGGGCGCCGGTGGCGTCGACCCGCATGGTCTTGCCGCCGACCGTCTGCCCCGCCGCGCAGCCGCTCAGGATCGCGGCGCCCCGCAGCAGAACTTCGGTCGTCGCGTGGCCGTTGACGAGCGCGTCGAAGTACGCGATGACCTTGAGCGTCTCGGTGGCCTCGGCGTCAACCGCCGTGAGGCGCCCGACGAGTTCCTGCATCTTCGCCGCCTCGAGTGGACTTCTGCCCCACCTTAGCCCGTGGCGGATGGGGCAGAAGCGGGCTCACGCGCCGAGTATGCGGCGGAGCCAGTCCAGGCGCGCCGCGCGGGCGCGGAGCGACAGGGCCGCCTGGGGGGCCATCGCGTCGAAGCCGTGGAAGCCGCCGGGCCAGACGTGCAGTTCGGCGACGCCGCCCTGCTCCCAGATCCTCACGGCGTAGGCGACGTCCTCGTCGCGGAACACCTCGGCGCTGGCGACGTCGATGAAGGCGGGCGGCAGGTTCGTCAGGTCGGCGGCTCGGGCGGGGGCGGCGTAGATCGAGACGGCATCCGTCTTGCGGCGGTCGCCGAGCAAGGCGTCCCAGCCGGTGTCGTTGCTGCCGCGATCCCACACGCCGAACCCGTCGACCTGGTGGCTGGACGCCGTCTCGTTGCGGTCGTCGAGCATCGGGTAGATGAGCAGCTGTCCGGCCAGCGCAGGTCCGCCGAGGTCGCGCGCCGTGAGGGTGACGCCCGCGGCGAGCCCGCCGCCGGCGCTGGCGCCGCCGATCACGATCCGGTCCGGGTCGATACCGAGCTCGTCGGCGTGCGCCGCGGTCCACACCAGACCCGCATAGCAGTCGTCCACGGGCGCGGGGTCGGGGTTCTCCGGCGCGAGCCGGTACTCGACCGACACCACGACGGCATCGAGCTCCACGACCCAGTTCAGGTACTCCTCGGCGCCGGTGAAGCGGTCGCCGAGGATCATCCCGCCGCCGTGGGTGTGGAAGATGCCCGGGCCCGGCGCGACGTGGTCGGTGCGCGTGAAGATCGACAGCGTGATGTCGGGTGCACCAGCGGGACCGGGCACACGGTGCTCCTCGTGCCGGATCGGTCGATCGCCGATGAGCTCGTCGATCGGCGTCGCGAGCAGTCCTCCCTGGCGCATCGGCGCGATCATCTCCGGCGTGAGCGTCGGGGGAAGCATCTCGCCGAGCGCGGCCAGGACCGCGCCGAGCTCCACGTCGAACGGCGGAGCGGGGTGGGTGTGCGTCATGTGGACCTCCGTTGGTCGGGGGTCACGGCGTCGTGACCTGACTCCATGATCGGGTTGGTGAGGGGTGGGGTGAACCGCCACCGGGGCGCAGATCCGGTTCGTCGTTCCGCCAGATGGCGGTTGGCCGATCAGGTGCAGGGGGCCGCAGTGGCGGCATCCGTTGTCGTGATCTCCTCCACGACGGCCACGGCCGCCGGCCAGAAGCGCTCGTAGTGCTGAGGATCGTCGTTGACTTGCGTGCGGTGGGCGACGAGCGTCGGCTCGAGAGCGTCGCGCTCGGGCTGGGGGACGCTCTCGGCCATCGCGTTGTAGAACAGGGTGGCGGCGGTCGGCGGATCGAGGCGCTGCTCGCGGGTTCCCCAGTCGTCCTGCTGCTGGAAGAGGCCGATCGACGTGGTCGGTGAGCCGTCGGGATTGCGGACGCCGCTGGTCTCCCAGTCGCCGTAGGGGAGGTTGCGGAGCGACGACTCGCCCATCGCGGTCATGACGGCGATCGTCTGGTCCCGGGTCGACATGCCCAGACCCGCGCCCACCGAGATGATCGTGGACGCGTTGCACAGCTGCTCGGCGTCGAATGCGGTCACCGGACCGGTCGACCGGGCCCCATCTGAGAACGCGCCGCCGATGAGCGCGACGAAAGCGGCGATCAGCACGGCGACGATCGCCGTCCCCACCAGGCTCGCACGGCGCGTCATCCCGCCATCGTGTCACCGGTCGCTGGGAGGGGCGTGGGGGTGCCTGGCTCGCGGCACGCCGTCGTCCTCGCGGCACGTGGTGCCCGGGGGGCCGGGAGGCGCGGCGCGGGCCGAGCGCCCGGCGTGGCGGGTGGGGCCCGCCCGGGGCGGATCGTTTCGGACGGCATCCACACGAATGCCCCGCTGCACCGACTTCGTCGGCACATCGGGGCATTGGAGGGGATGACGGGAATCGAACCCGCGCTATCAGCTTGGGAAGCTGAAGTTCTGCCATTGAACTACATCCCCGGAAACGCCCGGAGGCGTTCGGACCAGCATAACAACAACCCGCCACCGCCTACCGGGGCGGCCCTACACTGACCGTGTGAGCCGCCCTGAAGGCGACGGCGCCCCCTCGCGCCGCATCCCGATCCGTCCCCCGGCGACGTCCCAGTCCGCGAGCCGCGTGACGACGTTCGAGCTGTTCTTCGACCTGGTCTACGTCTTCGCGTTCACCCAGGTGTCGCGCCTCATGGCCGAGACGCACAGCGCGATCGGCATCCTCCAAGCGCTCATCATCCTGTCGCTCATGTGGTGGACCTGGGTCGGCTACAGCTGGATCTCGAACCAGGCCTCGGCCGATCAGCCGTTCCTGCGCACGGTCATGACGCTCGCGATGATCGCGGTCTTCATCGCCGCACTCACGATTCCGGAGGCGTACGAGGACCTCGAGGGCGGCTGGAACGGGCCCATCGTCTTCGCCACCGCCTATGCGGCCGTGCGGATCATCCACGTGACGTTGTACCTCGTGGTCGCGCGCGAGGACAGCGGGGTGCGCCGGCAGCTGCTGATCTTCCTGATCGCTCTGATTCCCGCGGTGACGCTCATCTTCGTCGGCGCACTCCTCGGAGGGCAGGCCCAGCTCTGGCTCTGGCTCGCCGGCATGATCTACGACCTCGGCGCCACGTGGGTCGGGTCGGCGCTCGGCCGCGGCTGGCGACTGCCCTCCGCCGAGCACTGGGCAGAGCGCCACGGTCTCGTGGTGATCCTCGCCCTCGGCGAATCGATCGTCGCGATCGGCGTCGGAGTCGCGCGCGAGCCGGTCGACCCGTTCATCATGCTCGGCGCGGCGGCATCCGTCGTCTTGTCGGTGCTGCTGTGGTGGTCCTACTTCGCCCGCCTTGCCGCCGCGGGAGAGCATGCGCTGACCACGCGCGACGAGTACGCGCGCGCGAGGCTCGGCGCGGACGCTTATTCGTACGCGCACTTCGTGATCATCGCGGGCATCATCGTGACCGCGCTCGGTATCGAGGACGCGATGAAGCACGTCGGCGACGCCGAGCCGTTCGGCTGGTTCGGAGCCACGGCGCTCGGGGCGGGCATCGCGATGTTCGCCGCGGGAACGGTTGTCTTCGCCCTGCTCGTGGGCGTGCGCCGCCCGATCATGCGGGCGGTCGAAGCCGTGGTGCTGCTCGCGGCGCTCCCGGTGCTCGCCGTCGTGCCGCCGCTCGCCGCGCTGGTGATCGCCGTCACCCTCACCGGCGCGATCGCGCTGACCGAGAGTGCGCTGCACCGGCGGGCCGAGGCGATGCGCCGCGCATAACTCCTGCATTCCGGGAGGCGGCGGGCAGCGACTGCCGCGGAATCCCGGGGGTCGCCGGCGCCCGCGCGCCCGAAATGCAGGAGTTGTGCGCAGCGATGCCGCCTAGGCTGGTCGCGTGCTGCTCTCAGACCGCGACATCCGCGCCGAAATCACCGCGAATCGCATCGGATTGGACCCGTGGGACCCGGCGATGGTGCAGCCGTCGAGCGTGGACGTCCGGCTCGACCGGTACTTCCGGCTGTTCGACAACCACAAGTACCCCTTCATCGACCCGGCCGAGGATCAGCCCGAGCTCACGCACCTCATCGAGACGCCCGCGAACGAGCCGTTCATCCTGCACCCGGGGGAGTTCGTGCTCGGCAGCACGTTCGAGCTCATCACCCTCCCCGATGACATCGCGGCGCGGCTGGAGGGCAAGTCCTCGCTCGGGCGCCTCGGGCTGCTCACCCACTCGACCGCCGGGTTCATCGACCCCGGCTTCTCGGGTCACGTGACCCTCGAGCTCTCGAACGTCGCGACCCTGCCGATCAAGCTCTGGCCCGGCATGAAGATCGGTCAGCTGTGCTTCTTCCGGCTGTCTTCGCCGACCGAGAACCCCTACGGATCCGGTCCCTACGGCAACCGCTATCAGGGGCAGCGCGGGCCGACGGCGTCGCGCTCGTTCCAGAATTTCCACCGGACCGACGTCGGCACGACGGATGCCGGGGCCCCGGGTGCCTGAGGCGGATGCGCTCCGCGCGGTGCGTGAAGCGAAGTACGTGCAGCTGACGACGTTCAAGCGCGATGGGACAGCCGTGCCGACGCCGGTGTGGTCGGTCGAGGATGCGGGCGCGCTGCTGGTGTGGACCGCGCGCGAGAGCGGCAAGGTCAAGCGCATCCGCCGCTCGGGCGAGGTGACCGTCGCGCCGTGCACCATGCGCGGCAAGGTCACCGGCGCGACGGTGTCCGGTCGGGCGGAGCTCCTCGACACGGCGGGCACGATCCACGTGCAGGACGCCCTCGGCCGCAAGTACGGCTGGCTCGGGAGGCTCTTCGTGCGCCGCGCGGTGCGCCGGGGCGGGCAGGACGCCGCGGCCGGCATCCGCATCACGCTCACCCCGTGACGTGACCCTGCTGCGTCGCGAGGAGACGGATCGGTCAGGGGCCCACCACCAGAGCGAGCGACGTGTCGCCGCACGCGATGACCTCCGCGCCGTCCGCCAGGTGCGCCTGCACCGCCGCCGGCACGGGTGCGCGTAAGGGCTCCAGCGCGTCGACGAGTCCCTCCCGGCGCAGGATCGAGCCCGGCTCGAGCCGCGTGTCCGTCGCCGTCACCACCCGGCCCGAGGCGTTCACGACCGCGACCTGCGTCGTGGAGGACCGCAGGAGCGGCAGCAGCTCCCGCTCCAGCCGGTCCACGAGCATGTCCATCCCCACCACGCCGAGCAGCCTCCCCCCGACCGAGACCGGTGTCGTGATCGTCACCGTGTAGTCGTCCGTGCACACGTAGTCCACGTACGGGCCGGTGACATGCCTCGTCCCGGTGCGTGCGGGCAGCCGCCACCACTCCAGGCTCGTGTAATCGCGGAACTGGTCGTTCGAAGGGTCGTCGATCGTCGCGAGACGCCGGATGCCGAGCACTCCGCCCAGCCACCACGCCAGGTGCCAGTGCGCGTCGGAGAGCAATCCCGGCGCGGCGACGAAACCGCTGCCGGTGACGAGTCCGTCCGCGGCGAGCGCGGGTTCGGCGAAGGACTGCACGATCGGGTCCAGCTCGGCCGCGCTCGGGGACGGATCGGCGTTGAGGTGCTCCTCGAGCGTGTCACGCCAGCGGTCGACGCGTGCGAACAGCTCGTCGATCGTGCTCGCCACCCGATCGGCGATCTGCACGGGAGTGAGCGCTGCGGTCGTGGTCACGGGTCCTCCTTCGCGGTGCGGTCCGCCGACGCCTCGAGCCGCACTTTCTCATCGACCAGCCACTCCAGGGCGGCCGTCGTCTGCGCGATCGTCGCGGCGCGAGCGGCGCCCGGGTCGGCGGCGCGGATCGCGTCGATCACCTCGAGCCTGCCGGCGATGCTGAGGTCACGGTACTCCCGCTCGCGCAGGCACAGCCAGAGCAGGGGACCTGCTTCGCTCTGCAGCCGCACTTCTTCGCGCACGAGCCGGGGGGACTGGCTGATCGCGGCCACTTCGAGGCGGAAGCGCCCGAGCGCGCGCCGGGCACCGCCGGCTGTGGAGGAGTCCGCGCCCTCGTGGACGGACAGGAGCGACTCGATGTCGTCCGCGCTCGCGCGGTCAGCGGCGACTTCGGCGGCCGTTCCCGCGATCGCCCCGACGTGCAGAGCGAGATCGCGCAGCTCGATGCGGGAGTGCCCGCGCAGACGCGACTCGAGCAGTCGGGCCGCGGCATCCCGGTCGTACGTGACGAAGCTGCCGCCGTCGCGTCCCCGGCGGGTGCGCACGAGACCGCGATCACGCATGCCCTCCAGCGCTTCGCGGGCGGTGACGACGGCGACGCCGAGACTGCGCGACAGCTCTGACTCGCTCGGCAGGCGTTCGCCGTCGCGGAGCACGCCGGACACGATCGCGTCCGTCAGTCGCTGCTCCACGAGCTCGGCTCTGCCGGAGCCGTCCAGGGGAGCGAACACGACGGAGCGGGCGGCGTCCTGGTGGCCCGTCGGGTTCGGCATGCGTGCGGCGCTCCCTCGCGTCAGACAGTGGACCCGGCATCCGTGACACGACCGTAACACGCAGACCCACTGTTATACATATGGATCCATATGATTTAGTAGCACCGACGTCGAAGGGGATCGTCATGACGGATCAGACAGCGAACACGCGCACGGACGCCGCCGCGCCGGTCATCCGCTTGCGCGGGCTGACGAAGCAGTTCAGCGCGGCGCACGGCGCGATCACGGCCGTCGATCACGTCGACCTCGAGATCGCTCCCGGCGAGTTCTTCTCGATGCTCGGCCCGTCGGGTTCGGGCAAGACCACGGTGCTCCGGCTCATCGCCGGTTTCGAGCGGCCGACATCCGGCACGATCGAGCTGTTCGGACAGGACGTCACCGGCAAGGCGCCGTTCGACCGCGACGTGAACACGGTCTTCCAGGACTACGCGCTCTTCCCGCACATGAGCGTGCTCGACAACGTGGCGTACGGCCTGCGCGTGCGAGGAGTGGGTCGCAAGGAGCGCCGGGAGCGCGCGGCGAAGGCCCTCGCGGGCGTGCGGCTGGAGAACATGGCCGATCGGAAGCCCTCGCAGCTGTCCGGGGGGCAGCGGCAGCGCGTCGCACTGGCCAGGGCCACGGTCGTGCAGCCCAAAGTCCTGCTGCTGGACGAGCCGCTGGGTGCCCTCGACCTCAAGCTGCGCGAGCAGATGCAGGTCGAGCTCAAGCAGATCCAACGCGACCTCGGCATCACATTCATCTTCGTCACGCACGATCAGGAGGAGGCCCTCACGCTCTCGGATCGGATCGCGGTGTTCAACGCGGGACGCATCGAACAGCTCGGCAGCCCGCGTGATCTCTACGAGCGCCCGGCCTCGCGCTTCGTTGCGGACTTCGTCGGCACGTCGAACCTGTTCGACGCCGAGCGCTCCGGCAGCCTGATCGGCCGGGAGGGCGAGCACACGATCCGTCCCGAGAAGCTCTCGCTCTCCTCCGAGCCGCGCGTGGGTGACGGCCTGCGCTCGGCTCCGGGAACCGTCGTCGAGACGATCTACGTCGGCAGCGGCATCCGTCGGGTGATCGATCTGGATGCCGGACTCCGTGTGACCGTGCTCGAACGGAACGACCGCTCGCGGTCGGAGGAGACGGATCGCGGCGACCGCGTCCACGTGAGCTGGCACGACGAGGACGTCGTCGCCCTGATCCCCCCGGGCACCTGACCCGGGATCATCCGCCGAGGCGTCCGCCCCGGCTCGCAGCACCGAGAGGAAGAACTATGAGGCACATCACACGGGGTGCGCGCGGCGCGGCCGTCGCCACCCTGGCGATCGGCGCGGTCGTCGCGCTCACCGCCTGCGGTACGAGCTCGGGCGGCAGCGCCGGTCCGACCGAGGCCGCCGACGAGCTCGGCGAGATGGAGGGCACGGTCTCGATCCTGGCGTGGCCCGGCTACGTCGAGGACGGCAGCAACGACCCCGCCGTGGACTGGGTGTCCGGCTTCGAGGAGCAGACCGGATGCATGGTCGAATCCAAGACGTACGGCACCTCCGACGAAGCGGTCAGCCTCATGAAGACAGGCGACTACGACGTGGTGGCGGCATCGGGCGACGCGACGCTGCGCCTGATCGCCGGCGGCGACGTCGCCCCGGTGAACACCGACCTGATCCCGAGCTACGCCGGCATCTTCGACTTCCTGAAGGACCAGGCGTGGAACTCGGTCGACGGCGTCTCGTACGGCGTCCCCCACGGCTACGGCGCGAACCTGCTCCTGTACAACACGGAGGTCGTCACCCCGGCCCCCACGTCCTGGGACATCGTGTTCGACAAGGCGTCGGAGTACACCGGCAAGGTCACCGCGTACGACTCGCCGATCTACATCGCCGACGCGGCGGTCTACCTGATGACCCACCAGCCCGAACTCGGCATCGAGAACCCGTACGCGCTGGACGAGGAGCAGTTCCAGGCGGCGGTCGACCTCCTGAAGGCGCAGCGCCCGCACATCAGCGAGTACTGGTCGGACTACCTGAAGGAGATCTCGGCGTTCGAGACCGGCGACTCGGTCGCGGGCACCACGTGGCAGGTCATCCAGAACGTCCTGGAAGGCGAGAGCGCGCCGACCGCCGTCGTGCTGCCCGAAGAGGGTGCGACCGGCTGGTCCGACACCTGGATGATCGCGTCGGCGGCCAAGAGCCCGAACTGCGCGTACGCGTGGCTGGATTGGATCGCGAGCCCCGAGACGAATGCGGCGGCCACGGCCTACTTCGGCGAGGCGCCCTCCAGCCAGGAGGCGTGCAACTTCCGTGACGACTGCGAGGCGTACCACGCCGGTGACGCCGAGTACGCGTCGCAGATCTGGTACTGGACCACGCCGATCGCGGAGTGCGTCGACGGTCGCACCGACGTGGAGTGCGTCGACTACTCCACCTGGACCGAAGCCTGGTCCGAGATCAAGGGCTGACCCCTTCCCGCCACCGGGGGCGGCGGACCCGAACCGCCGCCCCCGGTTCCCTCCCGGAGCACACATGACTTCCACCCCCGTGGCAGAGCGAGCGCCGTGCGCCGTGCCCCCGCCGCGCGACACCCCGCCGCGCCGGCTCTCGTCCTTCCTCACCGCCCACCCGCGGACGCGCCTGGCGCTGCTGCTGTCGGCGCCGCTGTTCTGGCTCGGCGTGGTCTACATCGTCGCGCTCGTGCTGCTGCTGGTGACGGCGTTCTGGAAGGTCGACGCCTTCACGGGCGAGATCGTCACCGAGTGGACGCTGGACAACATCATCACGGTCCTCACCGGCGCGCTCTACCAGACGGTCACGCTGCGCACGCTCGGCGTCGCGCTGCTCGTGACCCTGATCGACGTGCTCCTGGCTCTGCCGATCGCGTTCTACATGGCCAAGGTCGCCTCGCCGCGGGCGCAGCGGATCCTGCTGATCGCGGTGCTCATGCCGCTGTGGGCGAGCTATCTCGTGAAGGCGTACGCGTGGCGTTCCGTGCTCTCGCAGGACGGCATCCTCGAATGGATGCTGGCCCCTCTGGGCCTGCACACGCCCGGTTACGGCCTCACCGCCACGATCATCACGCTGTCCTACCTCTGGCTGCCGTACGTGATCCTGCCGATCTACGCGGGACTCGAGCGGGTTCCGGACTCGCTGCTCGAAGCATCCGCCGACCTCGGCGGCAAGACGTGGCGGACGCTCGGGAGCGTGGTGCTTCCGCTCGTCTTCCCCGCGATCATCGCCGGCACGATCTTCAGCTTCTCGCTGTCGCTCGGCGACTACATCACCGTCAACATCGTGGGCGGCGCGAATCAGATGCTCGGCAACCTCGTCTACACGAACGTCGGAGCGGCCAACAATCTGCCGCTCGCGGCGGCGATCGCGCTCATCCCGATCGTGATCATCTTCGGCTACCTCGCGATCGTGCGCCGCACGGGCGCCCTGAACAACCTCTAGGACGAACGCATGCGACTCGGAAGAACCGCACGGATCGTGCTGGGGGCCGTCACGGGGCTGATCCTCGTGGCGGTCTACGTACCGCTGGGTGTCGTGCTCATCAACTCGTTCTCGACCTCGACCTCGCTCACATGGCCGCCGCCCGGATTCACCCTGGAGTGGTGGGCGAAGGCGTTCCAGAGCGCCGGGGCGAGGGAGGCGGTGCTCACGAGCGTGCAGGTCGCGGTCGTCGCGACGCTCATCTCGCTCGTGCTCGGGACGCTGATCTCGATCGCGCTGCAGCGCTTCGAGTTCTTCGGGCGCGATGCGATCAGCCTGCTGGTGATCCTTCCGATCGCCCTGCCCGGAATCATCACGGGTATCGCGCTGAACAACTTCTTCCGCACGATCATGGGTGTACCGCTGTCGATCTGGACCGTGGTGATCGCGCACGCGACGTTCTGCATCGTCACGGTGTTCAACAACGTGATCGCGCGCCTGCGCCGCACCGGCACGTCGCTCGAGGAGGCCTCCGCCGATCTCGGGGCGGGGATCTGGACCACGTTCCGCCTCGTGACGTTCCCGCAGCTGCGCTCCGCGCTGCTGGCCGGTGGTCTGCTCGCCTTCGCCCTGAGCTTCGACGAGATCATCGTGACGACCTTCACCGCCGGATCCGGGGTCACGACACTGCCGATCTTCATCCTGAACAACATGTTCCGGCCCGCTCAAGCTCCGATCGTGTCGGTGATCGCGGTCGTGCTCGTGCTCGTCTCCATCATCCCGATCTATCTCGCCCAGCGCTTGTCCGGATCGGAGCAGACCCGGCGCTGACCGCTGCCTCGCGAGAGGGCGGTTCTGCAGGGTCGCCGCGGCATGCTGGCCTGAATTCGCGCCCTCTCGCGAGGGGCCGGTCGGTTCAGTCCGCCCCCAGACGCTCGAGACCGCCGGTCTGCGCCAGGATCGCGAACCGATCCGGCACGCCCCAGTGCTCGACGATGCGTCCGTCACGGACGGTCGCGACGTCGATCACGGTGAAGCGAACCTCGCGGCCCGTCGGGGGGCCGAGGAAGGGTCCCGTGTGGGTCCCGGTCGCTTCGGCGCGGACCCAGACCGTCTCGCCGTCTTCGGCGATGTCCGCGACGGTGAAGCGCAGATCGGGGAACGCTCCGTGGACCGTCCGGATGCCGCGCTTGACCTTCTCGATCGCGGCCGGCCCCTCGCCCGTCAAGCCGAACTGGTGCTCGATGAGGTCCGGGGCGCACAGCTCGTCGACGATGTCGGTGTCACCCGCGGCGAACCCCTCGTGCAGCATCCGCTCGACGACGTGCGCAGCGGGGGAGATGGTCTTCATGGTCACTCCTTCGCAGCAGTCATGCATTCAATGCAGCAATACTGCATTGTATGCAGTGGCTAGTCTGAACCTCATGACCGCGCCCGTCAAGGCCCCCCGCTCCACCTACCGGCAGGAGCAGGCGGAGGCGACCCGTGTCCGGATCGCCGATGCTGCACAGCGCCTGTTCGCTCGCGACGGCTACGGCTCGACGAGCATGGACGGCATCGCCCGCGAGGCGGGCGTCGCGCCGCGCACGGTGTACGCGGCTTTCCGCGCGAAGCGAGAGATCCTCTCGGTCATCTGCGAGCGGTGGCTCGAGCGGGCGGGAGCGCGGGAGCGCGCCCGCGCGGTGCTCGATCTGGACGATGGAGAACAGCGCGTCCGCGGAGCTGCGGCATGGCTCGTGGGTCTCTATGCGACGGACTTCGATGTGGTCCGCGTGCTCGATGCGGCCAGCGACGAGGATGAGGATACCCGCGGGCTGCTCGCCGCGAAGTTGCGCGGCCGGAACCGGGTGATGGATCAGCTCATCGCCTCTGCGGAGCCGGATCTCGCAGTGCCCCTCGCGGATGCGCAGGCGCTCTTCCGGGCGTACGCGGCGACCGGCGTCTACGCAGCGCTCGTCGTCGATGCCGGCTGGACTCCCGCGCGGTTCGAGGGCTGGCTGGCCGACACGCTCGTCGCGCAGCTGCTGCGCTGACGCCGTCGACTGCTGCCTCTGAGAGGGCAGTTCTGCAGGCTCGCCGCGGCGCGCTGCATTCGTGCCCTCTCGCGAGGGAGTGGGGTCAGCCGGCGGTGCGACCGCGGGCGAAACCGGCGTCGAAGCCGCGCTCGTAGGCGCGCTCCCCGTGGTGGTGGGGGCGGCGGTGGCCGGGGGCGCCGTGGCCGGCGTGCGCGTGCGCACAGTGGTGGGGATCGGGCGCGAAACCGGGCCCGAAGCCGCCGCCGTGTCCGGATCCGCCCCGCGGGCCGAAGCCGGGTCCGAACCCGCCGCGTCGGCCGAAGCCTCCGCGCGGCATGCGCCGGCCTTCTTCCCAGCCCAGCTCGCGGGCGATCGCTTCGAGCGAGGCCATCGTGGTGGCGTACTCCTCGGGTGAGACCGCGCCGGCGACGCGGGAACGGATACCGTCCACCACCTCGCTGAGCTCGTCTCGGGCGGCGCGCCCCTCATCGGTGAGCGCCCAGGTGCCGTCGCCGTTCTCCACAGCCCAGCCGCGCTCTTCCAGGCGGCGCAAGCGCTTTCCGCGGCGGACGAACCGCTCGGCGAACGCCGGAAGCTCGACCTCGCCCGAGAGCGCATTCAGCAGCATCCAGTCGCGCCGGTCGATGCCGGCGCCGTCGAATGCGGCGGAGAACTCGTGGGTGATCAGGGCGTCGACGGTGCGCAGCCAGAAGCCGAGCGGTCGCCGCCCGGTCGAGGCGCCTTCGCCGGAGGAGTCGTTTTCATAGTCGTTGTCATCGGTGTTCATGTGAATCCTTTTGTCGGGCGGCGTGGACCCGCCGCAGGTACATGTCATAACGCATGTATATGTAGTGTGACATGGAATGGAAGAACATGTCAACTCACATGTAAATTCGATGCATGACCTCAGCTGCGGACTCGGCCGACGCGATCGCCAACGCCCTTGCGCGCCTGCGCGGGCGACGGATGCCGAGGCCGCCGTGGGAGGGCGGTCACGGCGGCGGCCATCCGCATCACCACCCCGGCTGGCAGCGCGGCGGGATGGGCGGGGGCATGGGTGGTCCGCCCCCGTGGGTCGCGGGACCGCGACTGGGGGGACCGGCGCGATTGCGCCTGCTCGAAGCGCTGGCCGCGGCATCCGGCCCCCTTTCCGTCAGTGAGATCGGCGATGCCGTCGGGGTCGATCAGCCCCGGGCGTCGCGTCTCGTGCAGCAGGCGGTCGAGATGGGACTCGTGCGACGGGAGGCCGACCCCGACGATGCCCGGCGCACCCGTGTCGCGCTCACCGACGAGGGGCTGAGGCTCGTGCGGGGATTCCGCGGCGAGCGGCGCACCGCGATCGACGCGGCGCTGAACTCGTTCACGGATGCCGAGCGCGCCGAGCTCGCGCGGCTCCTCACGAAGCTCGCCGACGCCTGGCCCGCCTAGCCGCGCTCAGGACCGCAGGCGCTCCTGCACGGCCTTGACCGGGATGAGCAGCGCGAGACCGACGGCGAGCACGAGGACGATCCCCAGGATGCCGAAGTACGCCGCCCCGCCGATCGTGACGAAGATCGCGAACATCGTCGGCGCGAGGAACGACACGGCGCGGCCTGTCGTCGCGTAGAGCCCGAACACCTCGCCCTCGCGCCCCGGCGGGATGATCCGGGCGAGGAACGTGCGCGAGGCGGACTGCGCGGGGCCCACGAACAGGCACAGCGCGAGTCCCGCGGTCCAGAACACGATCTGCCCGCCGTCGTGGAGGAAGAACACCAGGAGCCCCGACACGATGAGTCCGATGAGCGCCGCGACGATCACGGGCTTGGCACCCAGCCGGTCATCCAGGGCGCCGACGGCGATCGTGGAGACGCCGGCGACGACGTTCGCGGCGATCGCGAAGATGATCACCTCGCCGGGGGAGAACCCGAAGACGGATGCCGCCAGAACGCCCCCGAACGTGAAGACGCCCGCGAGCCCATCGCGGAAGACCGCGCTCGCGAGCAGGAACCACACGGTGTGTCGCGCTTCGCGCCACAGCCGCGCGATGTCGCGTCCGAGGCGGGCATAAGAGGCGAAGAAGCCGACCTTCTCGCGCTTCGCTCCGGTTCCGCGGTACTCGGGGACGGCGAACAGCACCGGCAGGGCGAACAGCCCGAACCAGATCGCGGAGACGATCATCGCGACCCGGACGGGCAGCCCGTCCTCGTCGGGCACGCCGAACAGCCCCTGGATGAAGCCGAAATAGACGATGAGCAGCAGCACGATGCCGCCGATGTAGCCCATGCCCCACCCGAAACCGCTCACCCGCCCGATCGAGCGCGGCGTCGAGACCTGGGAGAGCATCGCGTTGTAGTTGACCCCGGCGAACTCGAAGAACACGTTGCCGGCCGCCACCAGCAACAGTCCCAGCCAGAGGAAGGACGGGTCGGGCTGCACGAAGAACATCGCCGCGGTGAGTGCCACGACGACGTACGTGTTCACCGCGAGCCAGAACTTGCGACGGCCCGACGTGTCCGAACGCTGGCCGGTGACGGGGGCGAGGAGGGCGATCAACAGGCCGGCGGCCGCGAGTGCCCAGCCGAGCTGGGCCTCGACCGTGCCCTCCGGTCCGAAGCTCGATCCGGTGAGGTAGACCGTGAAGACGAACGTGGTGACGACGGCGTTGAAGGCCGCGGATCCCCAGTCCCAGAGCCCCCACGCGAGCACGATGCGCTTGCGGGTCGTCGCCGGTCCTTCCGCCCCGATCGCCGTCGCCAGCGCGTCGGTGGGCGTCACCCCCGCGAACTGCGGCAGATCGGGCTTCATGCGAGGGACGTCCGGTTCGTTCATGTCGGCCATGCTGGAGCCCTTCGGTGAACGGCGGGTGCGTCGGGTCACCCGGCCGCGACGATGCGGTGTGTCGGGGCCAGGCTACAGCCGGGGGGACGGCTGCATCATGCCGTGACGGATGCCGCGGCATCCGGTGCCATGATGGACGCATGCCCGCCCACGTCGAGCGTGCCGACCTGCCCGGAATCGGAGTGCGGCACGACATCCTCACCGATGAGGGACGCCGTCTTTCCGTCGTCAACTTCCGCGACGGCGGCCGAGAGCTCGCGCTCGCCGACGAGGACGACCCGGACCGCGCGGCCGAGACGATCTCCCTCACCGACGACGAAGCCACCGCGCTGTCGGAGGTGCTCGGCGGATCACTGATCCTCACCCAGCTCGCGGGGCTCCGCGACCAGCTGTCCGGGCTGTACACCGAGCAGATCCCGGTGCGCGCGGACTCGCCGTTCGTCGGCCGCCCGCTCGGAGACACGAAGGCCCGCACCCGCACCCGCTGCTCGATCGTCGCGATCGTGCGCGAGAGCGGCGTCCTGCCCGCGCCCGAACCCGCCGACAAGCTGGCCAGCGGGGACACGCTCGTCGCCGTCGGAACCCGCGAGGGCCTCGACCTCCTCGTGCGCATCATCGCGACGGGCTGACCGGACCATGGAACACGGCGCGCTCGTCCTCATCGAGATCGGCGCGCTTCTCCTGGGCATCGGCCTGCTCGGCCGCCTCGCCGGCCGGCTCGGCATCTCGTCGATCCCGCTCGTGCTGCTCCTCGGACTCGTGTTCGGGGACGGCGGGTTCCTCCCCATCAACGCGGGCGAGGAGTTCATCTCGGTGGGCGCCGAGATCGGGATCATCCTCCTGCTGCTCATGCTCGGACTCGAGTACAGCGCGGGTGAGCTCGTCAGCAACCTGAAGGCGTCGAAGGTCGCCGGACTGCTCGACATGGTGCTGAACGCGACGCCCGGCGTCCTGCTCGGGCTGCTCCTCGGGTGGGGGTGGGTCGCCGCGATCGCTCTCGGCGGCATCACCTGGGTCTCCTCCTCGGGCGTGATCGCCAAGCTTCTGCAGGATCTCGGGCGCCTCACGAACCGCGAGACCCCGACGATCCTGTCGATCCTCGTGATCGAAGACCTCGCGATGGCGTTCTACCTGCCGATCCTCACCGCGCTGCTGGTCGGGATGGACCTCGGCGCCGGCCTTGCGACGGTGCTGATCGCCCTCGCGTCGGTGCTCGTGATCCTCTACCTGGCGCTCCGGCACGGCGCGGTCGTGTCGCGGCTGGTGTGGTCGCGCAGCGCGGAGGTTCTGCTGCTGACGGTGATGGGTCTGACGCTGCTGGTCGCGGGACTCGCGGCCGAGGTCAAGGTCTCGTCCGCGGTCGGGGCGTTCCTGGTGGGCATCGCGATCTCGGGTCCGGTCGCCGAGCACGCGGCACGGCTCCTCACGCCACTGCGTGATCTGTTCGCATCGGTGTTCTTCCTCTTCTTCGGTCTGTCCACCGACCCGGCGGATCTCCTGCCGATGCTGGGCCCGGCGATCGTGTTGGCCGTGGTCACGATGGCGACGAAGGTGGCGACCGGATACCGCGCCGCGCGCCGGGCGGGGATCGCGGAGGCGGGGCGCTGGCGCGCCGGCTTCGCGCTCACGCCGCGCGGGGAGTTCTCGATCGTGATCGCGGGGCTCGCGGTCGCGGCGGGCGTGAATCCTGCGCTCGCCGCACTCGCGACCGCGTACGTGCTCATCACGATCGTCGTCGGTCCGATCCTTGCCCGCGTGCCCGACACGAAGGCGTTCAAGCGCTGGGCGAAGGGACGCCAGCAGCAGCGCCGAGCGCGTCAGGCCGCCTGAGGCGTGGTCAGGGGCGGGTCGCCTCCTCGAGCAGCTCGAGGACGTGGCGGTAGTCTTCGCCGGTCGCCCGCGTCATCCCGATCTCACACGTCCGATTGCACGACGCATGGGCGTCGCCGGCGAGCTCCCGCACTTCGGCTGCCTCGGCGGCCGTGGCCGATGCCGTCAGCTCGGGGTGCAGCATCCCACGGTCGCCGGCGAAGCCGCAGCACCCCCACGCATCCGGCACCGTGGTCCGCGTCGCCACGGCCGCGCCGATCGTCGCCAGGGCGGGGTCAAGGCCCATCTGCGTGGACGAGCACGTCGGATGAAGCACGAGCGAGTCCACGATCGGCTTCACCGACCCGAGGGAAGGAAGCACCGTTCGCGCGATGAAGGCGACGGCGTCCTCGGTCGGAAGGTCGAGGTCCGCATCCTCGAAGATGTGCGTGAACCCCTCCGTGCAGCTGGCGGCGTCGCTGACGATCGGCAGCCGCCCGCCGTTCGACGCGGCCGTCACCGCGGCGATCACGCGGCGCGCCATCGTCTCCCGCCCGCCGGTGTATCCCTTCGACGTCCACGGCGTGCTGCAGCAGAGGGCCTCGACACCCTCCGGCACGATCACCCGCACGCCCGCACGCTCGATCAGCCGCACGAACGCCTCGGTCACACCGATGCCGCCAGCGGCGGGCCCGAACATGCTGTTGACGCACGCGGGGATGAACACCGCGATCGGCCCGGCATCCCCCGAGCCGATCAGTCCGGCCCGCGGGCCTCGCGCGGGGCCTCCGGGCGGTAGGTCGCGTGAATACGCGGGGACGGTGTCCGCCCCGAGCACCCCGCGGCCGAGGCTCGTCGCCGCGCGGACCGCGCCGACCGGCATCCGATCGGCCCCGGTGAGAGCCATGGATCCCGCGCGGGTGACCGGACCCCAGGCCTTCGCGGCCGCGCCCCACCCGGCCGCGAGCACGGGGTTCTGATTCTCGCGGCGCAGTCTCTTCACGAGCGCGCCGGTGTTGATGAGCACGGGGCAGGCGGTCTGGCACATGCCGTCCACCGCGCACGTGTCCACGCCCTCGTAGTCGTAGTCGCCCTCGAGGTCGCGCGCGAGGGCCTCGTCTCCGGCCGCCCGGGCGCGCTGCATCCCCCGCCGCACGACGATGCGCTGCCGCGGGGTGAGGGTCAGATCCTTCGAAGGACAGGCCGGTTCGCAATACCCGCACTCCACGCACCGATCGGCCTCCGCCTCGATCGGCTGCGGCTGCTTGAAGTTCTGCAGGTGCGCCGCCGGGTCCTCCTCGATGATCACGCCGGGGTTCAGGATGCCGCACGGGTCGCACAGCCGCTTGATCTCGCGCATGACCTCGAAGAGCTCGTCGCCGTACTGCCGTCGCACGTACGGGGCCATCGCCCGGCCCGTGCCGTGCTCGGCCTTGAGGTTTCCGCCCGCCTCCAGCACCAGGTCCACCATCGCCTCGGTGAACCCGGAGAACCGCCCCATCGCCTCGTCGCCCTCGAACCGGTCGGTGAGCATGAAGTGGATGTTGCCGTCCTTCGCGTGGCCGAAGATCACGCTGTCGCCGTACCGGTACTCGGCGAAAAGCTCCTGCAGCGAGGCACACGTCGGCGCGAGCGCCGGGACCGGCACGACGATGTCCTCGAGGAGCGCCGTGGTGCCGCTCGGGCGGGCGCCGGCAACCGAGGTGTACAGACCTTTGCGCAGCTTCCACGCGAGTGCGCGCTCCGCGGCATCCTGCGACAGGGCGGCGGGGGTGCGCAGTGGCAGCTCGGAGAGCAGATCCGCACCGCGCGCGACGAGCTCGTCGAGCTCGCCTTGCTCCGCGGCCTGGTATTCGATCAGCAGCGCGGCCTCGGAGGCGACCTCGAACCCACGGATCTGCGGGGGCGCGTCGGCGAGACCCTGACCGACGCGGAGACTCGCGGCATCCATGAGCTCGAGCGTCGCGGCGCGCGACGAGACGAGCGCGGGGAGTGCCCGGGCTGCGTCATCCAGGTCGGCGAAGACCGCGAGCGTCGTCGCGACCTTCGGCTTGATCGGCACCGTGCGGTAGGTCGCCTCCGCCACGAACGCGAGCGTTCCCTCGCTGCCGACGATCAGATGGCTGAGGATCTGGACCGGGCTCTCGAAATCCAGGAACGCGTTGACCGCGTACCCCATGGTGTTCTTCATCGAGAACTGTCGGCGAATCGCCTGCACCGATGCCGGGTTCCGCGTCACCCTGCGCTGCAGGCGCAGGAGTCCCTCGAAGAGCTCGGGCTCGGCGTCCCGCAGCCGCGCGTTCGCGTCCGGATGACTCGTGTCGACGATCGTCCCCGAGGGCAGCACGAAGACGAGCGACTCGAGAGTGCGGTACGTGTTCTCCACGATGCCGCAGGCCATACCGCTGGAGTTGTTGGCCACGACGCCGCCGATCGTGCAGGCCACTTCGCTCGCCGGGTCGGGGCCGAGGCGGTGGCCCGTGGGGGCGAGGCGGGCATTGACCTGTCGGACGGTCGCGCCCGGCTGCGCGCGGACCCGGGTGCCGCCGTCCAGCACGTCGATCCGCCGGAACGCCTTCCGCGTGTCGACCAGAACCCGATCTGTGCTCGCCTGCCCCGACAGGCTCGTGCCTCCGGAGCGGAACGTCACCGGGGTGCCGGTATCGCTCGCCCATCGGAAGACGTCCGCGACGGCTGCGGGGTCCGCCGCGATGATCACCGCATCCGGCGTGAGCAGGTAGTGCGAGGCGTCGGACGCGTACGCGACCCTGTCGATCGCGCGGGTGCTGAGGTTCGCCGGAGGTTGAGTGTCCCCGACGCGCCCTGACTCATGCCGGGCGAGCGGCGTGTCCTGGACACTCGGCCGCCGGGTCGATCTCAGGCTCACGGCGCGACCGGGACCATCCAGCCGAGGATCGGCGTGGACTGCAGATAGATGAAGGCGGTGAAGACGGCCAGCAGGCCCAGGCTCCACCAGATGAGGCGGCGGAAGAGGTCGCCCTCCTTGCCCGCCATTCCCGCGGCGGCGGCGGCCACCGCCAGGTTCTGCGGCGAGAGCATCTTGCCGAGCACGCCCGCCGAGGAGTTGGCGGCGGCGGTCAGGATCGGGTTGATGCCGACCTGCTCGGCGGTCGTGGCCTGCAGGAGGCCGAACAGCGCATTGGAGGAGGTGTCCGATCCCGTGATCGCGACGCCCAGCCAGCCGATCATCGGCGAGAGGACCGCGAAGAACGCGCCGGTGGCGGCGAGGGCGGCCCCGAGGCTCTGGGTCTGCCCGGACAGGTTCATCACATAGGCGAGCGCCAGCACCGCGGTGACGGTGACGATCGTGAAGCGCAGCTGGTGGAGGGTCGCGCCGTAGGCGCGAACGGCCTCCCGGGCGGAGAGTCGGTACAGCAGGGCGACGATGATGCCCGAGATGAGCAGGAGCGTGCCGCCGGTGCCGAGGATGTTGAGCTTGTAGGCGGTTCCCACCGGGTTGCCTGCGGCATCCGTGATCTCCAGACCCGGCCACGGGAAGGTCACCGTCGTGGCGTGGGCGAGGAAGTCCTTCACGATCGGGATCTGGGAGATCGAGAAGATCACGATGATGACGACATAGGGCATGACGGCGTTCCACGTCAGATTCGCCGTCGTCCGAGTGGACTGGTCGATCTTGCGGCCGGCGATCACCTGGACCGAGGTGGTGGTTCCCGAGACGGATGCTGAGCCCACCGCGTCGGCCTCATCGGCGGCCCGCTCGAAGACGACGGTGTGCGAGGGCTTCCAGACGCGCAGCATCAGCAGGACCGCGATCACCGTCACGACGGAGGCGACGACATCGGTGATCTCCACGGCGATGAAGTTCGAGGTGATGAACTGCGAGATCGCGAAGGCGAGACCGGCGACGACGGCGACCGGCCATGTCTGACGGACGCCTCGCCTGCCGTCCACGATGAAGACGAGGATGAGGGGGACGAACATCGCGAGGAACGGCGTCTGCCGACCCGCCATCTGCGAGAGCAGGTGGATGTCGATGCCCGTCACGCCGGACAGCGCGATGATCGGCGCGGCCATCGCGCCGAACGCCACCGGAGCGGTGTTGGCCAGGAGGGAGACGACAGCGGCCTTCACCGGCTTCATCCCGGCGGCGATCAGCATCGCGATCGAGATCGCGACCGGAGCCCCGAAGCCGGCGAGGGACTCCAGCAGTGCGCCGAAGCAGAACGCGATGAGGATCGCGAGGATGCGCTGGTCGTCGCTGATCGCGCGGATGCGGTCGCCCAGGACCTCGAACCACCCGGTGACGACGGTGAGCCGGTACAGCCACAGCGCGTTGACCAGGATCCAGAGGATCGGCACGATGCCGTACAGCGCGCCCTCGAACGTCGCGCTGAGAGTCTGGATAGGCGGCATCCGCCACACGAGCACCGCGAGCAGGATCGACATCGCCAGGCCGATCAGGGACGCCTTCCACGCTTTCACCCGGAACACGCCGAGCAGGACGAACAGGGTCGCCAGGGGGATCACCGCGACGAGGGCGGACATCACGAGCGACCCGAATACGGGATCCAGGATCTGTTGGAACACGGCCACTCCACTCGGCTTCGAGTCGGCCCGCGCGATGATGCGCTCGCCGCCGCGACCATCGCGGTATTGATATATTGTCAGACAAGTGCACCTGCTTGTCAAGACTTCATGTCTCTCATTCGTCGTAGAATGGGCTTCGGATCGGTGTTCGCTCCAGAATCGGTCCGCCGACTCAGGAGTGCGAATGCCCAGAATCGCCGTCGTCTCGATCATCGACGCCGTGACCGAGGACCTCCGCCGGCGCGTGCTCGCCGGAGAGCTCGAGCCCGGAACACCGCTCGCGGAGGTCGAGGTCGCCGACGAGTACGAAGTCGCCCGCCCGACAGCGAAGGCGGCGATCGAGAACCTCGTCCGAGAGAGGCTCTTCGAGCGCAGCGCCCACAAGACCGCGCGCGTCGTGCGGCTCACTCCGGCTGACGCCCGCGACATCTACCGCACGCGTCACGTGGTGGAGTCCGAGGTCGTGCGCACCCTCGCCCGCGAGGGACGCGTGCCGGAGGGGGCCCGGGAGGCCAACCGCGACATCGCCGCGCTCGTCAACGCCTCGCCGCGCGAGATCATCGAGCCGGACATGCGCTTCCACCGGAGCCTCGTCGATGCGCTCGGCAGTGAGCGCACGAGCCGGCTGTACGACGCTCTCGCATCCGAGGTCGTGTTCTGCATGTCTCAGATCCAGGGCGCGGCTCTGCTGTCGACCGAGGTGATCGCGGGCGAGCACGACGAACTCCTGCGGCTGATCGAGGCGGGTCGGGGCGAGGAGGCGGCGGTGCTCCTGGCGACCCACATCGGCCGAGCCCGCGAGAAGCTCGCCGAGCGACTGGGTGGGGAGCCCGGCCCCGAGGCGTTCGCGCCCGGCGTCGGCGGCTGATCTCAGCCGCGCCACTCGGAGGCCAGGACCGCGTAGATGCCGGTGTCGGCCCACGCGCCCTTGAACCACATGTGCTCGCGGAAGTGCGCCTCATGACGCATCCCCAGGCGCAGGCAGAGGGCGACGGATGCCGCATTCCGCGGATCCAGCTCGGCGTACACGCGGTGCAGACCGAGCTCGCCGAACGCCAGGTCGAGCATGAGCGCCGCAGCCTCGCGCGCGTACCCGTGACCCTGTGCGGACGGGGCGAGCAGCCATCCGATCTCGGCGGTCGCATCCTCGGTGCTCGTGATCTTGAAGTAGATCGTGCCGATCAGTCGGCCGTCGGCATCCTGGATCGCCGGCTGGACGAAATCGCCCGCCTCGGCCAATCGGGTCCCCGCGGAATCACGGGCGAGCACCTCCTGCACCTTCTCCCGGCTCCGCGGCTCGTAGAGCAGGTACCGGCAGACCTCGGGATCGGACTGGATCGCGAACAGCGCGTCGAGGTCATCGGGGCGCAGCAGATCCAGGTGCACGCGGTCGCCGTGCAGCGGAGAGAAGTTCCAGGGGAGTCCCATACCGCCATCCTGGGACTTGAGTCCAGTCATATCAAGTTCATTTGACACGTTCGGCGACCCTCGGTAGGGTTGAGTCATCGCGGCTCAACCTGTCGGATCCGCGAGCGGACTTCACCACGAACCCCGGGGTCGCAGACCCCTGACACAAGGAGAGAACACATGCCCCGTGCTGTTGGAATCGACCTCGGAACCACGAACTCCGTGGTCAGCGTCCTCGAGGGCGGCGAGCCCAAGGTCATCGCGAACGCCGAGGGCTTCCGCACGACGCCGTCGGTGGTCGCCTTCACGAAGGATGGCGAGGTACTGGTCGGCGAAACCGCCAAGCGCCAGGCCGTCACGAACGTCGATCGCACGATCTCGTCCGTCAAGCGCCACATGGGCACGACGTGGTCCTTCGACGTCGACGGCAAGAAGTGGACGCCGCAGGAGATCTCGGCCCGCATCCTCGGCAAGCTCAAGCGCGACGCCGAGGAGTACCTCGGTGACTCGGTGACGGATGCCGTCATCACGGTCCCCGCGTACTTCAACGACGCCGAGCGTCAGGCCACGAAGGAGGCCGGCGAGATCGCGGGCCTGAACGTGCTCCGCATCATCAACGAGCCCACCGCTGCGGCCCTCGCGTACGGCCTGGACAAGGGCAAGGAGGACGAGCTCATCCTCGTCTTCGACCTCGGTGGCGGAACGTTCGACGTGTCGCTGCTCGAAGTGGGCAAGGACGACGACTTCTCGACGATCCAGGTGCGCTCCACCGCCGGTGACAACCGCCTCGGTGGCGACGACTGGGACCAGCGTCTGGTGGACTACTTCATCAAGCAGTTCAAGGACACGACGGGCGTCGACGTCTCGGGCGACAAGATCGCGCTGCAGCGCCTCAAGGAGGCCGCGGAGCAGGCGAAGAAGGAGCTCTCCAGCTCCATGTCGACCAGCGTCAACCTTCCGTACCTGTCGCTGACCGACAGCGGCCCGGTGTCGCTGTCCGAGACCGTGACCCGCGCGAAGTTCGAGGACCTGACGAAGGACCTGCTGGACCGCACGAAGAAGCCGTTCGAAGACGTGATCCGCGAGGCCGGCATCAAGGTCGCCGACATCGACCACGTCGTGCTCGTGGGTGGTTCCACCCGCATGCCCGCCGTCGCCGAGCTGGTGAAGAAGGAGGCCGGCAAAGAGGCGAACAAGGGCGTCAACCCGGATGAGGTCGTCGCGGTGGGCGCAGCCCTCCAGGCCGGTGTCCTCAAGGGCGAGCGCAAGGACGTCCTGCTGATCGACGTCACCCCCCTGAGCCTCGGCATCGAGACCAAGGGCGGCATCATGACCAAGCTCATCGAGCGCAACACGGCCATCCCGACCAAGCGCAGCGAGACCTTCACCACCGCCGACGACAACCAGCCGTCGGTCGCGATCCAGGTCTTCCAGGGCGAGCGCGACTTCACGCGCGACAACAAGCCCCTGGGCACGTTCGAGCTGACCGGCATCGCGCCGGCTCCGCGCGGCATCCCGCAGGTCGAGGTCACGTTCGACATCGACGCGAACGGCATCGTGCACGTCTCCGCGAAGGACAAGGGCACCGGCAAGGAGCAGTCGATGACCATCACCGGCGGCTCGTCGCTGCCGAAGGAGGACATCGAGCGCATGGTCCGCGAGGCGGAGGAGCACGCCGCCGAGGACAAGAAGCGCCGCGAGTCCGCCGAGGTCCGCAACCAGGCCGAGACGCTCTCCTACTCGATCGACAAGCTCATCAAGGAGAACGAGGACAAGCTGCCCGAAGAGGTCAAGAACTCGGTGCAGGCCGATGTCGACGCCCTGAAGGCCGCGCTCGCGGGCGAGGACGACGACGCGGTGAAGACCGCGTACGACAAGCTCAACCAGAGCCAGTCCCAGCTCGGCGAGGCGATCTACCAGTCGTCGCAGGCCGCGGGCGAGACGCCCGACCCGGCCGCGAACGAGCCCGGTGCCGGCAACGTCCCCAACCCCGAGGAGGACGTGATCGACGCCGAGGTCGTCGACGACGAGGACGAGAACGAGAAGAAGTAGGACCATGACGGAGAAGAACTTCGAAGACCCGCAGGGCGACGAGGTTCGACCGGACGACGAGGGGTCGGAGGCGCAGGTCTCCGACCCCGAGTCGCAGGACGAGCTCACCGTCGACGACATCCTGGGCGCCGCACAGAACGCCGACGCCGCGGCGGAGGACGCCGTGATCGCCGACCTCGAGTCCGCCCTCCTGGTCGACCTGAAGCGCCTGCAGGCCGAGTATGCGAACTACCGTCGCCGCACGGAGGAGCAGCGCGAGCGCGAGATCGAGCGGGCCAAGGGCGAGGCCGTCAAGGGTCTGCTTCCGGTGCTCGACGACCTCGACCGCGCCACGAAGCACGGCGATCTCGTCGAGGGCACCGCCTTCGCCGCGATCGGCGACAAGGTGCGCGGCGTCGCCGAGCGACTCGGTGTGACCTCCTACGGCGAGGCCGGGGAGGCGTTCGACCCGCAGCAGCACGAGGCGATCTTCCAAGCGCCCACCCCCGGCGTGACCGAGCCGACGATCCTCGAGGTCGTCGAGGTCGGCTACCGGCTGGGGTCGGTCGAGCTGCGTCCGGCCAAGGTCGTCGTCGCGGTGCCGGCAGAATAACCGAGGGAGCACCGTATGGCCAGTCAGGACTGGTTCGACAAGGACTTCTACAAGACCCTCGGCGTCGACAAGAGCATCAGTGACGCCGATCTGAAGAAGACCTATCGCAAGCTCGCGCGCACGTATCACCCGGACTCCAATCAGGGCGATGCGAAGGCGGAGGCGAAGTTCAAGGAGATCAGCGAGGCGTACTCGGTGCTCTCCGACGCCGAGCAGCGCAAGGAGTACGACCAGATCCGCGCGATGGGCGCGGGTGCTCCGCGCTTCACGGCGGGCGACCAGCCCGGCGGGTTCGAGGACGTCTTCAGCATGTTCGGCAAGGGTCGCGGCGGTCGCCAGCAGTCCCCGCAGGACTTCGACGACATCTTCAGCATGTTCAACCAGACCCAGGGGGGCGGCTTCGGCTCAGGCCGGTTCGGTCAGTCCACCGGCGGATTCCGTGGGTACGGCGGTCCGCAGCGCGGCGCCGACGTGACCGCGCGCACCACGATCGACTTCCTCACCGCCACGCGCGGCGAGACGATCACGCTCCAGGGCGAGGACGGTGCTCCGTTCAAGGTGAAGATCCCGGCCGGGGTCTCCGATGGGCAGAAGATCCGCCTGCGCGGCCGGGGTCGCCCCTCGCCCGACGGCGGGGAATCCGGCGACATCGTCGTCCAGGTCGCGGTGCGGCCGCATCCGGTGTTCACCCGCGACGGGTTGAACCTGCGCGTGACCGTCCCCGTGACCTTCACCGAGGCGGCCCTCGGCGCCACGATCGAGGTCCCGACGCTCGGCGGCGACCCGGTGAAGCTGCGCGTCGCTCCGGGCACGCCATCCGGCCGCGTTCTGCGCGTGAAGGGGCGGGGCGTCGAGACCGCGAAGGGCACCGGCGACCTGCTCGCCGAAGTGCAGGTCGCGGTCCCGTCGCACCTCGACGAGGCGGCTCGCGAAGCGCTCCAGCGCTTCCACGACCTCGAGCCCAAGGAGAACCCCCGCGCCGACCTGATGAGCAAAGCGCGCGGATGACATGATGCTGGCAGACGCCGGCGCGAGGAGGTGACACGGGATGCCGCAGGAACGAGAGATCGATGAGGATGCGCCGATCTTCGCGATCGCCGTCGCCGCCGAACTCGCCGGGATGCATCCGCAGACCCTCCGCCAGTACGACCGGCTGGGGCTCGTCGTCCCCGCCCGCACCCAGGGCGGCTCGCGCCGCTACTCGACGCGTCACGTCGAGCAGCTGCGCGAAGTCGCCCGGCTGTCCTCGGACGGCATGAGCCTGCCCGCGATCGCGCGGATCATCGAGCTCGAGAACCACGTGCAGGAACTGCGCGTCCGGGTCCGCGACCTCGAGGCGCGCATGCGCGCCGAGCTCGAGAATCGACCAGGTGCGCGGGTGTTCGCCGCCGGTGCGACCGGATCGGTCATCACCTTGAAGCAGGGTCGCCGCGTGCGGCGCGCGACCGACATCGTCATCTGGCGCCCGCGGCTCGCGCTCGAGCAGGATCCGGCGGACGGCGCGGAGGGCTGATGCGGCGCGCGCTCGTCGTGCGCGGCGGATGGGAAGGCCATCAGCCTGCCGAGGCGACCGAGATGTTCGTGCCGTTCCTGCGGGAGCACGGGTTCGCCGTGCGGGTGGAGGAGTCGACGGAGGTTTACGCGGACACGGCTGTGATGGCGGATGCCGATCTGATCGTGCAGTGCGTCACGATGTCCTCGATCACGCGCGAACAGGTCGCGGGTCTCCGCACCGCCGTGGCGTCCGGAACCGGGTTCACCGGCTGGCACGGCGGCATCGCCGACTCGTTCCGCGAATCGGCCGACTATCTCCAGCTCGTCGGCGGGCAGTTCGCGGCGCACCCCGGCCTGGACGGTGAGTACGCGGTGTCGCACGAGATCGCCTTCACGGAGCTCGGACGGCGGCATCCGATCACCGGCGGGCTGGCGGACTTCACGCTGCGCACCGAGCAGTACTGGGTGCTGACCGACGACCTCAACGATGTGCTCGCGACGACGACGCATCCGGCGCGCGCGGGCGAGCCGTGGCAGCGGGCGGTGACGGTCCCGGCGATCTGGACGCGGGAGTGGGGTGCCGGCCGCATCGTCGTCTGCACGCCCGGCCACGATCTCGATGTGCTCGCGCACCCGACGGTGCGCACGGTGATCGAGCGCGGCATCCTCTGGGCCGCCCGCCCCGCCCGCTGACCGCGTCCGCGCCCCTTCCCTCCGCCGAGGTGGTGGGTCTTCCGCGAGGTGGTGGGTCTTCCGCCGAGGTGGTGCCTCTTTCGCCGAGATGGTGGGTCTTTCGCCGAGATGGTGGCCCGTCGCCCGAGCCCCAGCGGGTCGCCACCGCCCTGTCGAACGCCGCCCCTAGAGTGCAGTCGTGACCATCGCGAACGCCGTGAAGGCGCCTGATCCGGCCAAAGGGGAGACCGAGGCCACCCAGCGCTGGTCGCGGATCACCTACTGGCCGCTCGCGGTCGCTGCCGCGGTGTTCCTCGTGACCTACACGGTGCACGTCGTCGGCGAGGTGCAGGGCGATTGGTCGATCCTCACGACGGCGATCATCGCCCTGATCTGGCTCATGTTCATCGGCGAGTATCTCGTCAAGCTCCGGCTGTCCGATCCGCGCCGGGTCTGGTTCCGCGCCCACAAGTTCGAGCTCCTGCTGGCGCTCATCCCGGCGCTGCGCCCGGTGCGGCTGCTGGACGCGGTGACCCGGCTGCCGCAATTCACGCGGACCGCCGGCAACTCCATCCGCGCGCGCCTGCTGACCTACGGTGTCGGCTCGGCGCTGCTGCTCGTCTGGTACATCTCGCTCCTCGTGCTGCAGGCCGAGCGCGGCGCACCGGGGGCGACGATCGACTCGTTCGGGGATGCCGTGTGGTGGGCCTTCTGTACGGTGACCACCGTCGGATACGGGGACCTCGTGCCCGTCACGATCTCCGGACGCTGCGCCGCGGTCGTCCTGATGGTCGGCGGTGTCGTGCTCGTGGGCCTGGTCGTCGCGACGATCTCGTCGTGGGTGGTCGAGCGGGCCTCGCGCGGCCACGAGGATGAGATGCCCGCGAGTCGCGCGGATGTGAAGGCGCTGACGGTGCAGCTGCAGGCAGCGGCCGCGCGGGTCGCCCGCGAACGCTCCGGCGACAGCGGGCAGGACCAGCCGTGAGTCTCTTCGGGCGCCCGGCACCCGCCGTTCCCTCCCCTCCGGTCCTCTCGCCGACACTCCGCGTACTGATCGGGCTGGCGGCGACGGTCATCGCGCTCGCCGGCCTGTTCTTCGCCCGCGAGCTCGTCGGGCCGCTCGTGCTCGCGGCGGTCATCGTGATCATCTGCCATCCCGTTCGGCATCCGCTCGAGAGATGGGGATGGCCGAGCTGGGCGGCGACGACGGGCGTGATCGTCGTCGCGTACCTCATCCTCGGCGTGCTCGGCGTGCTGCTGTTCTTCGCGGGGACCCAGTTCGTGCGCCTCGTGGCCGACTACACCGACGAACTGCAGGCGACCGCGCAGACGGTCGTGACGTGGTTGGGGTCGCTGGGCCTGGATCAACAGGCGTCGGATGCCGCGGCATCCGCTCTGCAGCCGGCCACGATCGTGAACTTCATCGCCTCTCTCGGCGGAACGGCGCTCGGCATCCTGACGGCCCTCTTCTTCGTGCTGGCATACGTGATCTTCATGGCGGCGGACGGTGCGCGCTACAGCCGCGCCGAAACGGTCTTCGGCGCAGCCGCGCGGCCGACCGTGAAGAGGTTCCGCGCGTTCAACACCGGGGTGCGACGGTATTACGTCGTCAACGCGAGCTTCGGTGCGGTCGTCGCGATCATCGACGGACTGGCGCTCTGGGCGCTCGGGGTACCGGCGCCGGCGGTCTGGGCGATCCTCGCGTTCGTGACGAACTTCATCCCGAACATCGGATTCGTGATCGGCCTCATTCCGCCCGCCCTGCTGGCGCTCGTGGTGGGCGGCTGGCCGCTCGCGCTCGCCGTGATCGCGATCTACTGCGTCGTGAACGTGACGCTGCAGGTGCTCGTCCAGCCGAAGTTCGTCAGCGACGCGGTGAGCCTCAGCCTGACGCTGAGCTTCTTCTCGGTGATCTTCTGGACGTTCGTCATCGGGCCGCTCGGGGCGATCCTCTCGATCCCGCTCACCCTGCTCGTGCGCGCGCTCGTGCTGGAGGGCGACCCGGGCGCGCGGTGGCTGCGGTGGCTGTCCGGGGATACGCCGCCCTCCTGACCCGGTTTCTTCCACCCGCCGACGTGGTGGTCTTCTGCCGAGGTGGTGGTTCCTCTGCCGAGGTGGTGGTCTTCTCACTGAGATGGTGGTTCCTTTGCCGAGGTGGTGGTTCCTTTGCCGAGGTGGTGGTTCCTTTGCCGAGGTGGTGGTTCCTTTGCCGAGATGGTGGTTCCTTTGCCGAGATGGTGGGCACAATCTCGGCGCAGAACCCACCATCTCGGCGGAGGAAGCACGATCTCGGCGGGCGGGGGTTCACCCCTCCGGCATGAGGCACCGGAGCGGGGCGCACGCCTAGCCTGGCGCCATGTCCGACCCTGCCGCCCGCCCGCCCGTGCCCGTCGCGGATGCCGCCCTCGCCGTCCCCGAGCGGCGGGGGATCCGCGCCCTCGTGGACCGACCGCTCGTCGTCGCCTTCATCGCCACGCTCGGGGTGCTCGGCGGGCTCATCCTCGGGTCGGCGATCGCCTCCATCACGACGATCCTGTTCTACATCGTGCTCGCGCTGTTCGTCTCGCTCGGCCTCGACCCGATCGTGCGGGTGCTGGAGCGGCGCGGCGTGAAGCGGGGGACCGGCATCCTGATCGTCTTCGTCGCGTTCGCGCTCCTCATCGCGGCGTTCTTCGTGTTCGTGCTGCCGCCGATCCTCGCCCAGGTCGTCGAGTTCGTCCGCTCGTTCCCCGAGGCGCTGATGCAGGCGCAGCAGTCCGCCTGGTTCCTGGCGCTGCCACCCGACCTGCAGGATGCGATCGCCGTGGCCACCGCCGAGGTCGCCGCCGCCCTGCGGCAGCCCGAGACGATCGCGGCGATCAGCGGGGGAGCGCTCGCCGTGGGCGTCGGCGTCGTCGCGGCGATCTCGGCGGGGTTCATCATCGTCGCGCTCACGCTGTACTTCCTCGCCTCCCTCACGGGAATGAAGCAGGCGCTCTACAGCCTCGCTCCGGCCTACAGCCGCCCCCGCCTGAGCGACATGACCGAGCGGGTCACCGCGTCGGTGGGCAGTTCGCTGCTCGGCTCGGTGACGCTCGCACTGATCAACGCCGGCGTCGTGTTCGTCCTGCACCTGCTCATCGGTTTGCCGTACCCCGCACTGATGGCCTTCATCGCGTTCGTGCTCACCCTGATCCCGCTGTTCGGCTCCGTGATCTTCTGGGTGTTCGGCACGCTCATCGCCCTGATCTCCAGTCCCACCCAGGCGCTCATCTTCGGCATCGCCTACCTGATCTACATCCAGATCGAGTCCTACGTCATCACGCCACGCGTCATGACGCGCGCCGTCGCGATCCCCGCCGCCCTCGTCCTGATCGGCGCGATGGTGGGCGGCACACTCGCCGGGGTGATCGGCGTGCTCGTCGCGCTGCCGGTCATGGCATCGCTGCTGCTGATTCTCCGCGAGATCGTCGTCCCGCGGCAGGATGCGAAGACCCTCGCTTCACCTCCGCCGGGTGATGCCGCACCCGACCCCCTCGCAGGAAGCTGACCGACATGGCTGACACCTCCGCTCCCACCCCCGACGTCGACCGGACGCACCTGCCGATCCGCGACGCGGTCTTCGCCGGCAAGATGGGCCGCACTCTCGATGCCTCCGTTCCCGACTGGGGAATCGTGCAGGACGTGCAGCCGCCCGCCGGTGCGCCGAACGTGCTCGTCGTGCTGATCGACGACGCCGGCTACGGCCAGGCGTCGACGTTCGGCGGGCCGATCGCCACGCCGAACCTCTCGAAGCTCGCGGACGGCGGACTGCGTTACACCGGTCTGCACACCGCCGCGCTGTGCTCGCCCACGCGCGCGTCGTTGCTGACCGGCCGCAATCACCACCGCGTCGGCTTCGGCTCGGTCGGCGAACTGTCCGGACCGTTCCCGGGGTATTCGGGCGTCGTGCCGAAGGACTGCGCGCCGTTCCCGAAGATCCTGCAGCAGAACGGCTACTCCACGGCGGCGATCGGCAAGTGGCACCTGACCCCGAGCCGTGCCCAGGGCCCCGCGGGCCCGTTCGACCGCTGGCCGAGCGGCTGGGGCTTCGACTACTTCTGGGGATTCCTCTCCGGCGAGTCCGGCCAGTACGACCCGATGATCTACGAGAACGACGCGGTCGACCAGGCCTACGGCGGCCCGACCGACCGGGACTTCTACCTTCCCGACGCCCTGACCGACAGGGCGATCGCGTGGCTGCACGGCACGCGAGCGCACAAGGCCGACAAGCCGTGGTTCATGTACTACGCCACCGGCTGCGCGCACGCGCCGCACCACGTCCCGGAGGAGTGGTCGGCGGCGTACAAGGGCATGTTCGACGACGGCTGGGACGTGTACCGCGAGCGCACGTTCGCCCGGCAGAAGGAGCTGGGCGTCGTCCCCGCCGACGCCGAGCTGACCCCGCGCGACGACGCGTTCCCGGCCTGGGACTCGCTCACCGACGACGAGCGGCGCCTCTACGCCCGCCAGATGGAGGTGTACGCGGGCTACCAGGAGAACGCCGACCACAACGTCGGGCGCCTGTTCGACGAGATCGAGCGCATGGGCGAGTGGGACGACACGCTCGTGATCTACATCTGGGGCGACAACGGCGCGTCGCTCGAGGGCACGCTCACGGGCTCGTTCAACGAGCTCACGATGCAGAACGGCATCCCGCTCACGGGTGATCAGCAGCGCGCGCTGATCGACGCGTACGGGGGCCTGGACGCGTGGGGCGGTCCGGACACCGCGCCGCACTGCTCGGCGGCGTGGGCCTGGGCGGGGAACACCCCGTTCCAGTGGGGCAAGCAGGTCGCCTCCCACCTGGGCGGCACGCGCAACCCGATGGTCGTGCGCTGGCCGGAGCGCATCACGGACGCGGGGGCGGTGCGCGGGCATTTCGCCCATGTCAACGACATCGGGCCGACCGTGCTCGATGCGGCCGGCATCCCGGTGCCCGAAACGGTCGACGGGATCGCGCAGGTGCCGATGGACGGATCCAGCTTCGCCGCGTCGTTCGCGTCCGCCGACGCGCCCGAGCACCATCGGCAGCAGTACTTCGAGATCTACGGCAACCGCGGCATGTACAAGGACGGCTGGTGGGCGTCCTGCATGCTGCCGCGCATCCCGTGGGATGCGACGCCGAACACGATCCGGCGCTTCGCGCCCGGGGTGTTCGACCCGGACGCGCTCGAATGGGAGCTGTACCACCTGCCGGAGGACTTCTCGCAGGCCCGCAACGTCGCCGCCGAGCACCCCGAGAAGGTGAAGGAGCTCGCCGACCTGTGGTGGCAGGAGGCGGAGGACAACAAGGTGCTGCCGCTCCTCGGCGGCATGTCGGCGTTCTTCGGGATCGTCCCCCCGCTGCGCCGGCAGACCCGCTGGACGTACTGGGGTGCGGACGTGCAGAACTCGCCGGCGGGCATCATGCCGCCGATCATGAACCGCTCGTACTCGATCACGGCCGAGCTCACCGTTCCGCCCGAGGGCGCGGATGGGGTGATCGTGGCGGCGTTCGACCACCTCGGCGGCTTCAGCCTGTTCGTCGACGGCGGCGTGCTCCGCCACACCTACAGCTTCATGGGCGTCGAGGTGTATCACCAGCAGGCCGATCGTCCGTTGCCGACGGGCGAGGTCACCGTCCGGCTCGATTTCGAAGCGGATGCCGCCGTCATGGCGCCGGCGGGTGCGCTGACCCTGTGGATCGGTGACGAGCTCGTCGGCGAAGGGCGTCTGGAGCACACCGTGCCGATCATGTTCAACGGATACTCCGGCATGGACATCGGCCGCGACAACGGCGAGGTCGTCGACCCGGTCTACGCGGACCGCGCTCCGTTCGCGTTCGCGGGCGGGATCCACCGCGTGGACTTCGACGTCCGACAGCCCGGCCGCCGCGAGGAGGCGGCGCTGCACCACGCGGAGGTCGCCGGGCAGCACGCCCGGCACATCGAGTCGTGACCTCCAGGCTCAGGCGCTGACGAGGCCGAGCTGGGTCGCGTGCTGGACCGCCTCGGACCGCGAGGTGACCCCGAGCTTGCGGTAGACCGACCGCGCCTGCGTCTTGATCGTGTTGCGCGACAGGTGCAGGCGGTCGCCGATCTCCTCGAACGACAAGTGGCTGGGCAGCAGGGGCAGGAGGCGCAGCTCGGCGCTCGTGAGCAGGCTCGCGCCGACAGCGTCGGTGCCCCCGAGGGGGCGCAGAGCGGCCGCGAGGTCGGCGGCCTGCCTCTTCAGGATGCCGGTCTCGGCGAGCCCGCCGAGGATCTCCTCCGCTTCGGCGAGCACGAGGCGGGCTCCCGCCGGATCCCCGAGCGACGCGGTCGCCCGCGCGATCCGCAGCCGCACCTGGACCGCGAGCCACGGCAGCTCGCGGCCGAGCGCGGCGCGATAGCCGTGGGCGCGCAGCAGATCGCGGTGCGCGGCATCCTTGTCCCCGGCGATCGCCGCCGCCTCCGCCCGCAGCGCGTACCCGAGGGCGGCGTGCGGATAATGGGTGAACGGGCCGCCCTCCGCCGCATCGACGGCGTGCGCGATCGCGTCGGCGCTCACGCGCCCGGAATCCAGTTCGATGCGCTCCGACAGCGCGAGCATCAGGGCCGGCGTCGCGCGCAGCTCGGCGCTCACGTGCGCGGCCTCCTCGAGGAGCCGGTGGGCGGCCCGGGCATCGCCGCACAGCCCCGCCGCGATGCCGCTCATCATGAGGACGGGCGCGCGCCAGGGGCTGGATTCCTTCACCCTGACCCGCGCGGCCTCCGCATCGCGCCGCATCCGCTGCACGCCGTCTGCGCACAGGTGGGCGCGCAGCGCGAGGAAGGCGACCTGCTCGTCGCCGTCGCCGAACGAGTGGACCTGGTAGAAGTCGCCCGCCGCCTTGGTCCACCGCCGTGCGCACACCTCGTCGCCGGTCATCATGCCGGCGTACGCGAACATCGTGGCCAAGTAGCCGTGCGTGATGGCGATGTCGGGGCCGATGGCGTGGATGATCCCGACGATCTCCTCGAGCTGTCCGGCGTAGAACATCGGGAGGACGACCTCCGAGAGCAAGTGCAGTGCCTGCTCCCGGTCGCCGTTCGCCAGTCGCAGCGCGAGGGCGGTCCGGGCGTCGCCGTGGGCGGCGAGCCAGTCGGCGCCGACCGTGCGCAGGCGCTTCGCCTCGGTGGGGTCACGGCGGTCCAGCTCGGCCGCGAGCGCTTCGCGCGCGAGGGGGAGCCAGCCGAACCTGCGTCCCTCGCGGTCCAGGGCGCTCACGAAGAGGTGCTCGCGCTCGAGTCGCTCCAGGAGCTCCTGCGAATCGCTCGACCCGCGCACGGCGTCGCACAGCGGACCGCTGAGCTCGTCGAACGGTGCGCAGTGCAGCAGGAAGCCTGTGAGCTCGTCGCCCAGGTCGTCCAGGACCTCGGACTGCAGGTAATCGCGGACCACGCGATCCGCCCCGGTGAACTCGGGGTCCTCGTCGCCGCTGCGACGGCCGAGCGCCACGCGCGCCAGCTGGAGTCCCGCCGCCCACCCGCGCGTGCGGCGCAGGACACGACGAAGCTCCTCTTCGCCCACGTGCCCGCCCAGTACCTCGCGCGCGGCGCGTTCGTCGAGGGCGAGGTCGGCGTCGGAGAGGTCGACCAGGTCGGGCCGGAGCCGCATCGCCGTCAGCGCGCGCCGGTCAACGGCCCGACCTGAGACGACGACGGCGATCCCGGGCTGCAGCGTGAGCTCGGCGAGGGAGCGGACCACGAACGCGCCGCCGTCGGGATGCCGGTGCACGTCGTCCAGCACGACGACGACGGGCCCGGTCGCCCCCGTGACGATCGCGACCGCGTCAGAAGCGTCCGCCGCGGCCAGCCGGATGAACGGGCGGGAGTCGGCGGCCTCCCACTGACGCAGCAGAGTGGTCTTGCCCGCACCGGCAGTGGCGATCAGGGCGACGAAGCCGTCGCGGCCCACGAGAGCCTCGTTCAGCGGTCGCTCGACCATGGAGCGGAGCATGGCGGTCCCTTTCCCCCGGAAGCGCACGTCACCTGCGGCGTCGATGGCCGCAGGCATACATTAGCCGGTGCTGCTAGGGCTCGATGCGCAGGACGTCGGGGGTCTCGCCGAGTGCGACGTCGTCGCTGATCCGAAGGCTCCGGGCGAGCTCGTCCACGGCTCCGATCACCGTGCCGAACCGCTCACGGTCGCTGCACACCGCCGTCACGGTCACGAAGTGGGTGCCGGTGTCCCACGTGTAGGTCGCGAACGGCGGGGTGCGCGGATCTTTCGGCAGCGGCATCGCGAGTTTCTCGCCGACGCCGAGGTAGGTCCCGCGGAACGTCTCGGTGTCGTCGTACTCCATCGGCATGCTCGCCCGGGCGGCGCGCAGCTGCGCGGTCGCCTCCTGCACCTGCGCCATCACCACGAGAAGCTCGGGATCGGCCTTCCACACCCAGACGAGGACGCGCCCGGCGGCGCGGCGCATGAGGAACGGCGTCGCCTGGCTCATCGCCCACGCCGCGAGTCCCCCACCCGGGCGGGACTGCACGCCGAGGGCCTGATTCGCCTGTGTCAGGAGCATCCGGATCGCGGCTTTGCGATGGCGCCGCCCGCCGAAACCGAACGAATCGGTGACCGCCACCCAGCGGGTCTTGTCGGCGTCTGCCTGCAGTCGGGCCATGCCTCCAGAGTAGGTGAGACCCCTATGCAGACGCTGGGGGAGTCAGACGTCCCGCGCGCAGCGGAAGCCGATGTGCGACATCCCGGTGTCCTCCGCTTGCGGGGAGCGGGCCGCGGGCCGGAATCGCACGCAGTACTCCATCGCGCACAGCTGCGATCCGCCCTTGAGCACGCGCCGCGGCGTGCGGAACCCGGGCTCGGCGCTCGCCGTCGCGAGCAGGTTCGTCCGCCTGCCGGCATCCACGGGGCGGTCGGACAGGCGCAGGTGCCGCGGGGTGTAGTAGTCGCTCGTCCACTCCCACACGTTGCCGATGAGGTCGACCGCGCCGTAGGCATTCGGCGGATACGTCCCGACCGGCGCGGTCCCTCCGCCGAAGTCCCCTCGCGCGTCGTACGGGAAGTGGCCGATCCACGTGTGCGCCTGCGGGATCCCGCCCGGGAAGGGGTCATCGCCCCACGCGTACCGCGTTCCCGACGTACCGCCCTGCGCGGCGAACTCGTGCTCGACCTCCGTGGGCAGCCGCTTGCCCGCCCAGGCGGCGTAGGCCTCGGCATCCGCGAACGCCACATGGACCACCGGATGCCGCAGCCGCTCGTGGATGCCCGAGCCGGGTCCCTGCGGGTGGCGCCATGAGGCGCCCGGCTGCCAGCGCCACCAGGCGCGCCAGTCCGACAGGTCGACCGGTCCGGGGGTGGGCGTGAAGACCATGGACCCGGGCGCGAGCTCGGCGGGGGACAGGTTCGGGAACTCCGCCGCATCGAGTCCGCGCTCGGCGATCGTCACGTACCCCGTGTCGGCGACGAAAGCCGCGAACTCCTCGTTCGTGACGGGATGCCGGTCGAGGTCGAATGCGGCGACGTCGCGCTCGTGCACGGGCCGCTCGTCGGGGTAGAAGTCCTCCGACCCCATCAGGAAGGCGCCACCGGGGATGCGCACCATGTCGTCGGCGGGGCGCTCTGCGGGCATGCAGCCAGGGTAACGGGGGAGCGCGTGCGGCCCGTCTGCGCGTGCTGCGGTGAAGGGCCGGGGAGAAATCGCGTCATGCGGCGCTCGGTGCGCGGCAACAGGTCGATATCGCCCCGGTGTTTCACGCGGTGCGGCGGTCCGGCCCGCGTCCAGGGGCCGGAAAGGGCGCTCAGGTACAGTTGAGGGGCACCGGCACCCCCTCGTGCGACCCGCCCCCGCCGCAGAGATTGGCAACCCGCATCCCGTGACCCCGTCCGAGACGCCCGACGATCCCCGCCCCGCCGGCCCCGACGAACGCCGACCCCTCACGATCCTGATCGGTGCCGACACGTTCTCCCCGCATGTGAACGGCGCGGCCCGCTTCGCCGAGCGCCTCGCCGCCGGGCTCGTCGCCCGCGGGCACAACGTGCACGTGATGGCCCCCGCCGCGCAGCGCCACGACCACGGCACGCGGGTCGAGGTCATCGAGGGGCAGCCCATGACGATGCACCGCATCCCGTCGCACCGCTATCTGCCCCACGACTGGCTGACCTTCGTCTTCCCGTGGATGGCCAAGCACTATTCGCGCAAGGTCCTCGACGAGGTGCAGCCGGACGTCGTGCACATCCAGTCGCACATCGTGATCGGACGCGGCCTGTCCCGCGAAGCGTCCAAGCGCGGCATCCCGATCGTCGCGACGAACCACGTGATGGCCGAGAACATCCTCGACTTCACGACGCTCCCCGACGCGCTGAACCGCGTCGTGGTGAAGCTCGCGTGGGCCGACGCGAAGCGGACGTTCGATCTGACCCGCGCCGTCACGACGCCCACGCGCCGCGCCGCGGACTTCCTGGAGTCCACGATCGAGATCGCGGACGTCATCCCGATCAGCTGCGGGATCGACAGGTCCAACTATCGGCCCGATCTCACGCCCCGCGCGCAGAACCGCATCCTGTTCGTCGGACGCCTGACGACGGAGAAGCACATCGACGTCCTGCTGAAGGCCGTCGCCCGGCTCGATCCGGCGCTCGACGTCCACGTCGACCTCGTCGGCGGTGGGGATCAGCGCAAGAACCTCGAACAGCTCCGGCACACGCTCGGTCTCGACGAGCGCGTCACCTTCCACGGGCACGCGCCCGAAGAGGAGCTGCGCACGCTGTACAGCCAGGCGAGCCTGTTCGCGATCGCCTCGATCGCCGAGCTGCAGTCGATCGCGACGATGGAGGCCATGGCATCCGGGCTTCCGATCGTCGCAGCGAACGCGGTCGCGCTGCCGCACCTGGTCCACGACGGTGAGAACGGTTACCTGTTCGAGCCCGGCAACGACGAAGAGCTCGCCGCGCGCCTGACCGACGTGCTCACGGCGGCCCCGGCGGAGCGTCTCCGTATGCAGCAGGCGTCGCTGGACGGCGTTGCGATCCACGACATCAACCGCACGCTCGACACGTTCGAGGCGCTCTACCGCGCCGAACCGCTCCCGGCGTAGGCCCGATGCACGTCGTGATGTTCGGCGACCAGCACGTCGAATCGCTCGGCGGGGCGCAGGTCTCCATGCGCCTGCAGCGGCGGTTCCTCGAGCGCGCCGGGCACACCGTGACGATCGTGGCGCCGAAGATGCACGGGCCCCGGGCCGGGTTCTCCCCGGACCCGGCCTACGTGGACACCCCCTCGATCGCGATCACCCCCGACCGCGAGTATTCGCTGTCGTGGCCGGGCTCCCGCACCGACGGATTCGTGGATGCCGCGCTGCGCGGCCTGCCACCCGTGGACGTCGTGCATGTGCAGGCGGACTTCTGGGGCGCGTTCACCGGGCACCGGTTCGCGGCCCGGCACGGGCTGCCGGTCGTCCACACGATGCACAACCGCGTGGATGTCGGCATCCACGCCACCGCCCCCTTCCCCCGTCTCGTGCTCCGCGCTCTGAACCGCTGGCAGCGACGCGCGCTGCGTGACGTCCCGGGCCGTGTCCAGGACGGCGGTGACGGCTGGGCGTATCTCCGGCGCTTCGCCGCGCGCTCGCACGCGGTCACGGCGCCCTCCGCGCACTTCGCGCGCCGGCTCGACGAGCACGGCGCGCTCTCCCTCGTCGGGGAGCGCGTGATCGACGTGTGGAACGGCATCGACGACGATGTGCTGGATGCCGCGCTCGGCGACGCGGCCGAGCGGCTGCCCGGACGCCCGCGCTTCGTGTGGCTGGGACGGATGAGCCCGGAGAAGAGGCTGCTTCCCTTCCTCGAGGCCCTCGCACAAGCCCGCATCGACGCCGACGTCGAGATCATCGGCGGAGGAGGTCAGGAGAAGGCGGCGCGCCGCCTCGTGCAGCGCCACGATCTGGCCGGCACGGTCTCGTTCGCGGGGCGCTTGCCGTACGCACAGACGCTGCGCCGGATCGCCGCGGCCGACGCGGTCGTGCAGACCTCGATCGGCTTCGAGACGCAGGGCATGACCGTGTTCGAAGCCGCCGCGCTCGGCACGCCCGCCGTGATCAGCGACCCCGACATCGCCGACGAGCTCGGGGCAGGGTTCTGGTCGGTCGCCGACGGCTCGGTCTCCGCGCTCGCCGACACCCTGCGCGTCGCGGCAGCTGCCATCTCCGCCGATGCGGCCCCCGCGCCTGACCCGTCGATCCGCGAGCGCTTCCGGCAGTCCTCGCGGACGGCGGCCATGGTCGAGATCTACGAGCGGGTGATCGCGGGCTGATCGGCCCGAATCACTGCCGGCTGGGGCAGAAGTCGCCGCGGAGCGGGGTGCCACGACATCACGCGCCCCGACCAGCAGTCGTTCGGCACGCGCGGCGCGCGACGGTCAGGGCAGGCGGGTGCGGTCGGTCGGAATCCGACGGTAGCCGTCGTTGCGAAGAGAGACGATCGAGGCGCCGATCGCGTAGGCGGACAGGGCTGCAAGAGCAATCATCATCAACATGGCAGAAACGCTACGCTTGACCTGATCCTGCCAATAGTGGCAGGATGGACACCTATCGTTCGAATACTGCCAACGCCCGGGAGTCACCATGAAGACCGTCGCCGTCATCGTCCAAGACGGTTTCGCGCCGTTCGAATTCGGGGTCGCGTGCGAGGCGTTCGGCCTCGATCGCTCGGATGACGGCATCCCGAACTTCGACTTCAAGGTCGTGACGCCGACGCCCGGCGTCGTCACCTCGAAGCTCGGCTTCTCACTCAACGTCGACGACGACCTGTCGTTCGCGTACACGGCAGACCTCGTGGTCGTCTCGCCGACTCCGCGCGAGTGGTGGGACAACACCGACCCCCGCGTGCTCGACGTCGTCCGCGACGCCGCCGCGCGCGACGCGTGGCTGCTGAGCGTGTGCAGCGGATCGTTCATCCTCGCGCAGTCCGGCGTCCTGGACGGCCGCAAGGCGACCACCCACTGGATGTACGCCGACACGATGGCCCGCATGTATCCGGCGATCGAGGTCGACCCCGACGTGCTGTACGTCCAGGACGGTCGCATCATCACGAGCGCAGGCACCGCGGCGGGACTGGACGCCTGCCTGCACCTGCTGCGGCAGGAGCTCGGCGCGGAGATGACGAACACGATCGCCCGTCGAATGGTCGTGCCGCCGCAGCGCGACGGCGGGCAGGCGCAGTACATCCAGCGCCCCCTGCCGGAGGTCTCGAGCCTGTCGCTCGCGCCCGTCACCGATTGGATGCTGGAGAACCTGCGTGCGGACCTCACGGTCGACCAGCTCGCCGCGAAGGCGCACATGTCGGCGCGCACGTTCGCCCGCCGCTTCAAGGCCGACTACGGGACCACCCCCGCGTCCTGGCTCGGACGCCAGCGGATCATCCACGCGCAGCGACTCCTGGAACAGACGGACTACGGGCTGGACCGCATCGCCGAGGAATGCGGTTTCGGGTCCGCATCCGTTCTGCGTCAGAACTTCACCCGCGTGCTCGGCACGACCCCGACCGCCTACCGCAACACGTTCTGCTGCGAGATCGGAACGGGCGGGTCGGCGCTCGAGCGGCGCGCGGAGGAGCTCGCCGGGTCGGCCGCGTGAGCCGACGTCTCACCTGATCCGGGCGAGGCGCGGGCAGAACGTCGCCGATAGCGTGTGAGCGTGCGCGTGGGGTTCGGGAGGCTCTTCTCCCGCAGTACGATCGGCAAGGACGCCGTCTCCGGACTCGTGCTGGGCGTCGAGGCGGTCCCCGACGGGCTCGCGGCGGGGCTTCTCGCCGGCATCAACCCGCTCGCCGGTCTCTACGCCTACCTGTTCGGGATGATCGGTGCGGCGTTCTTCACCAGCAGCACGTTCATGGCGGTGCAGGCGACCGGCGCGATGGCGCTCATCGTCTCGGACTCCGACCTGCAGAGCCGCGCTGACCCCGACCGGGCGCTGTACACGCTCGCGATCATGACGGGGATCGTGATGATCATCGCCGGGCTCCTCGGCGGCGGGCGGCTCGTCCGCTTCGTCCCGACCCCGGTCATGACCGGATTCGTCACCGCGGTCGGCGTGAACATCGTGCTCGGCCAGCTGTCGAACTTCACCGGCTTCGCCTCGGAGGGGTCGAACCGCCTGTTCAAGCTCGTCGATCTGCTCCTGCACATCCCGCAGTGGAGCGCCGCCGCCGTCGCGGTCGGGCTGGTCGCGATCGGACTGATCTACCTGTTCCGCCTCACCCCGGTGGGATCGCTCGGTCTCGTGATCGCGGTCGTGATCGGATCCGGATTCGCGGCCTTGCTGAACGTGTGGGTGGCCGAGCCCGTCGTGCTCCTCGACGATGTCGTGGACGTGCCCAACGGCCTACCGGCGCCCGTGCTGCCGAACGTCGACGACGTGCTGTTCCTCCTGCTGCCCGCGCTCTCGCTCGCCTTCGTCGGGCTCGTGCAGGGCGCCGCGGTCTCGGCAGGGCTCCCGACCGCCGACGGGCGCCCCGCGGACTCGTCGCGCGACTTCGTGGGGCAGGGTGCCGGCAATCTCGTGGCGGGGATCTTCCAGGGGATGCCGGTGGGCGGGTCGATGTCGGGTTCGTCGCTCATCGTCCAAGCGGGGGCGAAGACCCGCCTCGCTTTCGTGTTCGCCGGCATCGTCATGACGCTCGTGATCTTCTTCGCCTCCGATCTCGTCAGCTACATCGCGATGCCGGCCCTCGCGGGTCTGCTGATCGTCGTCGGCATCGGGGCGGTCAAGCCGAGCCGGATCTACTCGGTCGTCAAGAGCGGACCCCTTCCCACCGCGATCATGGCGGTCACCTTCGGGCTCACCCTCGTGATCCCGTTGCAGTACGCGGTGCTCGTCGGGGTGGGGCTCGGGATCATCCTGTTCGTCGCCCAGCAGTCCAACCGCGTGCGGGTGCGGCAGGTGCACGTGCTCGAGCAGGGGCGCATGCGCGAGAGCGCGCCGCCGGCGCGGATCGAGGCCGGTCAGGTCGTGGTGCTGCAGCCGTACGGGAGTCTGTTCTTCGCGAGCGCTCCCGTGTTCGATTCGCAGCTCCCGACCGTGGACGAGGGCTCGCGCGGAGCGACGGTCATCATCCGGCTCCGCGGCACCGACCAGATCGGCCTGTCGCTCATCGAGGTGCTGCGACGCTTCGCGGGGGAGCTGCGGGCGGTGGAGGGCGCGCTCGTGCTCGTGATCAGCGAGAAGCTCGTGTACGACCAGGTGGTCGCGAGCGGGCTGCGCGACGAGCTCGGCGCCGCGAACGTGTACCGCAGCACCGAGTGGGTCGGCGAGACCGTGCGTCAGGCGTATGCCGACGCGCTGTCCCGCATTCGCTCCTGACTCCCACCGACACCCTGGCCCCGCGAGACTGCAACCGCGCGCCGAGACTCAGGGGATTCCCCCGAGTCTCGGCGTTCCGGTGCAGTCTCACGGTCAGCGCCGACCCATTGCCGGGGGGCCGGCGCTCTGCTAAAGTTGAGTGCAGAAGGCTCAAGTTTTGAAGAGAGCCTCACCACAGACTTCAGGAGACACCATGAACGCACAGCCCCAGCCCGGGCAGGAGGAGCAGCAGAGCGCCCTCGAGCAGTTCGGCATCAACCTCACCGACCGTGCTCGGCAGGGCAAGCTCGACCCGGTGATCGGACGCGACAGCGAGATCCGCCGGGTGAGTCAGGTGCTGACCCGCCGCACCAAGAACAACCCCGTGCTGATCGGCGAGCCCGGCGTCGGCAAGACCGCCGTCGTCGAGGGCCTCGCCCAGCGCATCGTCGCGGGCGACGTCGCCGAGTCCCTCAAGAACAAGGAACTCATCACCCTCGACATCTCCGCGCTCGTCGCGGGCGCGATGTACCGCGGGCAGTTCGAGGAGCGCCTGAAGGCGGTGCTCAAGGAGATCACCGAGTCCGACGGGCAGATCATCACGTTCATCGACGAGCTGCACGTGCTCATGGGAGCGGGCGGCGGCGAAGGCTCCGTGGCGGCCTCCAACATGCTCAAGCCCATGCTCGCCCGCGGCGAGCTGCGCCTGATCGGCGCGACGACGCTCAACGAGTACCGCGAGTTCATCGAGAAGGATGCCGCGCTCGAGCGCCGCTTCCAGCAGGTCTATGTCGGCGAGCCCACGGTCGAGGACACCGTCGCGATCCTCCGCGGACTCAAGGAACGGTACGAGGCCCACCACAAGGTGGCGATCGCGGATGCCGCGCTCGTGGCCGCGGCATCCCTCAGCAACCGGTACATCCCCTCCCGGCAGCTGCCCGACAAGGCGATCGACCTGATCGACGAGGCGGCGTCCCGCCTGCGCATGGAGATCGACTCGGCGCCGCTGGAGATCGACGAGCTGCGTCGCCACGTCGACCGCCTCAAGCTCGAGGAGCTCGCGCTGAAGAAGGAGAAGGACGCGGCATCCAAGGAGCGCCTCGCCAAGCTCCGCGACGACCTCGCCGCCGAGGAGGACAAGCTGCGGGAGCTGCAGGGCCGCTGGGAGCGCGAGCGCTCTTCGCTGAACCGCGTCGGCGACCTGAAGACCAAGCTCGACGCCGCGCGCATGGAGGCCGAGCGCGCGCAGCGCGAGGGCAATCTCGAGAAGGCGTCCCGGCTGCTGTACGCCGAGATCCCGGCGCTGGAGCGCCAGCTGATCGACGCCGAGCGCGATGAACCCGCCGGCGACCGCATGGTCAACGACCAGGTGACCGACGAGGACATCGCGTCGGTGATCGCCGCGTGGACCGGCATCCCGGTGGGTCGTCTGCTGCAGGGCGAGACCGAGAAGCTCGTGCATCTGGAGGCCGAGCTGGGCAAGCGCCTGATCGGCCAGAAGGATGCCGTCAAGGCGGTGGCCGATGCGGTGCGCCGCTCGCGCGCGGGCATCTCCGACCCCGACCGGCCGACCGGGTCGTTCCTGTTCCTCGGCCCGACCGGCGTCGGCAAGACCGAGCTGGCGAAGTCGCTCGCGGACTTCCTGTTCGACGACGAGCACGCCATGGTGCGCATCGACATGTCCGAGTACGGCGAGAAGCACTCGGTGTCGCGCCTGGTCGGTGCCCCTCCGGGATACATCGGCTACGAGCAGGGCGGCCAGCTGACCGAGGCCGTGCGGCGGCGCCCGTACTCGGTCGTGCTGCTGGACGAGGTCGAGAAGGCCCACCCCGAAGTGTTCGACGTGCTGCTGCAGGTCATGGACGACGGGCGCCTCACCGACGGACAGGGGCGCACGGTCGACTTCAAGAACGTCATCCTGATCCTCACGTCTAACCTGGGGTCGCCGATCCTGATCGACCCGACGCTGACGCTCGAGCAGAAGCGGGATGCCGTGCAGGGGCTGGTCCGGCAGGCGTTCAAGCCCGAGTTCGTGAACCGACTCGACGACATCGTGATCTTCCAGGCGCTGAGCCAGGACGACCTCGCGCAGATCGTCGAGCTCGCCGTCGATGCGCTGCAGCGGCGCCTCCGCGACCGCCGGCTCACGCTCGCCGTCACTCCGGATGCCCGGGCATGGCTGTCCGAGCGCGGCTACGATCCCGCCTTCGGCGCACGGCCGCTCCGCCGGCTCATCCAGTCCGAGATCCAGGACCGGCTCGCGATGGCGATCCTGTCCGGGGGCGTGCACGACGGCGACCTCGTGCGCGTCGACGTGGCGGCCGACGACTCCGCGCTCGTGCTCACCAGTGCCGGGCCCGCCGCGCCGGCGGAGCCTGCGGACGACGACGTGATCGAGGCGGAGCTGCTCGAAGACTGACCTGCGGCGGCAGGGGCAGGTACGGTCGGGGGATGCGCATCGCATCCACCGGCCGTTTCGTCTTCATTGCGCAATGGGTCGCCGCCGTGCTGCTGCCGGCCTTCTTCTTCATCGGGCGCGGCCTGGTCGGCGCCCAGCTCGGCTGGCTCTCCGTGCTCGGCGTCGTCTACGGCCTGTTCGTGATCGCCGTGCTGATGATCCCGCCGATCCTCACGCTCTTCGATCGGACGGTTCGGCGCGGCAAGGCCACCCGGCTCGGGTACGACATCGCCAGCTTCGTGATGTGGGCGGCGTTCATCGTCGCCGGGCTCACGGTCTCGGACGCGGGCGACGGCCCTCCGCTCGACTCCGCGCTGACCGTCTGGACCGGCGGGGCGATCAGCCAGGACGCGTCGACAGCGATCTGCTCGGTCGCCGGCGCCGTGATCGGCCTGGCCTACCTCGCGACCTTCGTGCTCGCCGTCGTCGGGATCGTCCGCTGGCGGCGCCCGTTCGACGCGTGAGCACCGCGCCCGGGCGGCAGCCCTCGGTCATCGGCGCCCTCTGGCGCTCCACGCATCCGGGACCGAGCGTCGTGGTCACCACGGTCGCGGTCGTCCTCGGCCTCGCCACGGGCCTCGAGCCCTGGCGCATCGTCGTGCTCGGCCTCGCCATCCTGGCAGGCCAGCTCTCGGTCGGGATCTCGAACGACGCCATCGACGCACCGCGCGACATCGCGAACGCGCGCCGGGACAAGCCCATCGCCCGGGGCGACGTGTCGGTGCGCGTCGCGTGGGCGGCGGCATCCGTGTGTCTTGTCGTGGGCCTGGCCCTCTCGCTCGTTCTCGGCTGGCGGATGGCCCTCGCGCACCTCGTCGCCCTCGCCTCGGCGTGGGCCTACAACGCCGGGCTCAAGAAGACCGCCCTCTCGGTCGTTCCCTTCGTCGTGAGCTTCGGGCTGCTGCCCTCCCTCGTGACACTGTCCGCCCAGCCGCCCGCGCTCGCGGCGGGCTGGGCGTGGGTCGCGGGTGCGGCGCTCGGGGTGGCGATCCACCTCACGAACGTCCTGCCCGACCTGGAGGACGACGCGCGCACCGGGGTGCGAGGCCTGCCGCACCGCCTCGGCGGGCGGATTTCGGCCGTGCTCGCCGCCTCCGCGCTCGCGATCGGGGCGGTCGCGGTGCTGATCGGGCCGGATGCCGCTCCCTCCCCCCTCGCGATCACCGTGTTCGCGGCGGTCGTGCTGATCGCCGTGACGGGCTTGGTGCTCGCGCTCGCCCGGCCGCCCGGCCGGTGGGTGTTCCGGCTCGTGATGCTCGCGGCGCTTCTGCTGTGCGTTCAGCTCGCGGCGACGGGGCAGGCGCTCGCCGCGTGAGGGTCACGCCCCGGCATCCAACCCCATCGCGTAGGCCCACGCGAAGCCGCGGCCCAGCGGCGGGGCCAGCATCCCGCGCACCAGGGTGCGCCGGACGAGATCGCCCGCTGCGCCGCGCGGCCGCCCGAGCAGGGTGTTGACCGCCGCGAGGGCTCCCGCGCGCCGGGCCGATGCCACGCGCCGCCGCTCCCAGGCCGCGAGCTCCGCGTCCGGTGCCGCGCCGGTGCGCACCCAGCGTGCGAGGAGGGGTGCGAGGCCGACGGCATCGAGCAGGCCGAGGTTCATGCCCTGCCCGCCGATCGGGCTGACCTCGTGCGCGGCATCGCCGATCACGAACAGGCGGCCCCGGCGCAGCTCGGGGGCGCACACGCGTCGGATGCCGAAGGCCGTGGCGGTCTGCACGGCATCGGCGACCGCCCCCTCGCCGCGGGCCCGCAGAGCCGCGCGAAGCCGCTGCATCCGAACCTCGGGCGAATCGACCGCGGGATCGGCGTCGGCGTCCCAGGCGACCACGCGACGCACGGATCCCGGCATCGGGAAGGACTCCAGCACGCCGCCGCGGGACAGGTTCACGACGGCCGTATGGGCATCGGGGCGGTCGGGGACCGGGATGTCGGACATGAGGTACCGGTCGGGGTAGACCTTCGCGGGCACGCGTCCGTCGCGGTAGGCGAGGGCGCGGGCGCTCCAGCCGCCGGCGAGCACGACGATCGGGGCGGTGAGCTCCTCGATCGCGCCGTCCGCGGGCCCGGCGCGGTGCACTGCGGTCACCGTGACCGCACCCGCGCGCGGGCGCACCGCCGTCACCTGGACCCCGCGTTCGGGGGCGATCGACGCCCCCGCGAGAACGTCCTCGGTCTCGGACTGGGGCAGGGTCGCGACGAACGGGAACCGCGCCGAGATCGTGTCGAAGCGGACCTCCCCGAGGACCCGATCGCCGGCGCGCGCGATCCCGCGCGGAACGCGCAGCGCCCGCGCGAGCAGCTGCTCGGTGATCCCCGATTCCTCCAGCGCCGCGAGCACCGGGGCGTGGAGGCCGATCGCCCGTGTTCCGCCGCCCGCGGTCACTCGTCGCTCCAGCACCCGCACCGTCACGCCCCGCCGCCCGAGCTCGCCCGCGAGGACCGTGCCGACCGGGCCCGCCCCGACGACGATCACGTCAGTCATCGGCGGTGCCCCGGGCGGTCGCGAGCAGGCGGAACGGGGCGGGACGCTCGACCCGCCAGGGTGCGCCGAGCGCCGCGGCGAGCTCATCGCGGCGGTAGCTGCGGCGGATGGAGCGCAACCCGTCGGTGCGCAGGAAGGTCCCCGGTGCGAGCGGGGTGATCCCGATCGCGTACAGCCCGTACGCCGCGCGGCCCCGCTCGATGTCGCCGTGCAGCACGAGTCCGCGGGAGAGGCGCCGGGAGTCTTCGACGAACCCATCGCGCTCAGACCCGGCGAGGTGGTGCAGGACGTGATTGGAGACGACGAGGTCGTATCTCTCGCCCCGCGCGAGAAGGTCGCCGCTGTGCGCGGTCTCGACGCGCACCGCGCCCCCGGCGCGCGCCGAGGCCACTTCGATCGCGCGGGGGTCGGGGTCGGCGCCCACCCACTCCGCCCGCAGGCCGTCGCGCGCGGCGGCTGCGGCGAGGCGCGCGACGACGTCGCCGCCGCCGCAACCGAGGTCGAGGACGCGCGCCGGTCGATCGAGCGAGGCGAGGAACGGGCGGATGCGGCGCCGATAGACCCGGCCCCACCCCGAGACCAGGCGGTTGACCGTGTCGAAACGCTGCAGGGTCGCGCGCAGCCGGTCCGGATCGCACGCCGGATCGTCCATGAGCTCGCGCAGGGCGAGGTCGCGCGCGGCGAGGCTCACCCGGCGACTGCCAGGCGCTGGTCGGTGCGGGGGGCGTCCTGCCGGAGGGGGGCCCGCTTGGTCAGGAGCACGGTCTCGACGGTGAGGCCGGGTCCGAACGCGAGCCCGGCGATGGATGCCCCGTCGGCGACGGACTCGTCGTGCAGCATGTCACGGAGGATGAACAGCACGGTCGCGCTGGACATGTTGCCGTATTCGCGCAGCACGGCCCGCGATGCCGACAGCGCGTCCGGGGCGAGGCCCAGACCCGACTCCACACGATCCAGGATGCTGCGCCCGCCGGGATGCACGGCCCACGCGTCCGGCTTCTCGCCGTCGAGGAACCGTTCGACGGCGCCGCTGATCTCCCGTCCGATGATGCGCGGCACTTCGGCGGTCAGCACCATCTCGAACCCGTCGTCGCCGATCGTCCAGGCCATGTCGGTCTCACCCTCGGAGGTGAGCGTCGTGGCGAAGCGGCCGAGGTCCAGGCCCGCCCGCTCGGACGGTCGGGCGGTCACGACGGCCGCGGCCGACCCGTCGGCGAACACCGACGAGGACACGATCTGATCGGGCGAGGTGCTCGGGCGGATGTGCAGGCTGCACAACTCGGTGCACACGACCAGGACCACCGCTTCGGGCTGTGCCGCACAGAACCGCTCGGCGGCGCGCAACCCCGGGAAAGCCGCAGCGCACCCGATGAAACCGAGGTGGTAGCGCTCGACCGAGGGGGAGAGTCCGAGGTCGCGCACGAGGCGGAAGTCGGGGCCGGGGGCGAAGCATCCGGTGCACGACACGGTGACGACGTGCGTGATCTCGGATGCCGCCACTCCGGCTTCCGCGAGCGCGAACATCGCCGCCTGCCGCGAGAGCTCGGGCGCGTGACGGATGTACTCGGCGTTGCGGAGCGCCGTTCCGGGGGCGCGCAGCGCGCTGGAGGGGTCCACGAACATGCCGTCGCCCCCGCCTTCGCCGAGTTCGGGGATGACTGTATGGCGGCGACGGATGTCGGACGCGTCGAAGCTCGCGCGGATGAGCCGCTGCGTGAGCCGATCGATCCCGGGCTGCGCCGCGAAGAAGTCGCGGATGCGCTCCTGGGTGATCACGGTCGGCGGGACGGCGGTTCCGATCGACATGATGCGTGCGGTCATGCTTCACGATAAGCCTGCGCGCGCCCCGACGGCGCGGTACTTGCGCCGCCGAAGAACTCTGTTACGCGGACCCGGCGGCGACCGGTTCGGGGTCGGGCAGGTCGCGCATGCGCCAGAAGGGCCCGATGATGACGAACAGGCCCGCGAACAGCTCCAGGATCGCGGCGATCCAGAGCGTCGGGACGACGCCCAGCCACGTGCCGAGCGCACCCGCGCCGAGCGCCGCGATCGGCATGACGCCCCACACGCAGAACCGGATCGAGGCGTTCATGCGACCGAGGAGCCGGGGCGGGGTGATGCGCTGCCGGAAGGTCACCTGCGTGATGTTGTACAGCAGCACCGTGAAGCTCATCAGCATGGACTGCACCACCAGGAACGGGAACGCGATCTGCGGCACGAGGGTCGCGACCGGCAGGAGGAGCGGCGTCAGGCTGAACCCGATCACGCTGAGCGGGAGGGTGCGCGCCTCGCCGAACCGCTTCACGATCCGGGGCGTGGCGATCGCGCCGAGGAGGCCCCCCACCGCTCCGAGGGAGAAGATCACGCCCATCTGCGCGGGGCTCAGCTCGAGCACGCGCAGGAGGTAGATCGGCAGGAGGGTCATCGAGATCGTCCCGAACAGGTTGGCGAAACCGGTCGTCGCGACGATGCGACGCAGCAGGGGGTTGCCGAACACCCAGCGCAGGCCCTCGCCGATCTCGGTCATGATCGGCCGGTGGTCCTCGGGTGCGCGGCGCTCTTCGTGGTCGCGGGTGAACAGCAGCGCGATGAAGGAGATGACGTACGTGCCGACCGTCGCGAGGATCGCGATCGGCGCGGTGATCGCGCCGATCAGCCATCCGCCGACGGCGGGTCCGGTCAGGCCCGCGATCTGCTGGGTCGACTCCAGCTTTCCGTTCGCCTCGGCGATCTGGTTCGGGCGCACGAGGGAGGGGATGATGCTCTGATACGACACATCGAAGAACACCGTGGCGATGCCCATGATCAGGGCCACCACGACCAGTTGCCAGATGTGCAGCATCCCGAGCAGCCACAGCAGCGGCACCGTGCCGAGGGCGAGCGCGCGGACCGCGTCCGCCCAGATCATGACGTGGCGCTTGCGCATGCGGTCGATCCAGGCGCCGGCGGGGAGCCCGACGATCAGGAACGCGGCGACGTTCGCCGCGGTCAGCACGCCGACCTCGAACTCGCTCGCGTTCAGCAGCAGCACCGCGAGGACGGGGATCGCGAGCTCGGTGACCTGCGCGCCGAACTGGCTGAAGGCCTGCCCTGTCCACATCGTGAGGAAGTTGCGGTCGCGCCAGAGCGATCCCTTCGGCGCGGGCGCGGGCTGCCTGGATGCCGCCTGGTCGGCCTCGACGGCGTCATCCGCTCCGGAGGTCGACGTGTGCAGGCTCGACTCGGCGCGGGCTTCGGCCAGGATCTCGGCATCCGCGTCGTCGGAGGGAGGCATCTGCCCAGTGTGAGCGACTGATTGGGAATTGTCAATCAGTCGCCGATAGACTCCCGATGTGAGCGACTCGGAGTCCGACCCGGCCGCCCAGGCGCGGATCCGAGCGCTCAGCTCGGCGACGCGCTTGCGGGTGCTGCGTCTGTGCGCGTTCGAGTCGCGCACGAACAAGGAGCTCGCCGAACTCCTCGGGCTCAATCCGGGCACGATGCTGCACCACGTCCGGACTCTCGTGCAGACGGGCTTCCTCGTCGCCGAGCCGGAGCGCAGCGGCGCACAGGGCGCGCGCGAAGTGCCGTACCGGGCGACGGGGGCGTCGTGGCGCTCGCCGCTGCCGGGAGCATCGGCCGTGCTGGTCGAGACCTTCCTGCAGCAGATCGCCGGGGTTCCTCCGGACGAGGTGGACACGACGTGGCTCGGCCTCAAGCTGAGCGACGAGCACAAGGCCGAGCTCGAGGAGCGGCTGTTCGCCCTCGCGCAGGAGTTCAAGGAGCGGGGCCCGGACCCGGACGGGAGCCCCTACTCACTCTTCATCGCGCTGCACCCCGATCTGAATCCCCCCGCGCCCCGCTCCTGACTGGGGTGGACACGGCGGGCGGCGAGGCGGATGCTGAGAGGACCCCTCATCGATCCGGAGGCCCATTCATGTTCACGCACTCCGCCGCGTTCAGCGGCTTCTCCGTGGATGACCTCGACGCGGCCGCGACGTTCTACGGACAGACCCTCGGCCTTCCCGTCGAGAAGAACGACATGGGCATCCTCGAAGTGACCCTCGGCACGGGCGCCCGGGTGATCATCTACCCGAAGCCCGATCACGAGCCGGCGGTCTTCACCATCCTGAACTTCCCGGTCGACGACATCGACGCGGCGGTGGATGAGCTCAACGCGCGCGGCGTCGCCACCAAGATCTACGACGGCGATTTCGGCGGCGATGCCAAGGGGATCCTTCGCGGAAACGGCCCCGAGATCGCGTGGTTCCGCGACCCGGCCGGCAACGTGCTGTCGGTGCTGCGGCCGTCCTGAGCCCGCCGGCTCAGGACGCGATCAGCGACTCCGCGAGCGGGCGGCGCACGCGGGGAGCGGCCTCACGCTCCTGCAGTGCCTCGGGCAGGTCGGCGGCGTCGCCGATCGGACCGAGCGCGACGACGGTGACCGGCTCGAAGCGCTCCTCGATGCCGAACGCGTCGCGCAGCGCGTCGCGGTCGAAGCCGCCCATCTGGTGCACGTACAGCCCGTCGTGGTGGGCCTGCACCGACAGGTGCGCGACGGCCTGGCCGAGGTCGTAGACGGCCCAGGGCAGAGGCGAGCCGTCGGGGGAGGTGGTCTCGGCGACCGCGACGATCAGCACGGCGGCGTTGCCCGCCCACGCCTGGTTGAATCCCATGAGCGCGTCGTGGATGCGTGCGTGCTCGGCGCTGCCGCGACGGGCGACGACGAATCGCCACGGCTGGGTGTTGTTCGCGGAGGGGGCCCAGCGCGCGGCCTCGAGGGCGCTCGCGAGCTGCTGCTCGTCGACCTCGTCGTCCACGGCGTACGCGCGCGGGCTCCAGCGATCGGCGAGGATCTCCAGCACCGGGGCGTCGGTGGCGGCGGTGCGGTTCAGGACGGGAGTGGACATGGCGACCTCTTTCGCGGGGATCTGATGGGAGTCGGGTCGCCGTTGGCCCAGGTGATCAAACCGCATTCAGTCGTATGTATTCCCGCGAGACCTGTGGATGCCGCGACCCGGGTCGCGGCATCCACAGGGTCACCCCCGCAGTGCTTCGCCGAGCTTGACGCGCGCTCCCATCCGCAGAAGCGAGTTCTGGTAGATCTTCGCGCCGACCAGGATCGCCCCGATGCACGTGGCGATGAGGATCGCGAGTGCGATCAGCGGCTCCCACCACTGCGCCTCGCCCAGGAAGAGGCGCATCGGCATCCCGACCGGCGCCGAGAACGGCACGTAGGACATGATCGTGAGCACGACCGGGTTGTCGTTGAAGAAGATCACCAGGAAGTACGGCGCCATGATGAGCAGCGTCAGCGGGAAGGTCGTCGATCCGATGTCCTCCTGGCGCGAGACCATGGCGGCGGCCGCGGCGAAGAGTGCGGCCAGCAGCACGAACCCGAACAGGAAGAACACCGCGAACCACAGGATGGGCGCGCCCAGCAATCCCAGGAGCTCCGTCTGCCCGATGACCGTGAGACCCACGACGGCGATCGCCGCGAGCACGAGGATCTGCGCCATGGCGAGCACCGTGTTGCCGATGACCTTGCCCGCCAGGAGGCTCCGCGCACGGATGGCGGAGATCAGGATCTCGACCACCCGGGTCTGCTTCTCCTCCACGACGCTCTGGGCGATCGTGGACCCGAACAGGCTCGCCGCCATCAGGAACACGATGCCGAAGCCGATCGCCACGATGAAGCGCAGGGCCTCGTCGGTCGCGGCGGGCTGCAGGAGCTCGACCTCGGGCACCTCGGCGAACTGCAGGAGCAGCGTCGTCGGCGCGGAGGACTCCGCGAGGATCGTGAATCCGAAGGGCTCGGCGTTCGGATCGCCGACGACGGCGGCGTCCACGGTGCCGTCGGAGACAAGCGCCTCCGCCGCTGCACGGTCCGCGACCTCGGTGATCTCGAGCGCGTCGCTCTGCGGGACGAGGGACACCGCATCCGCGGTCACGGCGATGGGGGTGCCGGACTGGTTCTGCGCGGCGAGGCCGCCGAACACGAGACCGGCGAGGGCGAGGACGAACAGGATCGCGGTGGAGATGAGGAACGCCTTGCTGCGCAGCTTCGACGCGATCTCGCGCTCGGCCACGAGCCAGACGGCCGCGGCCTCGCTCGGTGCGGCGGGACGGTCGATCGTGCGGGGGAGGGTGCTCATGAGATGACCTCTCGGAAGATCTGGGCGAGGGTGGGATGCTGCGGGGCGAAGCTGCCGACGTCGCCGCGGGCGACCGCCTCTTTGAGGACCCGCTGAGCGGTCTGGTCGGTGTCGACATCGAAGACGGCGTATCCACCGTCGAAGTCGACGATCTCGACGCCGGGCTCGGTCCGCAGCCACCCGGCGTCGCCGGTGGAGACGAGTTCGTATCGCTGGGCCGAGTGCTGGCGCCGGAGCGTCTCACGGTCGCCGGAGGCGCGGATCGTGCCGTCGGCGATGATCACGAGGTCATCGCACAGCCGCTCCACGAGGTCGAGCTGGTGGGAGGAGAACAGGACGGCGGTGCCGGCGGCGGCGCGCTCCTGCAGCACGCCCGCCACGACGTCCACCGCGATCGGGTCCAGCCCCGAGAAGGGCTCGTCGAGGATGAGGACTTCGGGGTCGTGCACGAGGGCGGCGGCGATCTGCGCACGCTGCTGATTGCCGAGCGAGAGCGTCTCGACGTTGTCGCCCAGCCGCTCGCCGAGACCCAGGCGTTCCAGCAGTGACGTGGCGGCATCCGTCGCGGCGCTTCGCGAGTAGCCGTGCAGCCGAGCGAGGTAGACGATCTGGTCGAGGACCTTCATCTTGGGGTACAGGCCCCGCTCCTCCGGCATGTAGCCGAAGCGGCGGCGGTCCTCCGCCCCCAGCGGTCCGCCGCCGAGCGTCACGGTCCCCCCGTCGGCGGCGAGGACGCCGAGCACGATGCGCATCGTGGTGGTCTTGCCCGCACCGTTGCCTCCGACGAAGCCGGTCAGACGCCCGGCGGGGACGTCGAAGCTCACGTCGGAGAGCACCCGGTGCGCGCCGTAGCTCTTGTCGAGATTTCGCAGTTGCAGCATGGCTCCACGCTACGAACCCCGGGGGGCAAGCGGATCCCCCGCGCGGCGGAGACGCGAGGGGGAGATTCAGGCGAGTCCGTGCTGGTGCGCCAGCACCGCGGCGTGCACCCGATCGCGCGCGCCGAGCTTCTGCAGCACGTTCGACACGTGCGTCTTCACGGTCGCCTCGCCGATGTAGAGCTCACGGGCGATCTCGGCGTTGCTGCGCGCCTGGGCGACGAGGCGGAGCACTTCCGCCTCGCGCTCGGTCAGCAGCGCCGCGGCCGGCAAGGCCTCCGCCGGTGGGGCCGGGGCAGCGGATGCCGCGCCGAAGCGCTCGATCACGCGCCGGGTGACCTCGGGGGCGAGCAGCGCGTCGCCGGCCGCAACCACGCGCACGGCCCCGACCAGCTCGTCTGCCCCGGCGTTCTTGAGGAGGAAGCCGCTTGCGCCCGCCTCGAGGGCTTCGAACAGGTACTCGTCGCGGTCGAACGTGGTGATGACGATCACCGCCGCCGCGACCGCCGGATCGGCCACGATGCGGCGAGTGGCCTCGAGCCCGTTCAGGACGGGCATCTGGACGTCCATGCAGATCACGTCCGGGCGCACGGCGGAAGCCGCCGCGATCGCCTGCTGCCCGTCGGCGGCTTCGCCGACAACGGTGATGCCGTCCGCCGCCTCGAGGATCGTGCGGAATCCGGCGCGCATCACGGCGTGATCGTCGACCAGGAGGACCCGGATCATGACACCGCCGCCGCGTCGGAGTGCAGCGGCACGGTCACCCTGACCCGGAAGCCGCCCCGCTCGCGCGGCCCGATCTCGATCCGAGCGCCCGACGCCGCGGCACGCTCGCGCATGCCGAGCTGGCCGAGTCCCGGTCGGGGCTCCTGTACGGCGCGGCCCGTGTTGACCACTTCGAGCTCGACGTGGCCGTCGCCGGTGTAGCGGAGTCGCACGTCCGCGGTCGTGCCCGGGCCGCCGTGGCGGCGGGCGTTCGTGAGCGCCTCCTGGGCGATCCGATAGAGGTTGACCGCGGTGACCGGAGGCACCGGGACCGGGTCGCCGATGATCGTGAACGTCGTCTCCAGACCTGCGGCGTCGGAGGCGGCCACGAGAGCCGGCAGCGTGTCGAGACCGAGGGTCGAGGCGGGCGCGTCCTCCGCTGCGCCCGGGGTGCGCAGCGTGTCCAGCAGCCGGTGCAGCTCGTCGATCGCCTCCCGGGCGGATGTCTCGATCCCTGCGAGCAGCCTCCTGCTCGCCTCGGGATCGGTCGCGAGGGTCGCGCGCGCGGCGCCTGCCTGCACCCCCATCACCGACACGTGATGGGCGACGACATCGTGCAGCTCGCGGGCGATGCCGACTCGGTCGAGCGCCACAGCCTGAGCGGCGGTGAGCTCGCGCTCGGCCTCGAGCTCGGCGGTGCGCGCCTCCAGGGCGGTGCGCTGGGCGGCCGAGGCCCACGCCCGTTCGCCGAAGTAGTACGCGCCGCCGAAATAGAGGGCGTTGACGAGGATCGTCAGCATCACCTGCGCGACAACGGGTGAGAAGGCTCCGGCGATCACCTCCGCCTCCTCGGCGGAACTGAGCGCGTCGCGGTACATCACGATCACGAGCCAGGCGAACATCCCGATGATGATCGCGATCCGCACGACCGCCGCGCGGCGCCGATCCGTGGACCATGCGCCGACCGTGTACAGCGCGATGAACATCGCGATGTTGCCCACGTACACCTCGGGGATCCGCAGCGTCACCGCCGCGAAGTAGGCCACGGAGATGATGACCGCCACCGTCGCCGGCCAGCGCCGTCGGAAGGCCAGCGGAACGGCGAGGACGATCGCGTAGACCAGCGCGAGCTGCATCGAGCCCTGCTCGTCGCCGTAGATCCCTCCGATCGCGCTCAGCGTCGCGCTGAGGACCGCGCCGACGAGGATGACCAGCGCGAGCACGAGGTCGGCGCGGCGGTCACGGGCGGTCGGGCCGGGGCGGACGGGAGATGCATCGACGACTGCCACCCGTCCACGCTACGGCGGAGGGCGGCGGAGCGGCATCCCCCGCGCGACGGAGACCGGCTCGGCGTGGACGGGCTGATCAGCTTGGACGGGTTACTCTGGCTGGCGGGGAACTTCGCTGCATCGCATGGGGATGCGCGGTGGGGTCGGTATCGGGTGAGTGCGCTTGGGGGCGTGGTGCTTCGCGAAGGTGTGAAGTGGGGGGCGACGTGCGCCGCCGTGACGGTGGTGCTGGTCATCGGCGGCGGAGTGTCGAGCGCCTCGGCCGCGGTGCCGTCGCTTGCTTCGGTGGTTCCCGTCGCCGCGCCGAGCCCGACGCCGGAGCCGACATCGACACCCGCCCCGGTGCCGTCGCGGAACAACCTCACCGGCGACCAGATCATCGCGCTCGCTCAGACCTGCGGAGGCCTCACCGCGGCCGACCCGGCTGCACCCGGCCTGCCGCTGCCGGACCTGTCGCAGTGGGCCGCCGACGCGATGACCTATTTCGCCTCCGTGGGGCAGTGCGATCAGCTGCCCGCGATGGTGAGCAGGGATGCCGCGCGCACCGACCCGGAAGGGACGGTGTTCTCGTCGCCGCTGCAGTTCATCGACCCACCGTGCGCCGCGGGCACGGTCGTGTCGTTCTGGGCGCACTACGACGACGATCTGATCTTCGCGAACCCGGCTCTGCAGGAGGCGTTCGACAACGGCCAGTGCCTGCGGACCTTCTTCTTCACGGGCTCGGACGCCGGCGAAGGCAAGTCTTCGTACGCGTCCAACCGGGAGCTCGGCATCCGCCGCGCCTACAACTCCGTCCGCGGGCAGTCCGGCCTGTGGTCCGATCAGACCGTGCAGCTGCGCAACGGCGTCACCGTCACCCTCAGTCGCCCGGACGGCGACAGCAGGGTCTCGCTGATCTTCCTCGGTCTCCCCGACGGGGGCCTGCCGGGCAGCGGCTACAAGAACACGGGGTGGGAGAGCCTCCCCAAGCTGGTCGAGGGCGACATCGCTGAGATGCACACGCTGGACGGCGAGCACACCGTGACGTTGGATCAGCTTCAGAGCACGGTCCCCGAGCTCGTGAACAGCTACGGTGCGACCGAGGTCATCTCCCACCTTCCGGGGTTCGCCGAGGGTGCCGACGGAGACCACCCGGACCACCGGTCGGTCGGTCGCATCGTCGCGGCGCCCGTGGATGCGGGGCTGATCAACGGTGCGATCGTGCAGTTCGCGCAGGGGTACCCGGTCGCCCGCCGCCCGGTCAACCTCAGCGGGGACGAGCTCGCCCGCAAGCTGAACACGTTCGCGATCTACGCCGCGAACGACCCGGTGATCAGCTGCAAGGACTCGGCGGGGTGCCTGAGGGTGAACAAGTTCGGCGCCTGGCTGCAGCGGCAGTACCTGATCCCGTACGGCGACGTGGTTCGCGAGGAGTGACAGCCGTTCAGCCGAAGATCATCGGCCGATCGTCGTCGTCCTCTTCCGACGTGAAATCGAGGTCGACCACGACCGGCACGTGATCGCTCGGTGCCTCTCCCTTGCGCTCGTCGCGGTGGATCGCGGCGCCCGTCACCGCGTTCGCCAGTGCGTGGGACCCGAGGATGAAGTCGATCCGCATGCCCTCGTTCTTGGGGAAGCGCAGGCGCTTGTAGTCCCAGTACGTGTAGCCGGTCGGCACCAGGGGGCGGACGACATCGGTGAGCCCCGCGGACTCGAGCGCGGCGAACGCCGCCCGCTCGGGTTCGGACACGTGGGTGGAAAAGCCCGGGACGACGGCGGGGTCGCCGTTGTCGGCATCCGTCGGTGCGATGTTGAAGTCGCCGACGAGGGCGAGCGGCAGATCCGGCGTTCTCTGGAGTTCATCGCCGACGTGCTCCTGCAGAGCGCTGAGCCAGTCGAGCTTGTAGAAGTAGTGCGGGTCCTCCAGAGCGCGCCCGTTGGGGACGTACAGGCTCCAGATGCGGACGCCGCCGATCGTGGCGCCGATCGCGCGGGCTTCCTGCGGGGCATCGTCGCCCACATGGTCTTTCGCGAATCCCGGCATTCCCGGAAAGGCATACGACACGTCGGCGAGGGGTTCGCGACTCGCGATCGCGACGCCGTTCCACTGCGAGAAGCCGTGCGCCTCGACGTGGAAGCCGGCCTCCTCGAACGCGGCGAAGGGGAACTGCTCGGCTTTGCACTTGATCTCCTGCATCGCCAGCACGTCGATGTGCTCGCGCACCGCGAACTCGACGGTGCGCTCGACGCGGGCGCGGATGGAGTTGACGTTCCACGTGGCAAGTCGCATGGGATCAAGCCTAGGCCGCGCCGCCGACGGTTCTGCAGGAAGGGGTTGTCCCCGGCCGGGCCATGTGGGTGAATGGCGGCTAACCCACAGAAAGGGGTCCCCACATGCGCCACAAAGCGCTCGCCGCCACCATCGCGGCCCTTGCCCTGGTCGTCCTGGCCGCCTCACCCGCCTCCGCGATCACCGACGGCTCACCAGACGGTGAAGCCCACCCGTACGTCGGCCTGATGGTCGCGCAGGATGACGCGGGCAACCCGATGTGGCGCTGCAGCGGCACGCTGATCTCGCCGACCGTGTACGTCACCGCCGGTCACTGCACGTTCGGTGCGGATCACGTGGAGATCTGGTTCCAGAGCAACCTCGAGCCGACGCCGGCGACCTACGGCTATCCGTTCACCGGGCAGGTCGGAGGCACGCCGTACACGCACCCGCAGTACGACGACGCGGCGTTCTACCTGTACGACCTGGGCGTCGTCGTCCTCGACGAGCCCGTCCAAATGGCGACCTACGGGGCACTGCCGGGGCTCGACCAGCTCGACCAGTTCGCGAACAAGACGAAGAAGGACGCGACCTTCACCGCGGTCGGCTACGGGCTGCAGAAGAGCTTCCCCGACGCGACGGCGTACAAGAACAGTGCGCTGAAGACCCGCATGGTCTCGACGCCGAAGCTCATCTCGATCAACACCGGCTACACCGGCGACGGGTCGCTCATCCTGTCCAACAACGCCAACACCGGCGGGACGTGCTCGGGCGACTCGGGCGGGCCGAACTTCCTCGGGTCCTCGAACGTGATCGCGGGCGTCACGTCGTTCGGCAAGAACAGCACGTGCGCCGGTACGGGCGGTGTGTACCGCATCGACCGGGCGGACGATCTGGCGTTCATCGGCAGCTTCCTCGCCGACCAGTAGGGACCTGAGTGAGGGCGGGTGCCGGGGGAGCGGCATCCGCCCTCAATAGACTCGGGGCATGACCGTCGCCTCCACTGCCGAGCTCGAAGCCGATCGCCAGGCGCTGATCGCCCTGATCAAGGATGAGGCGGTGTTCCACGGCGACTTCACGCTCTCCAGCGGGAAGAAGGCGACGTACTACGTCGACATGCGCAAGCTGACCCTCGACCACCGCGCGGCCCCGGCGATCGGGCGCATCATGCTCGATCTGGTGCGCGAGGTCGACGGGATCGTCGCGGTCGGCGGGCTCACACTCGGTGCGGATCCGATCGCGAACGCCGTGATGCACGAATCCGCGCGCACGGATCAGCCGCTGGACGCGTTCGTCGTGCGCAAAGAGCCGAAGGACCACGGTCGCGGCCGTCAGGTCGAGGGTGCGGATGTCGCCGGCAAGCGCGTCGTGGTGCTCGAGGACACCTCGACCACGGGTCAGTCGGCGCTGAAGGCCGTCGAGGCGCTGCGTCGCGAAGGGGCCGAGCCGGTCGCGGTCGCGGTCATCGTGGATCGCAAGACCGGCGCACAGGCCGCCGTCGAGGCCGAGGGCCTGCGCTGGCTCGCCGCGATCGACCTGGATGATCTGGGTCTGCAGCCGCAGTAGCCCCCGCCGCCCGCTGCGCCTTCTCCCCCTGTCCGCCGAGATGGTGGGTCTTCTGCCGAGATGGTGGGTCTTCTGCCGAGATGGTGGGTTCTGCGCCGAGAATGCCCCACCATCTCGAGGGGAAACCCACCATCTCGGCGGAGAACCCACCATCTCGCGGGGGAGGGGGGATCCACCGGGGCGGGCGGTCAGTCGCGGTCGCGGTTGCGGAAGAACTGCCACACGAACACGATCAGCGTCCCCAGGACGACGACGCCGGATGCCGCCAGCAGCAGTGTCTGATCGGACGCACTCACAACGGCCTCTTCCCGGCGGCCGCGTCCGCCACGATTTTCGCGATCCGGTTCGCCCGGGTCTCGGGTCGGCGCGCGGCGTCCACGTTGCCGATGCCGAACTTCCGCGCCGACGGGGGAAACGCGTCCCACTTCTCGCGGGCCTCGGGCACGGCATCCAGCGCGGCGGCGAGGTCATCGGGCTCGCGCAGCGCCTCCGCGTTGTCGAGCACGGTCCACGCGCCGTTGGCCTTGGCCACTTCGACCGCGCGGACGCCGGCCTCGGTCATGAGGCCCTGCTCTTCCAGGATCAGCAGCCGCGCCTTGTTCGTCGCCGCCCAGCCGCTGGAGGGACGCCGCGGCGCGAACCACAGGCCGCCCGTGCGCTCGTCGAACGTGCGCACCGGGCCGTCGATCCAGCCGAAGCACAGCGCCTGCATGATCGCGTCCTCGTATTCGACCACGACGACGTCCGATCCCGGTCGCGCCCGAACGAGCCAGGCTCCGGTCGAGCGGCGATGGTTCTCCTCCAGCCAGGCGCGCCAGGCGGCGGCGTCCGCAGCGAGAACCCGCTCGCCGTCGTCGAGCGCCCCCATCAGCGTGCGCCCCTGCTCACAGGATGTCCTGCTCCTCCGCCTCGATCGGGTCGTCCGAGAGCAGATCGGCGACCGAGTCGAGCACCTCGTCGGGGCGGAAGGGGAACCGCTCGATCTCCGCGGTATCGCTGATGCCCGTGAGGACGAGCACGGTGTGCAGGCCCGCCTCGATGCCGGCGACGATGTCGGTGTCCATGCGGTCGCCGATCATCCCGGTGTTCTCGGAGTGCGCGCCGATGCGGTTCAGCGCCGAGCGGAACATCATCGGGTTCGGCTTGCCGACGACGTAGGGCTCCTTGCCGATCGCCTTCGTGATGAGGGCACTGATCGCACCGGTGGCCGGAAGCACGCCGTCCACCGAAGGTCCGGTCGCGTCGGGGTTCGTCGCGATGAACCGCGCCCCCTCGGCGATGAAGCGGATCGCTTTCGTGATCGCCTCGAACGAGTAATTGCGGGTCTCGCCGACCACGACGTAGTCGGGGTCGGTCTCGGTCATGATGAACCCCGCTTCGTGCAGCGCGGTGGTGAGCCCCGCCTCGCCGATCACGAACGCGCTCGCCCCCGGCGCCTGTCCCCGGAGGAAGTCCGCCGTCGCGAGCGCCGAGGTCCAGATCGACTCCTCCGGCACGACGAGCCCGGACGCGCGCAGTCGCGCGGACAGATCACGGGGCGTGAAGATCGAGTTGTTCGTCAGCACGAGGAAGGGTGTTCCGGTGTCGCGCCACTGCTGCAGCAGTTCGGACGCGCCCGGGATCGGGGTGTTCTCATGGACGAGCACGCCGTCCATGTCGGTCAGCCAGCATTCGATGTCGGCGCGGGTCCGCATGGGCACAGCCTATCCGCCGGGCCGACGGCGCGAACTTCTTTCCGAGAGCCGCCGCGACCGGGCGCCGCCCGCGGCCTAGGGTCGAAGCGTGGCGCGTACGCAGCCGTGGGATCCCCGGCATCTTCCCGATCTGACCGGACGCACCTACCTCGTGACCGGGGCGAATGCGGGGCTCGGCTATTTCTCGTGCGAACAGCTCGTGCGCGCCGGCGCCCACGTGTTCATGACGGGCCGCAGCCCCAACCGGCTGATGGCTTCGCGGGCCGCCATCAGACGTCGGGTGCCGGATGCCGACACCCGGGTCGAGACGATGCTGCTGGACACCAGCAACCTGGGTTCGGTCCGTGCCGCGGCGGCCACGATCGGCGCCCGCGGGGGGCTCGACGGGGTGCTGCTGAACGCCGGGATCGTGCATCCGCCGAAGACGCGCGAAGTGACGGGCGACGGGCACGAGCTCGTATTCGCGACGAACGTCCTCGGCCACTTCGCGCTCGCGGGCGAGCTCCTGCGCCCGCTCGCCCACGCCGCGGGCCGCATGGTGTGGCTGGGAAGCATGTCGACTTCGCTCTGGAGATACGACCCCGTCGATCCGGAACTGGTCGAGGGCTACACCGGCTGGCGGGCGTACGTGCAGTCGAAGGTCGCGACCACCGCGCTCGGGCTCGAAGCCGACCGTCGGCTGCGCGCGGCGGGCGTCGCGGTCTCGAGCGTGATCGCGCACCCCGGCTACTCGACGAGCGGCCGGACCCCCGGGATCGTCGGGGTGAACAGCCCGTCCCGGCTGACCCGGTTCGCCGACAACCTGCAGCTGGGGATCACGCAGTCCAAAGAGCACGGCGCGTGGCCGCTCGTCCGGGCGCTGGTCGATCCGGACATCGAGGGCGGGGAGTTCTGGGGACCGAGGTCGGTCGTGCGCGGTGAGCCGAGGCGGGCGACGGCCTCAAGGATCACGCGCGATCCCGAGATCGCCGCGCGCCTGTGGCAGGTCTGCGAAGACGCCACCGGCGTGCGGTGGGACTTCGCGCGGGCCGCACGGAGCTGAGGGCGATCCTGCTCTGAGCGCTCCGCTCAGGCGCTGAGCCAGACGGCGCCGGCCGCGGCGGCGGGCAGCGTCACCGACCTGGCGGGACCCTCGTCCGGGATGAGGCGCAGGGTCGCGGCATCCGTCACCGCCACGTGCGCGCCGACCGCGACACCGGCGGCCTCCAGCGAGCGCAGCAGGTCGGAGTCGCGGTCGCTCACCCTCAGCACCCGCGCGGTGTGCCCCGGGGCGGCGTCGGCGAGCAGGACGAAGGGCTCGCGGTGCACCTGGCCGTCGGCATCCGGAATCGCATCGCCGTGCGGGTCGAAGCGGGGGCGTCCGAGCAGCGCGTCGATGCCCTCGAGCAGGCGGTCGCTCAGCGCATGCTCGAGCACCTCGGCCTCGTCGTGGACTTCGTCCCACGCGTAGCCGAACTCGCGGACGAGCCACGTCTCGATGAGGCGGTGCCGGCGGATCACGGATGCCGCGCGGCGCGCCCCCGCATCGCTCAGCGAGATCGGTCCGTAGGGGCGGTGCGTCACCAGCCCCTGCGCGGCGAGCTTCTGCACCATCTCGGTCACACTCGAAGGGGCCAGCCCCAGTTCGGCGGCGAGCTGGGACGGGGTGATGCGCTCCGGCTGCCACTCGGTGTGGTGGTAGATCGTCTTCAGATAGTCGTCGATCGCGGCGGAGGAGGGCACGCGTTCAGGCTACCGGCGTCGCCCGTCGGGCTGAGAAGTCGCAGCTGTGGTGAAACGCCGGGGAGAAATGGACCCGAAGACGACTGTGGCGGGCGAAAGACCCCGGAATCTCCCCGTGCTTTCACGGGCACGTGATCAGGCGCCGGTGATCACGAGGACCAGGAGCACGCCGTTCAGCGCGATCAGGAACACCGACGCGGCGATGCCGGCGGCGGTGGTGAGCACACGATTGCGGTGAGCGCCGAGCGTGCGGCGCTGCGCGGTGAGGGTGACGAGCGGGATGAGGGCGAACGGGATGCCGAACGACAGCACGACCTGACTGAGGACGAGCGCGAGGGTCGGATCGACGCCGAGTCCGAGGAGCACGAGCGCGGGCACGAGGGTCACCAGCCGGCGGGCGAGGAGCGGGATGCGCACACGGAGGAGTCCGTGCATGATCTCCGCGCCGGCGTAGGCGCCGACGCTCGTCGACGCGAGACCGCTCGCGAGCAGTCCGACGGCGAAGAGGGTCGCGACGGCCGGGCCGATGCCGCTCTGCAGCGCGGCATACGCGCCCTCGAGCGTGTCCGTACCGTCGACGCCGGCGAGGTTCGCGGCCGCGAGCAGCAGGATGCAGAGGTTCACGGTGCCGGCGATCAGCATCGCGATGCTGACGTCCCACTTCGTCGCCCGCAGGAGTCGGGTGGTCGAGATGCCGCGGAGCTGCTCGAGCGGCGCCGGGGTGCGTGAGCCCGGGTCGGCCGGCGCGAACCGGTCGCGGGCGAGGGCGCTGTGCGCGTAGATCGCGTGGGGCATGATCGTCGCGCCGAGGATCGAGGCGGCCAGGAGCACCGAGCCGGTGTCCTCGAAGCGCGGGACGAGCCCTCCGACGATCGCGCCCGGTTCGGGCGGAGCGATGAAGACACCGAACGTGAAGCCGATCGCGATGATCGCGACCAGTCCGATCACGACGAACTCGAACGTCTTCGGCCCGCGGCGCGACTGGAGCAGGAGCAGCGCGATCGAGACGGCGCCGGTGATCGCGCCGCCCCAGAGGAGCGGGATGCCGAACAGCAGGTTCAGCGCGACCGCACCGCCGATCACCTCGGCGATGTCGGTGGCCATCGCGACGAGCTCGGCCTGCAGCCAGTAAGCGCGCCGGGCCCACGGCCGGCGGATGCGGTCGCCGAGCACTTCGGGCAGGCTCCGGCCGGTCACGATGCCGAGCTTCGCGGACAGGTACTGGATGAGCCACGCCATCACGTTCCCGAGGACGACGACCCAGACCAGCAGGTAGCCGTACGCGGCGCCGGCCGTCATGTTGCTCGCGACATTCCCGGGGTCCAGGTACGCGACGCCCGCGACGAGTGCGGGACCGATCAGCCACGCCGCGCGCGCCGTCGTGCGCGGCGGACTCGACGTTTTCGGCACACCGAAACCCTAGCGCCGTTTTCGGCTTGCCGAAATATCTCCCTGTCACAGGTTGGCGATGCCGATCTGCAAAGGCCCTACGAAACCTCAGGCGCCCACGCAGGGAACTGGCGCCGAAGCGCGACGTGGCACCCGATAACCTGACCCGATGACCGCCGAGCCTGACGCCGAGCCCTCGCACGGCGTCGGGCCGTGGCCCGGCGGACCGGGCGAATGGCCCGACGACCCGCGCCTCGACCCGGACCTGCTCGCGCACGGCGACACCCGCAACGTCGTGGACGCCTACCGCTACTGGCGCCTGGACGCGATCGTCGCCGACCTCGACACCCGGCGGCATCCGTTCCACGTCGCGATCGAGAACTGGCAGCACGACATGAACATCGGCTCGATCGTGCGGAGCGCGAACGCGTTCCTCGCCGCCGAGGTGCACATCATCGGCAGGCGCCGCTGGAACCGGCGCGGCGCGATGGTGACCGACCGGTACCAGCACGTCCGCCATCACGAGGACGTCGCGACGTTCACGGCGTGGGCTCGGGATGCCGGCATCCCCGTCGTCGCGGTGGACAACCTTCCGGGCGCCGTGCCCGTCGACCGAGCCGAGCTGCCGGAGCGCTGCGTCCTGCTCTTCGGGCAGGAGGGTCCCGGTCTGTCTGCGGAGGCGCTGGCGGCGGCATCCGGAACCGTCGAGATCACGCAGTACGGCTCGACCCGCTCGATCAACGCGTCGGCGGCTGCCGCCGTCGTGATGTACGAGTGGTGCCGCCGCTGGGCGTGAGTCAGTCCGCGGCGCCCGTCGACGCGGCGTAGCGCGCGGGTTCCGGCGTCCGGGTGAACAGGCGTCCGGTGATGGAGAACGGGGTGATCCGCACCCAGCGGTACTTGAGCGTCGGGATCCACGGTCGAAGCGGCAGGGCGTCCGCCGCGTCGATGTCGGCCTGGCGGGCGAGGCGCGTCGCGGTGCCCTTCACCACGACACTCGCCGCCTGGTGCTCGTCCCATCGGTCGACTTCGAACGCGACCTCGGCGTTCTCGGCGAGGTCGGTGAGCTTCGATCCCGGCGCGGTGCGGAACAGCAGCCGCGGCCCGTCCACGACGTAGTTCACCGGGAAGATGTCCGGTCTGCCTCCGACGGCGACCGCGAGTCGGCCGACCTCGCCGCGGGCGAGCAGATTCCAGCAGGCGTCCTCGTCCAGGTTCCAGACGGCGGGTGCTCCCTCGTTCATGCGGTCAGTCAACCTGCCCGCGCCGTCGGGCACGCAGGCCGAAGGTCCCGCCGCGGACTACGCTCCGGCGGTCATCCAGGCCGCTCCTCGCACGCGCCAGCCGAGGGTCGCGAGGCGGGCGAGCATGTAGACGCCGAAGAAGGCGACCGACAGCCACGCGAGTCCGGCCGCGGCGCCGACGCCGATCGCCGCGAGCACGATGAGCGCCGGGACGAAGGGGACGAGGTTCAGGACGCCGGCGATCGCGAGGTACTTCGCATCACCGGCGCCGATGAGGACGCCGTCGAGCACGAACACGACGCCGCACACGGGCTGGGCGACCGCGAGGATCAGCAGCGCCGGCTGGATCAGGGCCGCGAGGGCGGGATCCCCGGTGAAGAGCAGTCCGATCACGCCGGACAGTGCGGCGATCACGCCGCCGACGATCACCCCGAACCACACGCCCCACGCCACGGTGCGCCGGAGCGTGCGGTGGACCTCGTCGAGCGCTCCCGCCCCGAGGCCCTTGCCGATGAGCGCCTGCGCCGCGATCGCGAGGGCGTCCAGCGCGAACGCCGCCGTGGAGAAGATCGTGAAGGCGACCTGCCAGCCGGCGAGCTCCTCCGTGCCGAGCGCGGTCGCGACGCCGACGGTCGCGAGGAGCGCCGCGCGCAGCGACACGGTGCGCAGGAACAGCCACCCACCCGACCGGGCCGAGCCGCGCACGCCGTCGCGCTGCGGGCGGATCGAGGCGGAGTGCGTGCGCGCGAGTCGACCGATCACGACGACGTAGGCACCGACCATGCCCCACTGCGCCACGACCGTGCCGAACGCGGACCCGGCGATGCCCCAGCCGAACCCGTAGATGAACAGCCAGTTCAGGAGCGCGTTCGCGCCGAACCCCAACCCCGCGATCCACAGCGGCGTCACGGTGTCCTGCATCCCGCGCAGGAGCCCGGTCGCGGCGAAGACGATCAACATGGCCGGCAGGCCCCACATCGAGATGCCGAGATACGTCTCGGCATCCCGCGCCACCTCCGGCGTCGCGCCGAAGAGTCCGACCAGGAAGGGCGTCGCGAGGTAGCCGCCGAGGGCGAGGATCGCACCCATCCCGAGGGCGAGCCACATGCCGTCGATCCCGACCGAGACCGCCTTGCTCGGGTCTCCCGCACCGAAGCGCCGCGCGACGGCCGGGGTCGTCGCGTAGGCCAGGAACACCATGAGCCCGACGATCGTCTGCAGGACCGCGGAGGCGATGCCCAGGCCCGCGAGCGGAGCGACCCCGAGATGTCCGACGAGGGCGGAGTCGACGATGAGGAACATCGGCTCCGCGATCAGCGAACCGAGCGCCGGCACGGCGAGCCGCAGGATGTCGCGGTTCAGCGTTCGGGAGGAGGTCGGCACCCTTCGACCCTATGAGTCCGCGCCCACATGAGGAGTTCCTCAGAGGCGCTCGCGCTCGATGGATGCGCGCATATCCTGTACGGATGACCGCTTCCCGCTCCGGTCTCGCGCTCGACGAGCTCAGTGCTGAGATCCGCCCCCAGGACGACCTCTTCCGCCACGTGAACGGTGCGTGGCTGGAGCGGACCGAGATCCCCGAGGACAAGGCCCGCTGGGGCTCGTTCCACCTGATCGCCGAGCAGGCCGAGAAGGACGTGCGGGCGATCGTCGAAGAGACACGGGATGCCGAGCCCGGCTCCGAGTCACGCAAGATCGGCGATCTGTACTCGAGCTTCATGGACACCGAGCGCATCGCCGCGCTCGGCGTCGCGCCGTTGCACGACCAGCTCGCCCAGGCCGACGCGATCGACACGATCCCCGCCCTGCTGCGCACGCTCGGCGAACTCGAGCGCGACGGGATCGGAGGCCTCATCGGCCTGTACGTCGAGCCCGATCCGGGCAGCCCCGACCGCTATGTGCCGTTCCTCGTGCAGGGCGGACTGTCGCTGCCCGATGAGAGCTACTACCGGCTCGAGAACTTCGACGCCGTGCGCACGGCGTATCGCGCACACATCGAGAAGATGCTGGAGCTGGCCGGCATCGCCGACGCCGCGGCATCCGCCGACCGCATCTTCGCGCTCGAGACCGAGATCGCCTCGCACCACTGGGACAACGTACGCAGCCGCGATGCGGTCGCGACCTACAACCTGAAGTCGTGGGACGAGGTCACCGCGCTCGCCGGGGTGGACCTGCACCCGTGGCTCGAGGGCACCGCACCCGGACGCGAGGAGGCGTTCGCCGAGGCGAACGTCTACCAGCCGAGCTTCATCGAGGGACTCGGTTCGCTGCTGAGCGAAGAGCGCCTGGAGGACTGGAAGGCGTGGGTGCGCTGGCGGATCGTGCACGGTGCCGCGGCATTCCTGCCCGAGGAGTTCGTCGACGAGAACTTCGCGTTCTACGGCACGCAGCTGACCGGAGTGCCGGTCAATCGCGAGCGCTGGAAGCGCGGTGTGGGCCTCGCCGAGGCCGCGATGGGCGAGGCGATCGGCCGCGTCTACGTGGAGCGTCACTTCCCGCCGGCGGCGAAGGAGGCGATGGACGAACTCGTCGCGAACCTCATCGAGGCGTACCGGCAGAGCATCACGAATCTCGAGTGGATGAGCCCTGAGACGCGAGAGCGGGCGCTCGCGAAGCTCGACGCCTTCACCCCGAAGATCGGGTACCCCGTCAAGTGGCGCGACTACTCGGCGCTCGAGATCGACGCCGCCGCCCTCATCGGCAACGTCCGCCGCGCGCACGTCCACGAGCACGACCGTCAGATCGGCCGCATCGGCGGACCCGTCGACCGCGACGAGTGGTACATGACGCCGCAGACGGTCAACGCGTACTACAACCCGCTCATGAACGAGATCGTCTTCCCCGCGGCGATCCTGCAGCATCCGTTCTTCGAGTCCGACCGCGACGCCGCAGCGAATTACGGCGGCATCGGTGCGGTGATCGGGCACGAGATCGGCCACGGCTTCGACGACCAGGGCAGCCGCTTCGACGGCGACGGGTCGCTCCGCGACTGGTGGACGGATGCCGACCGTGCGGCGTTCGAAGAGCGCACGAGCGTGCTCATCGAGCAGTACAACGCCCTCGTTCCCCGCGGCCTCGCGGAGGAGAACCACGTCAACGGCGCGCTCACGATCGGCGAGAACATCGGCGACCTCGGCGGACTCGGCATCGCGATCAAGGCGTACGAACTGTCGCTCGACGGCGCGGAGGCACCGGTGATCGACGGATTCACCGGCATCCAGCGGCTCCTGTTGTCGTGGGCGCAGATCTGGCAGCAGAAGGGGCGGGATGCCGAGACTATCCGCCTGCTCACGATCGACCCGCATTCGCCGAACGAATTCCGCTGCAACCAGATCGTCCGCAACATCGACGCGTTCTACGACGCGTTCGATGTGACGGAGTCGGATGAGCTCTGGCTCGACGCCGACAAACGCGTCACCATTTGGTGAGGCGTCCCCGCTAGAATCGCCGCGCACGCCACCCGAGTGCGCAGCGGCCGGACCGCAGGAGAACACGCGTTTTCGCAAGCGGTGTTCGGTGTGCCCGTCGAAAACCGCAGACCCCCTGGACACGGGAAGGAACCACGTGGGCATCGCCCCTGAACCTCGTCGTGACGCGGAGTCCCTCCGCAGCTCGCGGCGCGGTGGTCGCCGGCTTCCGCGTCGCGCGGCGGTCGGCCGTCGCTCGTTCACCGCGACGCTGAAGGCGCTGGATGAGCTCGCCGCGAGCGGCGCGCGGATCTCCGTGCGCATCACGGACCTCGATCGAGGGACCTCCGTCCTCGCCGGGGACGACTTCGTCACGCTCCCGGTCGCCGGTCTCGGCGTGGTGCCGCTGCTGATCGAGGTCGCATCGGGCTTCGAGTCGGGTTCTCTCGACCCGCTCGAGATCATCGAGAAGTCGAGCATCGGGCCGGTTGCCGGAGCGGGCGTGTGGCAGTATCTGAAGGCGCCGGCGCTGCCGCTGTCGGATCTCGCGGTACTCGCGGCATCCGCAGGCGATGCGCTGGCGGCGAACGCCCTGATCGGGCGGGTCGGCCTGCCAGCGGTCCGCGCGCGCATCGAGCAGCTGGGCTTCGCGCACACGGCCCTGTTGGATCTCTTCCGCGACGAACGCGGCCCCGATGACGCCCCCCACGTCGCGCTGGGCTCGGCACGCGAACTCGCGGAGCTGTTCGCGGCGCTGGTGAATTCGAGCGCCGTGTCGGCCGGAGTCAGCGCGCAGGTGGCGGAGTGGCTGAGCCTGAACCAGGATCTCTCGCTCGTGGGCTCGGCGACGGGCCTCGACGCCTTCGATCACGAGAACGACGAGCACGGGCTGCTCTTCGTGAACAAGACGGGCCGGGATGCCGGAATCCGGGTCGAGGCGGGCGTTCTCGGCGGTCCGCGCGCGGGGGTCGCCTACGCACTCATCGTGTGCTTCGACGACCTGTCGATCGCGCACCGGCTCCGCGCACACGAGGCGTTCCGCACCCTCGGCACGGACCTCATGGAGTACGTGTTCTGACCTGCGTGCCGGTCAGGGGCGGTCGCTGAAGACGATCGTCTGGTTGCCGTGGCGGATCACACGGTCCTCGGCATGCCACTGGACGGCGCGGGAGAGGACGGCGCGCTCCACATATGCTCCGTGTGCCTGCAGAGCGGCGGCATCCATCGCGTGGTTCACCCGCGCGACGTCCTGCTCGATGATCGGGCCCTCGTCAAGGTCCTTCGTGACGTAGTGGCTCGTTGCTCCGATGAGCTTGACGCCGCGCTCCTTCGCCCGGCGGTAGGGAGCTGCGCCGACGAACGCGGGCAGGAACGAGTGGTGGATGTTGATCACCGGTACGCCGACGGTCTCGAGGAAGTCCTCCGAGATGATCTGCATGTAGCGGGCGAGCACGATGAAGTCGACGTTGTCCTTCACGAGTTCGAGGATCTTCGCTTCGGCCGCTGACTTGTCGGTGCCCTGCGAGGGCACGTGGAAGAACGGGATGCCGAACGAGCGGACGTCCTCGGCGGTGTTGGTGTGATTCGAGATCACCATGGGGATCGTGACGGGCAGCTCGCCGCGCCGGTGCCGCCAGAGCAGCTCGAGCAGGCAGTGATCGGACGTCGAGGCGAGGATCGCCATGCGCTTGGGCACGGACTGGTCGGTCAGCGTCCACTCCATGCCGAAATCGGCGAGGGTCGCCTGGATGTCCGCTTCGATCTCGGGCATGGATGCCGCCAGGTCAGCGCGGTGGAAGACCACCCTCTGGAAGAAGGCTCCGCCGTCGGCGTCATCGGAGTACTGGTCGAGCTGGACGATGTTGCCCTGGTTCCGGGTGATGAGCGCCGTGACGGCTGCCACGATGCCCGGCCGGTCGGGGCCGTGGACGATCAGGCAGGCGTGGTCGCGCAGGGACTCGTTTCGCGCTGGCATGCGTCAAGCCTGGCATGAGCGCGTCGGTGATCAGAACGGTGGGACGGACGTGTCCGCGCTCGTTCGGAAGTGCACGCCGAGAGACGGGGGATCCTCGATGTAGATGCGACCGAGCGGAGAGGTCCACTCGAGGACGCCGTCGCTGAGCTGTCGGACCCGCCAGGCGGTGAACTGCTTCATCGAATGATGGCGTTGGCACAGGTGGGCGAGGTTGCGCACGTGGGTCTCGCCGCCGAGCGCGTGATCCACCGTGTGGTCGACCTCGCATCGGATCGCCGGCTGCCGGCATCCGGGGAATCTGCAGTGCTGGTCGCGGGCCCGAAGGTGGCGGTCGATCGCGGCGGTGCGCTGGTACGTGTCCACGTGCAGCACGACGCCGGTCGCCGGGTGGGTGAGGATGCGCTCCCACGGGCTCCGGGTGAGGCGGGCCAGTTCGCGTGCGGTTTCGGGATCGATCGGTGCACGTCCGACGAGATCGGCCGCCTGATCGTCGGAGCCGAGCAGCGTGAGAGCCGGAACGACGATCTGCACGCGTGCCCGGATCGCGCCGAGCGTGCCGGGGCCGTCGTCGTCGCGGCTCGGGTCGGCGCCCGGCATCGACGTCAGCAGCATGTCCGCGACCAGGTCCGCGCGGAGCTGATCCATCGAGCGCGTGTCCGACGCGATCTGCTGCGGGGTGAGCGACGCGGATGCCGGGGGAGCGGCATCCGTCGAGGAATCGGCGGGCGTCATCGCGCGCGCCCGCGATCGAGCGTCGACGATCGTGTGCGCCTGCTGGGTGAGGCGGTCGAAGATGGCATCGACGAGCACCGTCGGGGCGATCGTGGTGAGCGCCGACATGCCGTCGGCGAGGGTCATGATCTTCACCGCGCGCTGCTCGCGCGCGTCGTCGTGACGTTCGGCGAGTGTGCGCGGATGCATGTTCTCGGCGATGAGCTCGAGCCGTGTCCGCACGCGCCCGGCGGTGTCGATCTCGCACTCGCGAAGGGCCGTCGCCTCGAACTCGGCACGGTACTCGGGCGGCAGGACGACGCCGGTGTCGACGATCGCGCGCACATGAGCACGGGTGATCAGGCCGTCCTGCCAGGCTTGGAGAGTCATCGGATAGTCCTGGACGAGCTCGGTGGCGTCGCCGATCTGACGCTGCACGGAACGGTCGGAGGTGCGCATGACCCCGGCCACTTCGGCGGCGATCGCACGCAGGGCCATGTCGTGATCGCGCACTTTCGCCGACGAGCGGGCGGCCTGCGTGCGGGCGAGGTCTCCTGCCCGGGCGAGCGCCCGTGTCTGCGCCGCCTGTGCTGCCGCGAGAAGGGCCGTGGACTTCTCGACATCGGCCACGATCTCGGCGAGGACGACGGCGTCCGCATCGCTGAAACCGATGATGCCGTTCGAATGCATGTACTAATGATGGCAGGGGCCTCCGACATCGATCGGGCCTCCCGCACCCCCCATTTTTCCCCCTTCGTCGCCGCGAGTACTGGTGCACCCGGGCGGTCGGGTGTAGACCGAGCGCGGGGAAAGACAGAGGAAAGGTCGGATTCGATGAAGAAGTCAACGCGCCTGCGGGTGCTCCTCTCCGGTGCGATCGCGGTGGCGCTGTCGCTGTCCGCCGTCCCGGCGATGGCCGCTTCGCCCCGAACGGCGCCGCCGGCGAACTACACGTGCAGCGGCGGTGAGATCCCATCGGGAACCTACGCGAACGTCTCGGTGACGGGTCCGTGCACGGTCGGCGTCGGAGCAGTGATCGACATCACCGGAAATGTCAGCGTCGCCGCCGGCGCCTCACTGGACGCCCAGAGTGCATCGGCGACGATCTCGGTCGCCCGCAATGTCACGGCATCCGCCGGCTCGTTCCTCGGCTTGGGCTGTCAGCCGCCCTCTTACACCGGCAACTCCGCACACGAGTGCACCGTCGATCCGGAAGGTGTATCGGTGATCACCGTCGGGGGGAACGTCACGGCGAACGGAGCGATGGCCGTGATGCTCAACGGAATCACGGTGCGCGGCAACGTCACCCTCACCGGTGGCGGATCGACGATCCCGTGGTCGATCAAGAACAACGCGATCGACGGAAACCTCACGATCACCGGTCAGCGGACGGAGTGGCTCGGCGCCCTGTTCAACACGATCGGGGGCAATGCGACGCTCACGAACATCGCGCTCAGCGACCCGCACCCGGGTGCGCCCGGCGTCTACATCGTCCGGAACAACGTCGCGCGCAACCTCACGTGCAACGGCCTGACGCCGGGAGTGTCGGGCGGGTTCGTACCTGGCAGCGTGAACGTCGTGGGAGGCAACGCCACCGGGCAGTGCGCGGCACTCGTGTGATGGGGAGGCAGATCAGGACGCGTGACCAGCGCCTGCACAGGCGGGCGCCCTAGACTCGTCGAGGACCCGCAACAAGGTCCCCGGACGACGGATCAGTACCCGGTGAGCGACAAGACTGGCCATGGAGGCGAGTCTCATGTCGTGGGTCATTCTTGTTCTGTCCGGGGTCCTCGAGGCCGTGTGGGCGACCGCGCTCGGCAAGTCCGAGGGCTTCACGAAGCTCTGGCCGACCGTGGTGTTCGGTGTCGCCCTGGTGGCGAGCATGGGCGGTCTCGCGTGGGCGATGCGCGACATCTCGACGGGCACCGCGTACGCGGTGTGGGTCGGGATCGGTGCGGCGCTCACGGTGGCGTACGCCATGATCACGGGCGCCGAGCCCTTCTCGATCGTGCGGATGCTGCTGCTGCTCGGCCTGGTCGGCTGCGTGATCGGTCTGAAGCTGGTCGGCGGCGAGTAGGGGAGCGCCGGCATCCGGGGCCCACCCGGCTGAGCGGGCGTAGACTCCCGGGGTGGATATTCGCATGACGCCTTCAGGCGTGAGGAGGTCGTCGACGCTCACCGCGTCGACAGACGGTCGAGCCTGACCTCCCGTCACCCTCCCGTCGAGTGCACTCGCGCTCCGGCATCCGTCACGAACGTCGCTTTCCGGCGACCCCACCGAAGAAAGTCATCATGCGATCCTTCACCGACGCCCAGATCCGGGCATCCTTCGTCAACGCTTCGCGCAGCGAACTGAAGAACCTCACACTGCCGGCCGATTTCGACGCCCGGGATTTCTCCCCGCTCGACTATCTCGGCTGGCGGGATCCGAAGCTTCCGAACGTCGCGTACGTCGTCGCCGAGATCGACGACGAAGCCGTCGGCATCCTGCTCCGCCGCGCCGACGCACGACCGCGCAGCCGCGCGCAGTGCGCGTGGTGCGCCGACGTGCAGCTGCCGAACGACGTCGTCTTCTTCTCGACCAAGCGAGCGGGTGCCGCCGGACGTCGCGGGGACACCGTGGGCACGCTCATCTGCGAGAACTTCGAGTGCTCGCAGAACGTGCGCAGACTGCCGCCGAGCGCGTACCTCGGGTTCGACCGCGAAGCGGCGCGCGACCGTCGGATCGAGGCGCTCCGGCAGAGCGTCGACGGCTTCGTGCGTGACGTGCGCGGCGAGGGCTGACCCGCCCATTCGTTCCCCGTCCACCCCCAGCCGCCGACGTACCACCGGTGGCAATCTGGAACCACACCACGATCAGGAGACCCCATGAAGCACCGCACACTCGCCGGACGACAGGTTTCGGCCATCGGACTCGGTGCCATGCCGCTGTCGATGAACAACGACGGGGAGTACCCGGCGCTCGAAGACGCGATCGCGACCGTGCACGCGGCCCTCGATGCGGGGGTGACGCTCATCGACACCGCGGACATCTACGCCCCGGCGTGGAACGAGATGGGTCACAACGAGCGGATCGTCGCCGAGGCCCTTCGCACCTGGAGCGGAGATGCGTCGAGCATCTTCGTGGCGACCAAGGGCGGCATCACGCGCAGCGAGGGGGAGAAGTGGGGCCGGGATGGGTCGGCGGCGTATCTTCGGAGCGCGCTCGAGCGTTCGCTCGAGATCCTCGGCGTGGACAGCATCGACCTGTACCAGTACCACCGCCCCGACCGCTGGCTCGTGTACGGCGAGATCATGGCGACGCTCGCGGGCTTCAAGGAGGAGGGGCTCGTCCGCGCGGTCGGCATCTCGAACGCGAGCGTCGAGGAGATCGAGATCGCCCAGCACGTGCTCGGGGACGGTGGCCTCGCGAGCGTGCAGAACGAGTTCTCGCCGAAGCATCCGGGCAGCATCGACGAGCTCCGCTACTGCGGCGATCACGGCATCGCCTTCCTCCCGTGGAGCCCGCTCGGCGGCACCGGCGGCGGCGGACGCAACGTCGGCGACCGCTTCTCGGCCTTCCGCGAGATCGGCGAAGCACGCGGCGTCAGCCCGCAGCAGGTCGTGCTGGCGTGGGAACTCGCGCTGGACCCGCATGTGATCCCGATTCCGGGCGCGCGGCGAGCGGCATCCATCGTCGACTCCGCCAAGGCGACGGATCTCGACCTCAGCGGCGACGAGGTCGCGGCCCTGTCACGCTCGGTGGGGATCTTCGAGGACTGAGCCCGCGGCCCGTGCGGGTCAGATGCGCTCCGCGATCACGCGTGCGGTCGCGACCGGGTCGGGGCGGTGCATGACCGATTCCGGGACGATCACGAGGTCCGCGGCGGCCATCTCCTCGGCCAGCCGGTCTGCGGCGCGGATGAGCATCGGGAACGTCTGCTCACCGCGCAGGATCGTGACCGGCAGCGCGACGGAGAGCATCTCCGGCGTCGGCGTCGAGACCGCTGCCGTGAGTCGCGCGTCGTAGACCGTCGACTGCGCGAGCCCGACGAGGTGCGGGAACAGGTCGCTCTGCCGGATCTGGTCGACCATCCCACGCGGCAGCTCGACGCCCTCGAGCTGGAACGTCACGACGGCGTCGTCAGGCTGGCCGGAGTCGATGAGCTCCTGCAGCCGCTCCGCCAGCCGAGGATCGGGTTCGCCCACGCCGAACCGGAAAGGCGGCTCGGACAGGAACAGTGAGGTGATCGGCACGCCGCGCGCGGCGGCATAGAGGGCGAGGACGGCACCCGAGGAGTGGCCGAGCACGATCGCCTGCCCACCCACCGCGTCGATGACCGCGGCCAGATCGGCGACCTCGTCGTCGGGCGTCGACCCGCGCCGATCGCCGCTCGAACCTCGGCCCCGACGATCGACCGTAACGGCGCGGAAGCCGGCATCCGCCAGGGCGGAGGCGATCCCGGCGCCGTCGGCGGCCTCCGAGAACGCGCCGCCGACGACCACGACGGGAGGGCCTTCCCCGATCTTCTCGAACGCGATCGTGATGCCGTCGGCAGAGGTGGTGGTGTCCATGCCGATAACCAAGCACGGCCCGCCGACATCCGCGAGGGGCCTACCAGCCTTTGGGGCCGAGCGACCCGGCCGCGTATTCCTCGAGCGGGACCTCGTTCTTCTTCCACGCGCGGAGGACCGGCGCCACGATGCGCCAGCACTCCTCCGCCATGTCCGCCCGCACGGACAGCAGCGGATCGCCCTCGACGATGCCTTGCAGCACCTGACCGTAGGGCAGAAGATGCCCGGGCTCCTTCTTTGCGACGAGCATGCTGCGCTCGAGGCCGAACGGGTCACCGCTGCCGTTCATGGTCACCCCGAGCTCGACCGCGCCGGATTTGAGGTCGAGCATGATCGAATCCGGCTCGGGGGCGCCCCCGAAACCGGGGATCTCCGGCACCGGACGCATGTGCACGCGCACCTGCGTCACGTACTGACCGAGCGCCTTGCCCGACCGCAGCACGAACGGCACGCCTCGCCAGCGCGCCGTGTCGACCTCGAGAGTGATCTGGGCGAGCGTCTCGGTGTTCAGCGCCGGGTCCACACCCTCCTCGTCGGCGTAGGACGGCAGTCGGCGGTCCCCGACCTTGCCGGCGGTGTACCGCGCTCGGCGGCTCGAGGCGACCGGGTCGTCGTCCCACACGTGCGTGGCACGCAGCACCTGGGCGGCGTTCGAGCGAAGCTCCACCTCGTTCAACCGCGGCGGCTGCTCCATCGCGACCAGGGCCAGCACTTCGAGCAGGTGGCTCTGCAGCATGTCGACCAGCGCGCCCGCGTGGTCGTAGTAGCCGCCGCGCCCCTCGAGCCCGAGCAGCTCGTCGTAGATGATCTCGACGCGCTCGATGCGGCGGGCATCCCACACCGACTCGAAGAACTGATTCGCGAAGCGGAGCCCGAGGATGTTGAGCACCATAGACATCCCGAGGAAATGATCGATGCGGAACACCTGCTCTTCGGGCACGAGCTGCGCGATCACGCGGTTCAGTGCCCGCGCGGAGCGCAGGTCCGTCCCGAACGGCTTCTCCAGCGCGAGGCGGGTGCCCTCGGGCAGCTCCACTTTCCGCAGCGCGGCGCAGACCGTGACGGTGACCGCGGGCGGCAGGGCGAAGTAGATGACGGGCGTGTGGTCGCACGCTTCGAGCAGGGTCCTCAGGTGAGCGGCATCCGTCACGTCGCCCGTGATGTAGCGCGCCGACTCGAGGTAGCGGTCGGCGTTCTCGGGGTGGGTGACCTGGCTGAAGCTGTCGCGGATCAGCGCTCTCCACTCCGCGTCGGTGCGCTCCTCTCGGGCAGCGCCGATGACCTGAACGTCGTACTCGTGCTCGGACAGCAGGCTCGCCAGGCCCGGGATCAGGAGGCGCCTGGTGAGGTCGCCCCCCGCGCCCAGGATCAGCAGGCTGACGCTCTGGGGTTCGCGCTTCCTGCTCATGCGGAATCCGAATCCGCCTTCCGGCTGCCGGCCTCGAGCACGTCTCCCGCGGGGAGCTCCTTGTGCCCGCCGAACTGCAGGCGCATCGCCGAGAGCAGCTGATTCGCGTAGTGGTCCTCTCCGCGGGAGGCGAAGCGTTCGAACAGCGCGGCGCTCAGCACGGGGACCGGAACTCCGGTGTCCACGGCCGCCTTGATCGTCCAGCGTCCCTCGCCCGAGTCGGACACGCGTCCGGCGAGCGAGTCGAGCGTGGGGTTCTCCTCGAGCGCCGCCGCGGTGAGATCCAGCAGCCACGACGAGATCACCGAACCGCGGCGCCAGAGCTCCGTCACTTTCGGGGTGTCGATCGTGAACTGGTAGAACTCCGGCTCCTCCAGCGGCGCGACCTCGGCCGAGTGCTCGGATTCGCGGATGCCGGCATCCGCGTTCTCGAGGATGTTGAGCCCCTCCGCCAGGGCGGCCATGATGCCGTATTCGATGCCGTTGTGCACCATCTTCACGTAGTGGCCCGCGCCGGACGGGCCGCAGTGCAGGTACCCCTGCTCCTCCGGCGCGAAGTCGCCCTCGCGGCCGGGGGTCCGCGGGATCTCGCCCGGACCCGGTGCGATCGTCTTCAGGATCGGCTCGATGATCCGCACGGCCTCGTCCGGCCCGCCCACCATGAGGCAGTACCCCCGCTCGAGGCCGAAGACGCCGCCGCTCGTGCCGACGTCGACGTAGTGGATGCCGCGCTCGGTGAGCTTCTTCGCCCGGCGGACGTCATCGCGGTAGTTCGAGTTGCCGCCGTCGATGATGATGTCGCCCGGTTCGAGGTGCGCGGCGACCTCATCGACGACTCTGCCGGTCAGGCCCGCGGGGATCATGAGCCAGACCACGCGCGGCGACTGCAGCTTCTGCGCGAGCTCTGCGAGGCTGCGACTGCCGTCTGCGCCCTCGCTCTCCAATGCCGCGACCGCCGCCTCGGTGACGTCGTACACGACGGCTTCGTGCCCGTCGCGCATGAGTCTGCGCACGAGGTTCCCGCCCATCCGGCCGAGGCCGACCATTCCCAGTCGCATGCTTCCTCCACGTTGTCGTCCCACCCGCATCACGGCGGATCACCGGAGTCTACGGCCGGTGATCGGATGCGGGTCCGAGGGTGGCGGTGACGGCACGGCGCCTGGGACACTGAACGCGACGCCCGACCCCAGCGCGGGGCCACCTGATCGGCGGAAGAGGGACCATCTCGGCGGGAGAGGGACCATCTCGGCGGGAGAGGGACCGGCGCGGGGGTCGGAGCGCGGGAGCTACGCGGTTGCGAGCGGCCAGCCGGTGTACGCCTCGGCCAGATAGGTCTGGCCGGCCTCGGACTCCACGATCGAGCGCAGCTCGCCGAGCTGACGCATCCGGTCGAAATCCGTCGCGTCAGCGGTCACGTGCAGCATGCTCGTCATCCACCAGGAGAAGTGCTGCGCCTTCCAGATGCGGCGCCGGGCGGCATCCGCGAAGTCGTCGATGCGCCGCTCGTCGCCTTCGAGCAGGAGCGCCTGCAGGGCGAGGTTCAGCAGGATCACGTCGGCGACGGCGAGGTTCATGCCCTTCGCGCCGGTCGGCGGCACGGTGTGGGCGGCATCCCCGACGATCGCGACACGACCCTTCCGCAGCTCATGCGCGACGAAGCTGCGGAAGCGCAGCACGTCGCGCTGGAAGATCGGTCCCTCTTTCAGCGTCGTGCCCGGTACGCGCTTCTGCAGCTCTTCCCACAGCTGCGCTTCCGAGTACGCCGCCGTATCGGCATCCGGATCGCACTGGAAGTACATGCGCTGCACGGTGGCGCTGCGCTGACTGATCAGCGCGAAGCCGTCGGGGGAGTTGCTGTAGATGAGCTCGTCCGCGCTCGGCGGTGCTTCGGTGAGGATGCCGAACCACGCGAACGGGTACTCGCGGAAGTATCCGCCGAACGCGGATCCGGTCACGACCGGCCGCACGACACTGCGCGAGCCGTCGGCGCCCACCACGAAGTCCGCCTCGATCACGAGCGGCTGCCCGTGGGCGTCGGTCGCGATCACCCGCGGGCGCTCGGTCTCGGCATCCTCGATGCCGTTGACGGTGATGCCGAAGCGGAGGTCCTGCCCGCCGGCGAGGCGCGCGGCGATGAGATCCTCCAGCACTTCGTGCTGCGGGTAGAGCCACACGCTGCGTCCGACGAGCGAGGGGAAGTCGATGCGGTGCCCCTCGCCGGCGAAGCGCAGCTCGATGCCGTCGTGGCGGTGCCCGACCGTGCGGGCGCGACTGTGCTCGCCGAGCGAGTCGAGGACCTCGACCGTGCCCTGCTCGAGAATGCCGGCGCGGATGGTCGACTCGATCTGCTCGCGCGTGCGCTGATCGACGACGACCGACTCGATGCCGGCATCTGCGAGCAGGTGCGACAGCAGGAGGCCGGCGGGTCCGGCGCCGACGATCGCGACGCGGGTGCGGACGGTGGCGGTCATGACGTCTCCTTCGACGGGGATGCTGTCCGCCCAGTGTCTGCCCCGCCCCCGCGTCCTCGCCTCTCATCTCCCATTCAACGGGAACCCTCTTCTCCCTCGGATCGCGAGTGCACGGGATGCCGCCGAGTGCACGGCTTCATCGCGCAAAGAACCCGTGCACTCGGCGCGAAGTCGTGCACTCGGCGCAACGGGGGCTCAACCCCGGAAACCCAGCGCCTGCTCGATCTCGCGCTTGCCGGTGTGCAGCTCGCGCAGTGCGGGCTCGGTCGGTGCGTCGCGGGGCAGCACGACCGAGAGGGCGGCCGTGACGCGGCCGGCCTCGTCGCGCACCGGCACGGCGACACCGGTCGAGACCGTCTCGATGAACCCGCGGGCGACGGCGTGGCCGAGCGTGCGGACTTCGGCGAGCTTGCGGCGGAGCACCGCGGGATCGGTGATCGTCTCGCGGGTGAGGGCGATGAGCGGCTCGGCGAGGACGCGCTCCTGGAGCTCGCGCTCGCCGAACGCGAGCAGCACGAGACCTGACGACGATGCGTGCAGGGGGAGGCGTCCTGCGATCCGCGTGATGTTCGCGCCGGAGTCGGGGGCGCTCAGCCGCTCGAGGAAGAGCGCCTCGTCCTGCTCGAGGATCGCGAGCTGCGTGTGCTCGCGGACACGCGCCTGGACGCGCTCCATCGCGGGCATCGCGACCTGCCGCAGGCGCAGCGCCTGCGACGAGCGGGTCGCGAGCTCCCACAGCCGCACGCCGATGCGGATGCGACGGTCGTCGTCGCGCTCGAGCAGTCCGGCGTCGACGAGCTCGCCGACGATGCGGTGCGCGCTGGATCCCGGGAGCCCCGCGCGCCGGCCGATCTCGGCCGCGGTCTGTACCGTCCGGGTGGGGGTGAAGGTCTCGAGCACCCGCACGAGCCGGTCGGTGACCGAGTCGCCCGACGGGGAGTTCGCCATGCCGCCAGCATCCCACGACTCCCATTGAGTGGGAAACGCCGGACCGCAGTACCCTCAGGGGATGGCCGATGAACCCTGGTCTCCCCTCGAGCCGCGCGCCGTCGCGGAGCTCTTCGACGGGACCGCCGCGCGCTGGTGGATCTCCGGCGGCGTCGCGCTCGACCTGTTCGCCGGACGGGCGATCCGCGAGCGACCGAACATCGACGTCAGCACGATCCCGACGGACGTTCCACCCTTGATCGCCGCACTGCCGCCGGAGTGGAGCGCGTGGGCGGTCCAGGACGACACGCTCGTCGCGCTCGGCGAGGTGCCCGCCGACGCCGACGTGCAGATCATCCAGGTCCGCGACGACCGTCGGGGGACGTGGGTCCTGCGGCTGAATGTCGAGGACGGGACGGATGCCGCGTGGCTCTACCGCCGCGACCCCCGCCTGCAGCTGCCCTGGGACCGCGCGGTGCGCGAGGTCGACGGCATCCCGACCGGCGCCCCCGAAGTGCAGCTCGTCTGGAAGGCGCTGCGACCCCGACCGCAGGATGACGCCGATAAGGATGCCGTGCTCCCGCTCCTGGATGAGCAGGCGCGGGCGTGGTGGGAGCGGGCGATCCTCTCGATCCATCCGCACTCGTCGTGGTCGATCCCGGTGCGCACGCCTCGCTTTCCCGCCAAGGCCAGCTGGAATCGCCCGGGACGCTAGCCCGCGCGGTACTCGTCCGCCGCGACGGCGTCGACGGCGATCGAGCGGAACCAGCGCTGCGGTGATGTGAGGCTCGCCTCGCTGCGCGTGTAGACCGAGACCGGCGTGCTGCTGCCCGGCCAGGGGAGCTCGGCGATCCGGAGGTCCGGGAACCACCCGCAGAACACCTCCGCGACGTGCCGGGGGAGCAGCACGACCAGGTCCGTCGCCTGCAGCACCGCCGGGACGCTCGCATACTCCTCCACCGAGAGGGCGACCTGGGGCATCAAGCCGTGCTCGATCAGGGCCTGCAGGGGGAAGACGTGTCCACCGCGGGCGGAAACGCGGACGAACCTGCGGCCCGCGAACATCTCCGGGCCGACCGGCGGCAGCGGGTGTGCGGCCGCGGAGAGGGCCACGTATTCGACGTTCCGCACCGGCGTGCGCCACAGACGTGGGGTCGCCAGCAGCGAGACGGTGATCGCGAGGTCGATCGTGCCGCGGATGAGTCCGTCCTCCACGAAGTCGGCGTCCAGGCGCTGTACCTGCAGATGCACGCCGGGGGCGGTGCGCGCGAGTGCCGCCATGAGCGGCGGCAGGAACGTCTGCTCGCCGATCGAGGTGAGGGCGAGCGCGATCTCGCCGGCGAAGGTGCCCGGGTCGAACTCCTCCGGGTCGCTCACGGTCGCGTCGATCTGCGCGAGCGCCTCGTGCAGCGGGCCGAAGAGGCGCGTGGCGTGGGCGGTCGGCACCATGACGTTGCCCTCGCGGCGGAACAGCTCATCACCGAAGCGGTCGCGCAGGCGCCCGAGCGTGTAGCTCACCGTCGGCTGGGTGACGTGCAGGCGGGCCGCCGCCGCCGAGACGGAGCGCAGTTCGTACAGGACGACGAATGTGCGCAGCTGGTTCAGGTCGGTGAGGGCCACCCATCGATCGTATCTATAGGCAACCGCGATGGAATCTATTGGACTGAAGTCCGACGACCGACCTAACCTCGGAAGGAGCGCACGCAGCGACGCATGACGAAGGACTCGCGATGATCATCGACATCCACGGCCATTACACGACCGCGCCCGCGCAGCTCGGCGCGTGGCGCGACCTGCAGGTCGCGTTCGCCGAGGGTGCCGGCGACGAGCCGTCGCCCTCCGATCTGCATATCAGCGACGAGGACATCCGCGAGACGATCGAGTCCAACCAGCTCCGCCTGATGGACGAGCGCGGCTGTGACATCACGGTCTTCAGTCCGCGGGCGTCCTTCATGGCGCACCACATCGGCGACTTCGCCGTCAGCGCGACGTGGGCGCGCATCTGCAACGACCTCGTCGCGCGCGTCTCGCAGCTGTTCCCCGACCGCTTCCTGCCCGGCGCGATGCTGCCGCAGTCGCCGGGTGTCGACCAGAGGACCACGCTCGCCGAGCTCGACCGTGCGGTGGACGAGCTCGGCGTCGTCACCGTCAACATCAACCCCGATCCCTCGGGAGGGCTTTGGACCGCGCCGCTGCTGACCGACCGCAGCTGGTACCCGCTCTACGAGAAGCTCGTCGAGTACGAGCTGCCCGCGATGATCCATGTCAGCACGTCGTGCAAGCCTCAGTTCCACACCACCGGCGATCACTACCTCGGCGCGGACACGACCGCGTTCATGCAGCTGCTCAAGGGCGACCTCTTCCGCGACTTCCCCGATCTGAAATTCGTCATCCCGCACGGCGGCGGCGCGGTGCCGTACCACTGGGGGCGCTTCCGCGGGCTCGCGATGGCCCTCGGCAAACCGGAGCTCGAGGAGCACCTGCTCGGCAACGTCTACTTCGACACGTGCGTGTACCACCAGCCCGGCATCGACCTGCTCACGCAGGTCATCCCGACCTCGAACATCCTGTTCGCGAGCGAGATGATCGGCGCCGTGCGCGACATCGATCCCCGCACCGGCCACTACTTCGACGACACCAAGCGCTACGTGGACGCGACCGCGAATCTCGACGACGGGCAGCGCCGGCAGGTCTTCGAGGGCAATGCGCGCCGCATCTACCCCCGCGTCGACCGCGCCCTCGCCGCCCGCGGACTCTGAACACCAGGAGGAACACCGTGACCCAGCGCCTGAACGACCTCGGGATCGTCCGCACCGGCATCCCGCGGCCAGACCCCGCCGACGTCGCGCGCCTGTCGCAGTTCGGCGTCGCCACGATCCACGAGGCCATGGGCCGGGTGGGGCTCCTTCGCCCCTACATCCGCCCGGCGTACACGGGTGCGAAACTGTGCGGACCCGCGGTGACCGTGCTGCTGCAGCCGGGTGACAACTGGATGTTCCACGTCGCGGCCGAACAGGTGCAGGAAGGTGACGTCATCGTCGCCGGATGCACGACCGAGAGCGAGGACGGCTTCTTCGGCGAGCTCCTCGCGACCTCGCTCACCGCCCGCGGTTGCAAGGGGCTCGTGATCGACGGCGGCGTCCGCGACGTCGCCGACCTCGAGAAGATGGACTTCCCGGTGTTCTCGCGCGCGATCAATGCCAAGGGCACCGTCAAGGCGACCCTGGGTTCGGTCAACATCCCCGTCGTGGTCGCGAACGCACTCGTGAACCCGGGCGATGTCGTCGTCGCCGACGTCGACGGCGTCGTCGTCGTGCCCCGCGATCTCGTCGGCGCCGTCGCGGACGCCTCGGCCGCCAGGGAGGCGAACGAGGAGGCCAAGCGCGAGAAGTTCCGCGCCGGCGTCCTCGGCCTCGACATCTACGGCATGCGCGAGCCGCTCGCGAAGGCGGGCCTGACCTACGTGGAGGCGGGCTCGTGACCGGCACCGAGGCCATCGCGCACGGCCACACCAGCGGCGGCTTCGAGAAGACCCCGGGCTGGCTCGACTGGTACGACGGCCCAAGCGTGCCGACGTTCCGTGTGCCCGTCGGTGCCGTGGACGCGCACTGCCACGTGTTCGGCCCGGGCGCGGAGTTCCCGTTCGCCCCGGAGCGCAAGTACACGCCGTGCGACGCCTCGGCGGACCAGCTGTTCGCCCTGCGCGACCGCCTCGGGTTCGACCGCAACGTCATCGTGCAGGCGACGTGCCACGGCGCCGACAACCGCGCCCTCGTGGATGCCCTCCGCCGGAGCGGCGGGCGGGCGCGCGGTGTCGCAACCGTGCGGAAAGACGTGACGGATGCCGAGCTCGCCGAGCTGCACGACGCGGGCGTCCGCGGCGTGCGGTTCAACTTCGTGAAGCGTCTCGTGGACCGCCTCGACACCGCGTCGCTCGAGGAGATCGTGACGAAGATCGCGCCGCTCGGCTGGCACGTCGTGATCTACTTCGAGGCCGAGGACCTGCCCGAGCTCTACGACTTCTTCTCCGGCATCCCCACGGATGTCGTCGTGGACCACATGGGCCGCCCGGATGTCACGAAGGATCCTGACGGACCCGAGTTCGGGCTCTTCCTGCGGTTCCTCCGCGAGAACCCGAACGTGTGGACCAAGGTCTCGTGCCCGGAGCGCCTCTCGGTCACGGGACCCCGGGCGCTCGACGGCGAGCAGCACGCGTACACCGACGTCGTGCCGTTCGCCCGACGCGTGGTCGAGGAGTTCCCCGACCGCGTGCTGTGGGGGACCGACTGGCCCCACCCGAACCTGAAGGACCACATGCCCGACGACGGGCTGCTGGTCGACTACATCCCGCAGATCGCGACGACGGAGGCGCTGCAGCACAAGCTGCTCGTCGAGAACCCGTTGCGCCTCTACTGGCCTGAAGGAGCATGACATGGCACTGGACAAGCCGTACAAGAACATCCCCGGCACGACGATCTTCGACGCCGACCAGGCGCGCAAGGGGTATCACCTCAACCAGTTCTCGATGTCGCTCATGAAGCCGGAGAACCGCGAGCGGTACCTCGCCGATCGTGAGGCCTACCTCGACGAGTGGCCGCTGACCCCCGTCCAGCGTCAGGCCGTGCTCGACCTCGACCTGAACACGTGCATCGCCGAGGGCGGCAACATCTACTTCCTGAGCAAGATCGGCGCCACGCACGGGCTGAGCTTCCAGCAGATGGCCGGGTCGATGACGGGCATGAGCGAGGCCGCCTACCGCGACATGATGGTCTCGGGCGGTCGCCGTCCCGAGGGGAACCGTCTCAAGGACCTCGACGGCTGGGCGCCGCCGTCGACCGAGAAGGCGACGACGATGCGGCCGGACGCGCCGGCGAGGTTCACCTCGGCGCTGTTCACGTCGCACGTGCCGGCGATCGGCGCCGCGATGGATCACGGCAAGACCCAGGAGCCGTACTGGAAGAAGGTCTTCGACGGCTACGAGTGGACGCGGACCTGGGCGAAGGAGAACACGCCCGACGTCGTGATCCTCGTCTACAACGACCACGCGACCGCGTTCGACTCCAACATCATCCCGACGTTCGTGCTCGGTACCGGCGAGCACTATCCGGTCGCCGACGAAGGCTACGGCCCGCGTCCCGTGCCGGATGTGAAGGGGTACCCCGAGCTCGCCGCCCACATCGCCCAGTCCGTGATCCAGGACGACTTCGACCTCACCCTCGTGAACGAGATGGTCGTCGACCACGGACTGACCGTGCCGCTCTCGCTCGTGTTCGGCGACGTCGAGGAGTGGCCCTGCCGGGTCATCCCGCTCCCCGTGAACGTCGTGCAGTACCCCGTTCCCTCGGGGCGCCGCTGCTACGAGCTCGGCAAGGCGATCCGCCGGGCCCTGGACAAGTGGGAGGGCCCCGAGCTCAACGTGCAGATCTGGGGCACCGGCGGGATGAGCCACCAGCTGCAGGGACCCCGCGCGGGCCTGATCAACGAGGAGTGGGACAACGCGTTCCTGGACCACCTGATCGCCGACCCGCTCGGACTCACCGAGTGGTCGCACATGGAGTACGTCGACGAGGCGGGCTCGGAGGGTATCGAGCTCGTGGACTGGCTGATCGCGCGCGGCGCGATGGACGACCAGTTCGGCGGTGGCGCGCCCGACGTGAACCACCGGTTCTATCACGTGCCGGCATCCAACACCGCCGTCGGCCACCTCGTGATCAGCAACCCCGTCGCGCCCGAGGCCGACGCTGCCGACACTGTGAGCGCCACCGTCCCCGAGGAAGTCACCGTATGACTGAGAAGGTCCGGGTCGCCGTCGTCGGCGCCGCCGGCGCGTTCGGCATGAAGCACCTCGACGGTCTCGCCCAGATCGACGACGCCGAGGTCACGGTCGTGAGCGGCACGCGTCCCGAGCCGACGCAGGCGGTCGCCGAGAGATACGGCGTGCCGGCCGCGGTCGTGGGACTGGATGCCGTCCTCGAGCGCGACGACGTCGACGCGGTGATCCTCGCCACGCCGACCCAGATGCACGCCGCGCAGACCCAGGCGGTGCTCGCCGCCGGCAAGCACGTGCAGGTGGAGATCCCCCTCGCGGACTCGCTCGCCGACGCCCAGGCCACCCTCGCCGCGGCGGAGGCGTCGGACCGCGTGGCGATGGTGGGCCACACCCGCCGCTTCAACCCGTCGCACCAGTGGGTGCATGAGCGCGTGACGGCGGGCGAGTTCGCCGTGCAGCAGATGGACGTGCAGACGTACTTCTTCCGTCGCACGAACACGAACGCGAAGGGGGAGCCGCGCTCGTGGACCGACCACCTGCTGTGGCACCACGCCGCGCACACGGTCGACCTGTTCGCCTACCAGGCGGGTCGGATCGTGCAGGCCAACGCCCTGCAGGGTCCGCTGCACCCCGTGCTCGGCATCGCGATGGACATGTCGATCCAGCTCAAGAGCGAGACCGGAGCGATCTGCACGCTGTCGCTGTCGTTCAACAACGAGGGACCGTTCGGAACGTTCTTCCGCTACATCGGCGACACCGGCACCTACATCGCCCGCTACGACGACCTCGTCGACGGCGCGGAGAACCCGATCGACGTGTCGCAGGTCGCGGTGAGCATGAACGGGATCGAGCTGCAGGACCGCGAGTTCATCGCCGCGATCCGCGAGGGTCGCGAGCCGAACTCCTCCGTGCGGCAGGTGCTGGACTGCTACCGGGTGCTGGCGGAACTGGAGGAACAGCTCGCGTGATCCTGCCCCGGCTCGGGCTCGGCTGCATGTCGCTGAGCCATGCGTACGGCATCCCGCCCTCACCCGAGGAAGGTCTCGCGGTGCTGCGTGCCGCGCTCGAGGAGGGCGTCGGGATGCTGGACACCGCGACCCTGTACGGCGGCGGCCGCAACGAGGAGCTCGTCGGGCGCGCGCTCGCGGCTCTCGGCTCGGCGCGCCGTGATGAGGTCGTGCTCGCGAGCAAGGGAGGGATGGCCCTCGTCGACGGCGTGAAGACGATCGACGGGCGGCCCGAGACGCTGCGCGCGCAGGTCGACGCCTCGCTGCGCCGCCTCGGCGTCGAGCACATCGACCTGTACTACCTGCACCGGTGGGACCGCGGCGTGCCGATCGGCGAGAGCGTCGGTGCGCTCGCCGAGCTCGTCTCCGCAGGCAAGATCGGCGCGATCGGGCTGTCGGAGGTGTCGGTCGCACGTCTGCACGAAGCGCTCGAGGTTGCTCCGATCGCCGCCGTGCAGAACGAGTACTCGCTGTGGAGCCGTAACGCCGAACTCGGGATGCTGGACGAGACGCGCCGGCAGGGCGTGGCGTTCGTGGCGTTCTCGCCGGTCGCCCGCGGGTTCCTCGCGGACGCCGTGGGCGATCCGGAGGAGTTCGCACCGAAGGACATCCGACGGGCGATGCCGCGCTTCCAGTCGCCCTACTGGCAGGCCAACGCCGCGCTCCTTCCCGCGTGGCGTGCGCTCGCCGCCGAGGCCGGCTGCACGCCCGCCCAGCTCGCCCTGACATGGCTGCTCGCGCGCGGCGTCGTGCCGATTCCGGGCACCACCTCGGTGGCCCATCTGCGTGAGAACCAGGCGACGCTGTCGCTGGTGGTGGATGCGGGTCTGCTCGCGCGCGCCGGTGAACTCATCGACACGGGGACGGTCGCGGGTCCCCGCTACGGCGCCGCGCAGTCCGCCGAGGTCGATGCGGAATCCCTCGATCAGACAGCGTCGGAGATCGAGGACGCCCCGGCGCCTGAGGGCGAGGCGGCGGCCTCGGTTTCGGCGACGGGCGAGGTCAGACGATGAGGGCGATCTCGTCGATGGCGACCCGCCACCTGCTGGGCGACCTCGCGGCCCGGGCGGCGGATGCCGGCTTCGGCCTCCTCGAGATCGAATCGGTCGGCGGGGTCGACGCCGCGCGGCGGGTCGCCGCGGGGGAGCCGTTCGACCTCGTGTTCCTCGCCGCCGACGCGCTCGAGCGCCTGGCCGCCGCGGGGCACGTGGATGCGGCATCCGTCACCCCGATCGCCGTGTCGCAGGTCGCCGTCGCCGTTCCGGCAGCCGGCTCGATCGACGGCCCGGCCTTCGCGGACGCCGCAGGGGTGCGTGAGGCGCTCCGGGCGGCCACGCGCATCGGGTTCTCGACCGGCCCGAGCGGCACCGCGCTCCTCGCGCTGATCGAGGAGTGGGGCCTGAGCGCCGAGATCGGCGGTCGGCTCGTGCAGGCGCGGGCGGGCGTGCCCGTCGCGCAGCTGCTCGCGGACGGCGAGGTGGACCTCGGGTTCCAGCAGCTGAGCGAGCTCGCCGGCCAGCCGGGGATCCGCATCCTCGGGGTGCTCCCGCGCGACTGCGCGATCGACACCGTGTTCGCCGGTGCGGTGACCACGGACTCGCGCGCCGCGCGCGCGTTGCTGGCGTTCTTCGGGGGTCGTGCGGCGGCATCCGTCGTACGCGCCCACAGTTTCGACCCGCCCGCGTGAGCCGCGCGCCCTATGCTGGCGCCGTGACCCCCGCCGTTCCCCTGGACGACCGCGTCGTCCTGCGCTTCCTCGCGACGCCCGCCGACACCGCCGCCGGGGGGCGCTCGGTCGCGGCCGGCAGCGTCATGGAGTGGATCGACAAGGCCGGCTACGCGTGCGCGGTCGGGTGGGCGGGAGCGTATTGCGTCACGGCGTACGTCGGCAACGTGCGCCATCGCCGGCCGATTCCGCCGGGCAGCCTCATCGAGGTGCAGGCGCGTCTCGTGCACACCGGCCGGTCGAGCATGCACGTCGTCGTGACGGTGTCGTCGGCCGAGGTCAGCACGCGGGATTACACGCCCGCGACGACGTGCGTGCTGATCTTCGTCGCGAAGGGTGCCGACGGGCGGCCGACCGCCGTGCCGCAGTGGCAGCCGGTGTCGCGGTCCGACCGCAAGCTCGCCGAGGCCGCGCTCGAGCGCATGGACACGAGGGCGCGTATCAAGCAGCTCATGCTCGACGAGGAGTACACGGCCGACTCCGCCGCGCCGCAGACCACGCTGCGCTTCCTCGTGCCGACCGGCGTGGTGAACTTCGGGGGCAAAGCGCACGGCGGGACGGTCATGCGCTGGATCGACGAGGCCGCGTACGCGTGCGCCGTCGCGTGGGCGGGCGCCTCGGCGCAGGCCGATCACGCGGTCGGGGTGTATTCGGGCGGCATCCACTTCCTCGCGCCCGTGCGCATCGGCGATCTCGTCGAGGTCAGCGCGCGCATCGTGCTGACCGGACCGCACAGCATGCACATCAGCACGCGGGTCTCCACCGCCGATCCGCGCACCCCCGATGACCTGACCCTCACGACGCAGTGCCTGAGCGTGTTCGTCGTTCCCGGTGACGACGGCGTCGCGCTGCCGGTGCCGGTCTGGGAGCCGGTCCTCCCGGAGGACGTGCGTCTGCACGAGCACGCGCGCGAGATCGTGGCCCTGCGCGAGACGATCGTCCCGCTCGCCGCGTCCCTCACGCTCGAGCCGTAGCCGGGGGTTCTGCAGAACTCCACGGATCCGGTCTGATCAGGCCCGATCCCGCGCGAATCCGTCGATCAGCGTCTCGGTTCTGTGGAGTTCTGCAGGTGTGGGCTCGACCGGTTGTGCACGCGGCGACCGCTGCATGGCGCCGACGGGGCTGGTGCCGGAGGCGGCACTTCGGTTATTCTGTTCGATATACGTATGGGCGTGCGCAGAGCGAACACATTGGGGCGAAATGATTGACAAGACCGTCCGGAACGCCGCGGCGGCGGTCGCCGGCATCGCCGACGGCTCGACCATCATGATCGGAGGGTTCGGTCGCGCCGGACAGCCGGTCGAGCTCATCGATGCGCTCATCGCGCAGGGCGCGGGCGACCTCACGATCGTGGCGAACAACGCGGGCAACGGCGACACGGGCCTGGCGGCACTGTTGGCGGCGAAGCGCGTGCGCAAGATCATCTGCTCCTTCCCGCGCCAGCACGACTCCTGGGTGTTCGACGGCCTGTACCGCGCGGGCGAGATCGAACTCGAGATCGTGCCGCAGGGAAACCTCGCCGAGCGCATCCGCGCCGCGGGCGCCGGCATCGGGGCGTTCTTCTCGCCGACCGGCGTCGGCACCGAGCTCGCCGCAGGCAAAGAGGCCCGCACGATCGACGGCCGCGACTACGTGCTCGAATACCCCATCCGCGCCGACGTCGCCCTCATCAGCGCACTGAAGGCCGACCGCTGGGGCAACCTCGTCTACCGCGAGACCGCGCGCAACTTCGGTCCGATCATGGCGTCGGCCGCGACCACCTCGGTCGTGCAGGTCGATCAGATCGTGCCGCTCGGGTCGCTCGATCCCGAGACGGTCGTCACCCCCGGCATCTTCGTCGACCGCGTCGTCGCCGTCGACGAACGAGCCTGGCTTCACGGGGGAGCCTTCGTCGGAGGCGTCGATCTCGAGGGCCGGCCGGTGGCGGCATCCGTGAAGGGAGCAGCCGAGTGAGCACCCGCATCAGCCGCGAGGACCTCGCCCGGCGCATCGCCGCCGACATCCGCGAGGGCTCGTACGTGAACCTCGGCATCGGCGCGCCGACCCTCGTGGCCAACTTCCTGCCCGACGACCAGGAGATCGTCCTGCACACGGAGAACGGACTCCTCGGGATGGGGCCGGCGCCGGATGCCGCGCACGTCGACCCGGATCTGATCAACGCCGGCAAGCAGGCGGTGACCGCCCTTCCGGGTGCGGCGTACTTCCACCACGCGGACTCGTTCGGGATGATGCGCGGCGGCCATCTCGACGTATGCGTGCTCGGCGCGTTCCAGGTGAGCGAGACCGGCGACCTGGCGAACTGGTCGACCGGGGCGCCCGGCTCGATCCCCGCGGTCGGCGGCGCGATGGACCTCGCGATCGGCGCCAAAGCCGTCTACGTCATGACCGACCTGCTCACCAAGACCGGCGAGTCCAAGCTCGTCGTCGCGTGCACGTATCCGCTCACCGGCGTCGGCTGCGTCACCCGGGTCTACACCGACCACGCCGTGTTCGACGTGACGCCCGACGGGTTCGCGGTGCGCGAAGCGTTCGGCGACAACACGGTCGCGTCGCTGTCCGAGCTCACCGGTCTGACCCTTTCGGAAAGCGAGATCTGACATGCCCGCATCCTTCGTGTACGACGCCGTCCGCACCCCGTTCGGCCGGGCCGGCGGGGCACTGTCTTCCGTGCGACCGGACGACCTCGCCGCGGTCGTGATGCGCGCGATCGTCGAGCGGACCGGGCTCGACCCGGCGCGGGTGGACGACGTGATCTTCGGCGACGCGAACCAGGCCGGCGAGGACAACCGCAACGTCGCGCGATTCGGCGCGCTGCTCGCGGGTTTTCCGACGGCGGTGCCGGCTGTAACGGTGAACCGACTGTGCGGGTCGGCGGTGGAGGCCGTGATCCAGGGGTCGCGGGCGATCGAGGCGGGGGATGCCGAGGTCATCCTCGCCGGCGGGGTGGAGTCGATGAGCCGGGCGCCGTACGTCGTGGAGAAGTCCGCGAAGCCCTTTCCCGCGACCGGCAACCAGACAATGTGGAACACCGCGATCGGCTGGCGCATGACGAACCCCGCGCTGCGCAAGGACTGGACGCTCTCGAACGGGCAGTCGGCCGAGAAGCTCGCCGAGATCTACGGCATCTCGCGAGATGCGCAGGACGCGTTCGCGCTGCGCAGCCACCGGCTGGCAGCCCTGGGGTGGGATGCCGGAGCCTACGAAGGCGAGATCGTGCAGGTCCCGGGGCATGAGCTGGAGATGGATGAAGGCATCCGGGTCGACACGACACTCGAGAAGCTCGGCGGCCTCACGGCGCTCTTCGCGGCGGAGGGATCGGTGACCGCGGGAAACTCGTCCTCGATCAACGACGGAGCCTCGGCGCTGCTGCTCGGCGCGGAAGGCGTGCTCGACGGTGAGCCGCTCGCGCGCATCGCCGGCCGCGCGGCGTTCGGCAACGACCCCGACGTCTTCGGTGTCGCGCCGGTCGAGGCCGCGAACCGCGCCCTCGCACGGGCCGGCAGGACGTGGGCCGATGTCGATGTCGTCGAGCTCAACGAGGCGTTCGCGTCGCAGAGTCTCGCGTGCCTGCAGTTGTGGCCCGAGCTGGATCCCGAGAGGGTGAACATCCACGGCGGCGCGATCGCGATCGGGCATCCGCTCGGCGCATCGGGCGGCCGCATCATCGGCCACGCGGCGCACGAGCTCGCGCGCCGCGGCGGCGGCGTCGCGGTGGCCGCGATCTGCATCGGGGTCGGCCAGGGGCTCGCCGTCGTGCTGGAGCGGTGAGGGACGCGTGCGCAACTCCTCAGTTTCGGGCGGATGCGACCCGTCCCGGGCCGAAATGCAGAGTCTGAGCACCGATACTGAGGAGTTCTGCACGCCCGCGATCGGTAGGGTGAGCCGGTGAGCGAGACCGCAGCGGCATCGAACGGCGATTTCGTGCAGTCGCTGGCCCGCGGTCTCGCAGTGATCCGCGCGTTCGACGCTGAGCACGCAGAGCTGACCCTCAGCGACGTCGCTCGCCGCGCGGACATGACCCGGGCTGCAGCGCGCAGGTTCCTCCTCACCCTCCAGACGCTCGGATACGTCGCCTCCGACGACCGGTCCTTCCGGCTGACACCGCGCGTGCTCGAACTCGGATTCAGCTACCTGTCCTCCCTCTCGCTCCCCGAGATCGTGCAGCCGCATCTCGAGTCGCTGTCCCGTGAGGTCGGCGAGAGCGTGTCCGCCGCAGTCCTGGACGGCACGGACATCGTCTACGTCGCCCGCGTCCCGACCCGCCGCATCATGAGCGTGCGCATCACGATCGGCACGCGCTTCCCGGCGTACGCGACGAGTATGGGGCGCGTTCTGCTGGCGGGGCTGCGCCCGTCCGATGCGGATGCCGTGCTCACGGCATCCGATCTTCGTCCGCTGACCGAACGCACGCTCGCCGAACCCGAGGTGTTGCGGGAGGAGCTCGCCGCCGTGCGCGCGCAGGGCTGGGCACTCGTCGACGGCGAGCTCGAGCCCGGTCTGCGCTCGGTCGCCGTGCCGCTGCACGGCCGCGACGGGCGCGTGGTCGCGGCGGTGAACGTGTCCACGAGCGCGACCCGGGATTCGGTCGAGCACGTGCGGGACGCGTATCTCCCCGCGCTCCGGGCAGCCGCCGCCGCGATCGATGCCGAGCTGCACCTGGTCTGACCGACCTCCCTCTTCCGCCGAGGTGGTCCCTCTTCCGCCGAGGTGGTGCATCTTCTCCCGAGGTGGTGCATCTTCTCCGGAGGTGGTGCATCTTCTCCCGAGGTGGTGCACACCATCTCGTGGATAAACCCACCATCTCGGGGGGAAACCCGCCATCTCGGGGGAAGACATCGCATCCCCTTCGCCGAGCCGGGGCACCCGTATTCGCTGCAGGTGATGTACGCCGAGACGCCGCCGTTCCAGCTTGATCCCGAGCACCCGGCTGCCGGGAACAAGTGGGGCCGAGATGGTGGCTTCTGCGCCGAGGTGGTGCCCACCATCTCGGCGGGAAACCCACCATCTCGGCGGGGCGGGGCGGGGCGGGGCGGGGCGGGGCGGGGCGGGGCGGTCACCCGGGGTCAGGCGGAGCCGCTCCAGGGAGCCGGGACGATGACCCACAGCACGGTCGCGGGGCCGCCTTCGACCTGCCACGTGTGCGGCTCCCGGCCCGGGAACGTGAGCGCGTCGCCGGCGTGCACCGTCACACTGCGGTCGGAGAAGCGCACCGTCAGGGTCCCGGAGACGACGTGCAGCACCTCGACGTCGCAGTTGATCGTGTACAGGTCGCTGCCGCCGTGGGCGTCCGCCGCAAGCTCGGAGCGCAGCAGCTGCACGCGCTGCTCGCTCCGGGGCGACATGAGCCGCTCGTCGGCGGCGAACCCGCCGAGGTTTATCCGGGGCGCCGAATCGTAGGCGACGTGCTGCACTTCGGGTTCCGCGAACAGAGCGCCCATCGGCAGGGAGAGCACCTGGCAGAGCTGCACGAGCGTGGCCACGCTCGGCGAGGTCTCATCGCGCTCCACGCGACTGAGGAATCCCTTGGACAGCCCGGTCGTCTCGGCGACCTGCCCGAGCGACATGCCCTGCGACGTCCTGGCGGCACGCAGCTTGGCGCCGATCGGTCGCGCGTTCTCGTCCGCGGTCGGGTGAATCGCGCGCACCGGGCCTCCTCGACGAAGAGCGGACTCTTGACGCGCCCGGGGTGTGCGCGTATCGTCCCCTCAGATGTTGTCTCCAGAGTATCGAAAGTTGCCAAATATGCAACCCTCGCCGAACGGCACGTCGTCGGACCCGGATTCCGCCCCCCGGGGCCCGGTCGACGCCAGCCTCGTTCCTCGCTTCGCCGGCATCGCGACCTTCGCCCGGCTCCCGCGGCTGGACGAGGTCGACCACGCCGATATCGCCGTGGTCGGCATCCCCTTCGACAGCGGGGTCAGCTACCGGCCCGGCGCGCGCTTCGGGCCCGCGCACGTCCGGGAGGCCTCGCGCCTGCTCCGTCCGTACAACCCCGCGCAGGACGTCTTCCCCTTCGGAGCGCAGCAGGTCGCGGACGCCGGCGACCTCGTGGCGAACCCGTTCGACATCTCGGCCGCCGTCGCCGAGATCGAGACCGGCGCGCGCGAGCTCGGCGCTCGGGCCGACCGGCTCGTCGTGATCGGTGGAGACCACACGGTCGCGCTCCCGCTGCTGCGGGCGATCCACGCGCAGCACGGTCCCGTCGCCGTCCTGCACTTCGATGCGCACCTGGACACGTGGGACACGTATTTCGGGGCTCCCACCACCCACGGCACACCCTTCCGCCGCGCGTCGGAAGAAGGGCTGATCGATCTGACGGCCAGCATGCACGTCGGCATCCGCGGACCCCTGTACGACAAGGGCGACCTCGAGGACGACGCGCGTCTCGGCTTCGCGATCATCACGAGCGAGTTCGTCGAGGAGAACGGCGTCGCCGCCGCCGTAGACCGCATCCGCGCCCGCGTCGGCACCGCGCCGCTGTACATCTCGATCGACATCGACGTGCTCGATCCCGCCCACGCTCCCGGCACCGGCACCCCTGAGGCCGGCGGACTCACGAGTCGTGAACTGCTCCGGATGCTGCGGGCGCTCACCGATCTGCGCATCGTCGGGGCCGACGTCGTCGAGGTCGCACCGGCGTATGACCACGCGCAGCTCACCGCGGTCGCCGCGAGCCATGTCGTGTACGAACTGCTGAGCGCGATGGCGCCGCGCGGCGCGGAGGAGACGCGATGAGCGCGACCGTCCCGTCCGAGCAGGACGTCCTGGACGCGGCATCCGCGATCGTCGACGCCTTCGCCCGCACCGACACCGACGCCTACTTCGGCGGCTTCGCGCCGGAGGCGACGTTCGTCTTCCACACCGAGTCCGCGCGCTTGAACAGCCGTGCCGAGTACGAGCGGCTCTGGGCGGGCTGGCTCGCCGAGGGGTGGCGGGTCTCATCGTGCCGGTCCACGGACCAGCACGTGCAGTCCTTCCCCGGCGGCGCGGTGTTCACCCACGCCGTGGCCACCTCTGTGGAGACCCCCGACGGCCCCGAGTCGTACCGCGAACGCGAAACCATCGTCTTCACCACCCAGGACGGCGGCCTGGTCGCCGTCCACGAGCACCTGTCGCCGCTGCCCGACGCGGCGTCCCGATAGCACCGACCCCCTGAAGGAGCCCGAAGATGTCGCTCTACGCCCGCCTCGAGAACAGACTTGCGGAGCAGTCCGATGATGCCGGAGCCGTGCGCGGCACGTACTCCGGACGACGGATGCTGATGATCTGGCTCGCCGCGAACCTCGTCGTCACCACTCTGCTGACCGGAACGCTCTTCGTTCCGGACGTGCCGTACGGACTCGTGCTGGCGCTCATCGTCGGTGGCACGGTCCTCGGCGCAGCCGTGCTGGTGCTGATCGGCGCGATCGGCACGCGTACGGGCCTGCCGACCATGGCCCTCACCCGGGGCCCGTTCGGCACGCGCGGGAGCCTCCTGCCCGTGGCGGCGAACGTCGTGATCCTCATGGGCTGGAGCTGGGTGCAGGCGATGCTCGCCGGCATCTCGCTGGACTACATCGTCGCGACGCTCACCGGGTTCTCCAGCCCGGTGATCTTCGCGGTGCTGTGTCAGACGATCGTGGTGATCCTCGCGATCTTCGGCCACGCCGGAGTCGCGCGTGTCGAGCCGTGGTTGGCGGCGATCATCCTCGCGATCGCGGCATACGTCTTCTTCGTGGCGTTCACGTCGTTCGGACCCGCCGATTTCGCGGCGATCCCGGCGCCGGCGGAGCCGTTCTACTCGCCGGGCCTCGTCTTCGACGTCGTCCTGGCGACCGCGATCTCATGGACCGTCCTGTCGGCGGACTTCAACCGCTTCGCCCGCAGCACGCGCGCGGGTGCGATCGGATCCGGCGTCGGCTACACCCTGTCCACGGTCATCTCGATGTCGCTGGGTGCGACCGCGATCGGCTACGTGGTCCTGAGCGGCGGCGAACCCGTCGCGTTCGATCCGGTGACGATCATCGAGCCCTTCGGTGCACTGTTCGCCGTCGCGATCTTCCTGTCGGTCATGGCCACGAACACGATGGTCGTCTACGGCATGGTCACGACCGTCGTGAATGCGATCCCGGGGCGCCGGGTGCCGTTCCTTGCGACCGCCCTCATTCTGGGCGTCATCTCGATCATCGGCGCCACCTTCTTCGGACTGCTCGCGCAGTTCACGACGTTCCTGGTGACGATCGGCGCGCTGTTCGCGCCGGTGTTCGCGATCATGATCGTCGACTACTACCTGATCAAGCGCGGGTCGTACACCCAGGACATCCTGCGTGACAGGGGCGGACGCTACTGGTACCGCGGCGGCGTCAACTGGCTCGCGGTCGGCGCGTGGCTCGTCGGCGCGGTGCTGGCGTACGTGTGGGCCTACGTCTGGCCGCTGCCGTTCGGTGCGACCCTGCCCTCGTTCGTCGTGACGTTCGTGCTCTACCTGCTCCTCTCGCTTCCGGGTCGCACGACGGGCGGCTTCGCGCCGGCGCAGAGCCTCGCGACGGTTCAGCATGAGCGCTGAGCTGCGCGGCGAAGCGCCCCGCCTGCTGCGCGACCTCAGTCACGCCATCGTCGACGGGATGCCGGTGTACCCGGGTGACCCGTCCGTCCACGTCGGCGCGGCCCTGACCGTCGGTCATGACGGCGTCGATGTCGCCGAGGTCCGGATGGGCTCGCACACGGGCACCCATCTCGACGCCCCGTCGCACACGATCCCGGGCGGGCGGACGATGGCCGAGATCGCGCTGGCGGAGCTGTACGGCGAGGCGCTCGTCATCCGGGTGGACGGACTCGCGGACGGCGAGACCTACGACTGGGCCCGGCTCGAACGGTCCGGTGCGATCCCCGCGGTCGTGCCGCCCATCGTCGTGATCGACACCGGGTGGGCGCGGTGGTTCGACGACGAGCGCAGGCTCCGTCACCCCGCGCTTGCGGCGTCCGCCGCCCGCGAACTCGTCGCCCGAGGCATGTGCGTGCTCGCCGTCGACACGCTGAGTCCCGACCCGACCGGAGGCGAGGAGTTCCCGGTGCACGAGGAAGTCCTCGGGCGGGACCGGCTCATCGTGGAGAACCTGTGCGGCCTGGAGGGGCTGCCGTCCCGGGTCACGATCGGGTTCTTCCCGCTCAAGCTCGGAGTCGACGGCGCCCCGGTGCGGGCCGTCGCGTTCCTCGCGGACGGCGATACGCTCGTGCGCAGCTGACCGTCGGGTCCTTCGTCGGTCGCCATCTCGCGCGGAAACGCACCATTTCGGCGGCGAAGCCACCATCTCGGCGGGGATACGCTCGGGCACGGAGGAACCAGACCGAGAAGGAGACCGCACCGTGAGCCTGGACGTCGCCGCCCTGCGTGAGAGCTTCCCGTCCCTGCGATCGGGCATCGCCCACTTCGACGGGCCGGGCGGGACGCAGACCCCCCGCGCGGTCGGCGAGGCGATCGCACGCACGCTCACCGGGCCGCTGTCCAACCGCGGTACCTCGGTGGCGAGCGAGCGCAACGCCGACGAGGCCGTCGGCGCATTCCGCGCGGCGATCGCCGACCTCCTGGGCGCCGACCCGCGCGGGGTCGTCTTCGGCCGCAGCGCCACTCAGCTCACGTACGACCTCTCCCGCGCGCTTGCGAAGACCTGGGTCGAGGGCGACGAAGTCGTCGTCACCGAGCTCGATCACGACGCGAACGTCCGCCCTTGGATCCAAGCGGCCGAAGCCCGCGGGGTCACCGTCCGTTGGCTGCGCCTCGATCCGGCCACGGCAGAACTCGATGTGAGCGACCTCGACGGGGTCGTGAACGAGCGCACGCGGCTGGTCGCCGTCACGGCGGCATCCAATCTCCTCGGCACGATCCCGCCGGTGGCGGCGATCGCGGCCCGTGCGCACGAGGTCGGTGCGCTCGTCTACGTCGACGGCGTGCACCACGCGGCGCACGCGTTCGTCGACATCGCCGCACTCGGGGCCGATCTGTTCGTCTGCTCGCCCTACAAGTTCTTCGGGCCCCACTGCGCCGCGCTCGCGGCATCGCCCGCCCTCCTGGAGTCGCTCCGCCCCGACAAGCTGCTGCCCTCGACGGATGCCGTGCCCGAGCGCTTCGAGCTGGGCACGCTGCCCTACGAGACGATGGCGGGCGTCACGGCGGCGATCGAGTTCATCGCGGATGCCGCGGCCTCGACGGTCGGCGGCCGACGCGAGCGCCTGAACCGGGCGTTCGCGCTCTTCCACGCCCATGAGACCGTGCTGCGCGAGCGCATCGAGGACGCGCTCGCCGGGTTCGGCGAGCGGGTGACCCTGCACTCCCGGGCGATGAGCCGAACCCCGACGCTGTTCTTCACGTTCGCCGATCGCGATGCGGGCGAGGCCGCCCGATTCCTGGCCGCGCGAGACGTCCTCGCGCCGGCCGGCAGCTTCTACGCCCACGAGCCGTTCCGCGCGCTGGGCGTCCCGGTCGTCGCGGGGATGCGCGTCGGACTCGCGGCCTACAACGACGATCGCGACGTCGACCGGCTGCTGGAGGGGCTCGCGGACTTCGTCTGACAAGGTCGGTTCCCGACGTCGGCCGTCGGTGGCACACTGGGCGCATGGCAGGAGCGAAGACCGTCCCGACCGACGCCAGTGTTCCGGACTTCCTGAATGCGGCGACCCCCGCCCGCCGCGTCCGTGAGGGTCACGACCTCGCCGAGCTCTTCCGGCAGGTCACCGGCGTGGAACCGGTCATGTGGGGACCCTCGATCGTCGGCTTCGGCAGCTCCGATACCGCCGCGGGGGCGAGCTGGCCGAAGGTGGCCTTCTCGCCGCGCAAGGCGCAACTGACGATCTACGGGCTGAAGGACGCGCCCGAAGGCGAGGCGCTGCTGCCCGAGCTCGGCACGTTCACCGAGGGCGCCGGCTGCGTCTACCTCAAGAAGCTCGAAGACGCCGATCCCGACGTCCTCCGTCGGCTGGTCGAGATCGCCTGGGCCCGGGCCTAGCCGCTCAGGCGGACTCGCGCACCACGAGTTCGACCGGCAGCACGATCCGGTCGACGCCGTTCACATCGGGGATGCCGTCGCCCGTGGCGACCGCCAGATCCGGGCGCGCGATCGAGAGGAGCAGTCGCGCCATCGCGCGCCCCTGCCGAACGGTCTGCTGCCGGATCGTTGTGAGCGGCGGCTCCGCCGCGGCGGCAAGCGGAATGTCATCGAAGCCGACGACGGCGACGTCGTCGGGAACGCGGCGGCCGGCCCGGCGGAGGGCGCGCAGGGCTCCGAAGGCCATCAGGTCGGATGCCGCGAACAGGCCGTCGATGTCAGCCGAGCGCTCGAGCAATTGCTCGGTCGCCGATTCTCCTCCGGTCTGTGTGAAGTCGCCGTGCTCGACCAGCGCCGGATCGAACGCGTCGCCGAGCGCCGCGCGGAAGCCGTCGAGGCGGTCGGTCGCCGCCGACATGTCCTCGGGGCCGGCGACGGTCGCGATGCGACGGCAGCCGCGCGCGATCAGGTGCTCGGCTGCCAGACGTGCTCCTCCGACGTTGTCGTTGTCGACGTACGGCACCTCGATGTCGGTCTGCACGGGCCTGCCGCCGATCACGAGGGGGACTCCGGCCGCGGCCATGGCGGCGGGGATCGGGTCGTGGTCGGCGTGCTCCGAGATCAGCAGGACGCCGTCGAGGGGAGCGGTCCGCAGATACCGCTGGATGCGGTCGAGGTCGGGGTAGGACTGCGCCATCAGGAGCGTGGTCTGCAGCCCGGCATCCATGAGCTCCTGACTGACCCCGCGGATGATCGCCGAGAAGAACGGGTCGCCGAAGACCCGCGGGTCCGGTTCGGCGGCGACGAGCGCGATCGTGTCGGTGCGGTGGGTGACCAGGCTCCGGGCGGCGTGGTTCGGGACGTACCCCATCTCGTCGATCGCCTTCTCGACCCGAGCGCGGGTGTCCGGGTCGACGGAGGGGACGCGGTTCACGACTCGTGACACAGTGGCGCGGGAGACGCCCGCGACGGCCGCGACCTGCTCGAGGTTGGGTCGGCCGGTGCCGCGGCCGGCGGGGCGGGTGGGCAGGGCCATGCGCACCTTCCCCTCGAGACTGCGACCGTGGACGCAGTGATGCTACTCCGCCCGGGGGCGCGGCGCCCGTTCCGCGCCGAGTGCACGGCTCCGCGCCGAGTGCACGGCGTGTGTGCGTTCCTGTCCCGTTCGCTCGGCAAGAGCTCGTGCATTAGGCGACGACGCGGGGCGGGACGGGCAGGTCAGCGCAGGGTCTGGCGCTCCGGCGCGACGTCGATCGACCCGATCGCCGCGAAGCCGCGCGCCATCGCGCGGGCGGGCTCGGTGAACAAGCTCCCCTGTACGCGCAGCGACGTGATTCGCAGCGATTCCTCCCGCGTCAGGTCGAACCAGCCGCACACGATGTCGACCCCGTGGGGTGTGACCCGCCACACCTTGTCGGCATCCTTGACGACGGCATCCGAGGGGGAGAGCGCAACCGACCGGGAGTCGTGTCCGTCGATGATCTCAACGACGCGCGCGACCAGCTCTGCGGGACGGCCGAGCTCCGACAACACGGACGACGCGATCCGAGCGCCCTCGACCTCATGCCGGCGCACGAGGTCCGGCCGTCCGCCGCCCGGCGCGATCGCCTCCAGAATCAGCGCCTCCGACACCGTGGACCAGCCGGTGTCGTGCAGAAGGATCGCGGGCAGCACGACGTCGGGGTCGGCATCCGGCACGAGGGGGAGGAGGGCGCGCGCGATTCCGTACGCGTACAGCGTGTGGCTGTCGTTGTTGCGGACCGCGAGGTGCGGGGCGGCGAGCCGCCACACGGCGGCATCCGCTTCGCGCAGGGATATCACGCCGGGCACGTCGGATGCCGGCGGGATGTGCGCGCGGATGTCCCGGTTCAGGCGCGTCGACGTCGGCGAGCTCATGCGGGTCACACTCCCAGCCGCAGCGGCCCGCAGGCAAGTACGCTTCCGCTCATCGGAAGTGCGAGCGCTCGCCGAGGAGCGCTCCGAGGCGAGGAGGCCGACATGGCCGGCGGAGTGAGCAGTCCGGGGCAGACGGTGGCGGGCCGGATGCTGTCGATCCTGGCGGTGTTCGAGCAGTCGCTCTCGCCGCGCAGCCTCACCGAGATCAGTCAGGAGACGGGACTCGCGCTCAGCACGACCCACCGCCTGCTCGCCGAGCTCGAGGACTGGGGTGCGCTCCAGCGCGACGACAACGGCCGCTACCAGATCGGCCTGCGCCTGTGGGAGCTCGGCCAGCACGCGGGCCGGCAGGTGCGCGACATCGCCCGTCCGCTCCTGCAGGACCTCTACAGCCTCACGCAGGAGACCGTCCACATCGCCGTCCGCGAGCGCACCGAGGCGCTCTACATCGACCGCGTGTACGGCTCGCGGCGCGTGCCGCAGGCCTCCCGCGTGGGCGGGCGGCTGCCGCTGCACGCCACGGCGGTGGGGAAGGTGCTCCTGGCCCATGAGGAGTCCTGGCTGCGCGAGGCGGTCCTCGCCCAGCCGCTGGAGAGCCGCACCCCGAAGACGCACGTCGATCCCGACGCCCTGCGGATCGAGCTGGACGTCATCCGCGCCCGTGGCTACGCCCTGACCGCCGATGAGGTGCGCCTGGGCTCCGCCTCGATCGCGGTGCCGATCTTCCAGCGCGACGGGGGCATCGGGGCTGCCCTGGGACTCGTGACCGCTGCCGACACCGCGGAGGGGCTGGAGCGGCACCTGCCGGCGATGCGCGGCATCGCGCATCGCATCGAGCGCAGCGTCGGCGGCTTCTCCCTGCGAGCCGTGAGGCCGGAGCCCCGCGGCCCGGAGCACCTCATTTCCACTCAGCGGAAGTCCGCTACCGGCGGCGCGAAGGGCGGAGGTGGAATGTGACCAGCGCACCCAGTGGTGCCCCTGCACCGGCGCAGAACGAAGGAGTCGTCATGGCAGCATCCCGCACCGACCTGCACGAGGCGGCGCCCTCGAGGGCCGCGGATGCCGCTTGCCCCGTCGACCACACGGCCTTCACCGCCGGCGCCGACCACCACGGGTACGAGCCGTTCGACATGACCGACCCCTTCCCCGCCTACGAGCGCCTGCGCCGCGAAGAGCCCGTCATGTACGACGAGCGGGTCGGTCTCTGGGTCGTCACACGCTGGGCCGACGTCCGCGCCGTGTTCGACGACTGGGAGACCTTCTCGAGCGAGAACGCGCAGGCCCCGGTGCGCGAGCGCGGCCCGGAAGCGACGCGGATCATGAAGGAGGGGGGCTTCACGGCGTACTCCGGCCTGTCGGCCCGCATCCCCCCGGACCACACCCGCATCCGCGCGATCGCCCAGCGCGCGTTCACGCCGCGGCGGTTCAAGGCGCTTGAGCCGACGATCCGCGAGAACACGCGTGCCGCGCTGCGGCGCATGCTCGCCACCCCCGAGCGGCAGGGCGACTTCCTCCGCGACATCGCCTTCGACATCCCGACGATCACGATCCTCACGCTCCTCGGCGTCGACCCCGCGATGGTGCCCACGTACAAGCGCTGGTCGGACTCGCGGGGCGCGATGACGTGGGGCGACCTCAGCGACGAGCAGCAGATCCCGCACGCGCACAACCTCATCGAGTACTGGCAGGAGTGCCAGCGCCTGGTCGTCGAAGCCCACCAGGAGGGCGGCGACAGCCTGATCGCGGACCTCGTCGAAGCCCAGGGTGCTGGCGCCGAGATCACCGATCATGAGATCGCCTCGCTCTGCTACAGCCTGCTGTTCGCCGGCCACGAGACGACGACGACCCTGATCGCGAACTCGATCCGCGTCCTCCTCGGCCACCGGGCGGCATGGGAGGCGATCGTCGCCGATCCGTCCCGCATCCCGTCGGCGATCGACGAGGTCCTCCGCTACAGCGGCTCGATCGTCGCCTGGCGCCGCAAGGCCCTCCGCGACACCGAGATCGGAGGAGTGCCGATTCCCGAGGGCGCCGGCATCCTGCTCGTGATGGGCTCGGCCAACCGCGACGAGGACGTGTTCGCCCACCCCGACGTGTTCGACATCGACCGCACCGACGCGCGCAACCACATGTCGTTCGGATACGGCATCCACTACTGCCTCGGCAACATGCTCGCCAAGCTCCAGGACCGCATCGTCCTCGAAGAGACGGCAGCCGCCGTGCCGAGCCTGCGCCTGACCGGCGCCCCGATCGCATTCGGCGAGAACCTCTCCTTCCGCGTCCCCACGTCCGTCCCCGTCACCTGGGAGGCCTGACATGTCAGAGCGCCTGTTCACCCGCTTCTTCGACGAGACCGGCCCCGCACCGATCGAGCTCCTCGGCGGCAAGTGCGCCTCGCTCGTCGCCCTCACGACGGCCGGGATGCCGGTCCCTCCCGGCTTCGCGATCACCACGGACGCGTACACGGCCTTCATCGAGAGCTCCGGCATCGCCGACGACATCCACGCCCTGCTCGCCACGATCGACCCCGACGACGTCGAGAGCATCGACCGGGTCTCCGCGCAGATCCGCGACGAGATCCTCAAGCGCCCGGTGCCGCCGGAGATCCACGACGAGTTCTCCGAGGCGTACGCCGCGCTGCAGTCGCGCTTCGCCGAGGAGACCCCGGTCGCCGTCCGCTCCTCCGCCACGGCTGAGGACCTGCCCGATGCGAGCTTCGCCGGCCAGCAGGACACCTACCTCTGGCTCATCGGTCGCGACGAGGTCGCCGAGCACGTGCGGCGCTGCTGGGCGTCGCTGTACACGTCCCGCGCGATCGTCTACCGCTTGCGCGCCGGGATCCCGAACGAAGGCCTGTCGATGGCGGTCGCGGTGCAGAAGATGGTCGACGCGAAGGCCGCCGGCGTCGCGATGACCGTCGACCCGTCCAACGGTGACCGGTCCACGATCGTGATCGACGCCGCGTGGGGGCTCGGCGAGCTCGTCGTCTCGGGCCTGGTCACCCCCGACAATCTGCACGTCGACAAGGTCATGCTCACGATCTCGGCGGAACACCTGGGCGACAAGCACATCGAGCTGGTTCCGGATGCCGACGCCCGCGGCATCCGCGAGCACGAGGTCGAGCCCGATCGGCGCAGCGTCCGGTGCCTGACCGACGCGGAGGTGACGGCGGTCGCCGCGATGGCCAAACGCGCCGAGAAGCACTTCGGCTCACCGCAGGACATCGAGTGGGCGATCGACCGGGGGCTCCCGGACGGCGAGAACCTGCTGCTTCTGCAGTCGCGCCCCGAGACGGTCTGGGCTTCCAAGGCGAGCGAGAAGGCCCCGTCGACCTCCGGCTTCGGCATCGCGAGCATCACCCAGTCGCTCATGGCCCAGATCGGCCGCTGAGCAGACCCCGCACGACAACCCGCATCACCCGAACAACCCGAACCGCAACCCGAAAGGCCCGACATGTCACAGGCGACCGCTGTCCTCTCACCCGCGAAGAACGCCTTCCCGAGCCCCTACGAGCAGCCGGCTCCCGCCGGCGCCGAGGGCTGGAAGGACCTCTACGCCTACAACCTGGTCTTCCAGGACAACCGTCGCGAGACCGAGGAGGCGAAGTTCTGGTTCTGCGACAGCCAGCACTGGCCCACCGTCACGAAGCCGTTCGAGACGATCGGGTTCGAGTTCGCCGTCGGGTGTCTCGGCCAGTACAACTCCCGGCAGCTGCTGATCCCGACGGCGAACGGCATCGAGTACCGCATCCACAACGGGTACGTCTTCATGTCGCCCGTCGCCGTCGACCCGCAGCACATCGAGGCGCGCGTCCCGCAGTTCATGCAGCGCGCCGGCCATTACTTCCAGAACTGGGAGAGCCTGCTGGCCAACTGGCACACGAAGCTCAAGGCCACGATCGACGAGCTCGAGTCCATCGAGTTCGCCGCCCTTCCGGATGCGATCGCGATCGACGACGTGCTCAGCGGCAAGGGCACCGGCCCCTCCACCGAGCTCCTTGCCGACTACGACCGCCTCATCGCGCTGGCCTACCGCGCGTGGCAGTACCACTTCGAGTTCCTGAACCTCGGCTACGTCGCGTACCTCGACCTCTTCATGTTCTGCAAGGAGGTCTTCCCCCGCATCCCCGACCAGGCGATCGCGACGATGGTGCAGGGCGTCGACATGGAGCTGTTTCGTCCCGACGACGAGCTGAAGAACCTCGCGAAGATCGCGGTACGCGACGGACTCGTTGCTCATTTCGCCGACACGTCGGATGCCGCCGCCCTGCTCGCGGCGATCGCTGCCGACCCCGCCGGCGAGGCATGGACGCAGGCGTGGCAGGGCGCCCAGGACCCGTGGTTCAACTTCACGACCGGAAACGGCTTCTACGCGCACGACGAGTACTGGCGCGACGTGCCCGAGACTCCGCTCGCGTTCGTCAAGGGCTACATCGAGCGGCTGCAGAACGGCGCCGACATCGACCGGCACGTCGATGAGCTCATCGCCGAGCGCGACCGCATCACCGGGGAGTACGCCGAACTGCTGGACGGCGAGGCTCTGGAGACCTTCCACGGCAAGCTGGGCCTCGCGCGCACGGTGTACCCGTACGTGGAGAACCACAACTTCCACATCGAGCACTGGACGATGGGCGTCTTCTGGCGCAAGGCCCGCCAGCTCTCGGCCGTGCTGCACGCGCAGGGCTTCTGGCCGCAGGCGAACGACATGTTCTATCTCCGCCGCGACGAGGTGCGCGAAGCGCTCTTCGACTACGTGAACGCGTGGATGGTCGGCGCGCCCGCGATCGGACCCGACTACTGGCCCGCCGAGATCGAGCGTCGCCGCGGGATCATCGAGGCGCTCTCCACCGCCCGCCCGCAGCCGGCGCTGAACACGCCCCCCGCGGTGATCACCGAACCCTTCACGCTCATGCTGTGGGGCATCACCGACGACCAGATCCAGAACTGGCTCGGCAAGGGCGACGTCCCCGAAGGCACCCTCAAGGGGATGGCCGCCTCACCGGGCATCGCCGAGGGGCCCGCCCGCGTGATCTCCAGCGCCGACCAGCTCGCCGACGTGCAGGAGGGCGAGATCCTCGTGGCTCCCGTCACCGCGCCCAGCTGGGGACCGATCTTCGGGAAGATCCGCGCGACCGTCACCGACATCGGCGGAATGATGAGCCACGCCGCGATCGTCTGCCGCGAATACGGCATGCCCGCCGTCACCGGCACCGGCACCGCGTCCTCCGAAATCCGCACCGGTCAGATGCTGCGCGTGGATGGCAACTCCGGCACCGTGACGGTCCTCGACTGAGGCGCGCGACCGTGACCGACACCACGACATCGTCCTCCCCGGCTCCGCCGCGCACCGTGATCGTCACGGGCGCCGCGGGAGGGCTCGGGCGCGCGTTCGCCGAGGCGTTCGCCCGCCGGGGCGATGTCGTGGTGATCGCCGACATCGATCGGACCGGTGCCGAGCGAGCGGCGTCCGAGCTCGCCGCCGAGGGTCTCGACGTCGTCGGCACCGGCGTCGACGTGACGGATGCCGCCTCTTCGGCCTCCCTCGCGGCTCTGGCCGCGGCATCCGGTCCCGGCGGGATCGACGTCGTCGTGAACAACGCGGCGATCTATGCGACCCTCACGCGGTCGCCCTTCGAGGAGATCGACGAAGCGGAGTGGGATCGTGTGATGGCCGTGAACCTCAAGGGTCCGTGGCAGATCGCCCGGGCGTGCTCGCCGCACCTGAACGACGACGGCCGCATCGTGAACGTGTCCTCCGCGACCGTGCTGAGCGGGTCCGCCCACTGGGCGCACTACGTCGCGTCGAAAGCCGGCGTGATCGGCCTCACGCGCGTGCTCGCGAAAGAGCTCGGAGCCCGCGGGATCACGGTGAACGCCGTCGCGCCCGGATTCACGCTCACCGAGGCGAGCCACGGGCTGATCGAGGATGCCGCGTCGTACGGCATCGAGCGGGGATCCATCAAGCGTCCCATCCAGCCCGACGACATCGTCGGCGCCGTCCTCTTCCTCGCCGGTCCGGACGCCGCCTTCATCACCGGTCAGACCCTCGTCGTCGACGGCGGCCGGCAGTTCATCTAGACATTCCAAGGAGCAGCAATGAGCAGAGTCGTCTACACCGCCGATGACGGCAGCGTCACGACGATCGACGGACGACCCGGCGACTCGGTCATGGAGACCGCCGTCCGCAACGGCGTCCCCGGCATCGTCGGCGAATGCGGCGGCAGCCTGTCCTGTGCGACGTGCCACGTTTTCGTCGCTCCGGACACGCTCGAGCTGGTGGGCGGTCCGGGCGATCTCGAGGACGAGATGCTCGACGGCACCGCCGTGGACCGCCGGGAGAGCTCACGGCTGTCGTGCCAGATCAAGCTCGTCGACGGGTGCGAGTACCACGTCACGACGCCGAGCGAGCAGCTCTGATGCAGACCACGCTCATCGTCGGCACGTGCCAGGCGGGCGTGCAGCTCGCCGCGACGCTGCGCGACCTCGGCGACGCCGATCCGATCGTCATGATCGGCGAGGAGGGGCACCGCCCGTACCAGCGGCCGCCGTTGTCGAAGGGGTGGCTCAAGGGCGAGCTCGAGCCCGACGACGTGATCCTGCGCACCCGCCAGTGGTACGAGGATCGCGACATCCAGCTCATCGCGGGCGATCGCGTCGTCACGATCCACCGCGAGCCCGGCGGCTCCGGCGTCGCCCACACGCTCGGCGGGCGGCAGATCCCGTTCACGCGGCTGGCGCTCACCACGGGAGCGTCCGCGCGGCGACTCGCTCTGCCCGGCACCGACTACCGCGGCGTGCACTACCTGCGCGATGCGGACGACGCGATCTCGCTCGGCCCGGCGCTCGCCGAGCCCGGTGCCGAGCGCGTCGTCGTGACCGGCGGCGGCTTCATCGGCCTGGAGGCGGCGGCGGTCGCCCGGCAGCTCGGCAAGAAGGTGACGCTCGTCGAAGGGACCGGGCGCCTCATCGGCCGCGTGGTCGCCGAGCCGACGAGCGACTTCTACCTCGCGGCCCACCGCCGGCGCGGCACGGAGGTGATCCTCGGCGCGCGGCTCGCGCGGATCCTCGGAGAGGATGCTTCCGCCGCGGGGCGGCGCGGTTCGGTCACCGGCGTCGAGCTCGAGGACGGTCGTGTGCTCCCGGCGGACCTCGTCGTGGTCGGCATCGGCGTGATCCCGCGGGTCGAGCTCGCCGTGCAGCTCGGCCTCGACGTCGCCGGCGGCATCGTCGTCGACTCCGCGTGCCGCGCGTCGGACGGACGCACCGTCGCCGCCGGCGACTGCGCGATCATGCCGAACCCGTACCCCGCAGGTCTCGGCGGCATGATCCGCATCGAGAGCGTCAACAACGCCCTCGAGCAGGCGAAGATCGCCGCAGCGACGCTGCTCGGTCAGGACGCGTCGTACTCGACGGTGCCGTGGTTCTGGTCGGACCAGGCGGACCTCAAGCTGCAGATCGCCGGGCTCTCGGCCGGCTACGACTCCGTGGTCGTGCGGGGCGAACCGGATTCCGAGAGGTTCGCCGTCCTGTACTACCGCGACGGGCGGCTCATCGCCGCCGACTGCGTCAACCAGCCCGCCGAGTTCCTCGCGATCAAGCAGGCGCTCGCCAAGGGCAGGACCATCCCCCCGCTCGCCGCCGCCGACACCGGCGTGCCGCTGAAGCAATCCGTCGTCGACGCCCCCGTGGCGCTCGCATCCTGAGGTGAGGCTATGACCGTCCAGACCACGAACCCCGTCGACATCTCCCCGATCCACGCCGACGACCGGGATCGCGACCTCGACCCGATCTGGCGGGCGATCGTCGCCGAATCGCGCACGCGTGCGAACGACATCCACCTGCCGATCTCGTTCGCGTTCGCCGAGCGACTGTGCGACGCCTACCCGGATGCGGACGCCCTCGTCGTCCGCGTCGCGATCCTCCTGCACGACACCGGCTGGGCCCGCGTGGACGAGACCCGCATCCTGAGCGAGGGGTTCACCGGCGACTGGCGCAAGGCCGACGTGCGCTACGAGCACGAGCGGCACGGCTGCGACATCGCGCGTGAGGTGTTGCCCCCGCTCGGCTACGACGACGAGTTCGTGGCGCGCGTGACCGACATCATTGACGGGCACGACACCCGCCCCGAGTCCCACTCGCTCGAAGACAGCCTCGTCCGCGACGCCGACCGGCTCTGGCGCTTCACGCCGGCGGGCATCGCGCTCGCGTCGGGGTGGTTCGGCCTGACACCGGCGGAATACTGCCGGCGTCTGCGGTCCGAGATCGTGCCCGAGCTGCTCACCGAGGCCGCGGTGCAGATGGCGGAGGCCGAGCTCGCGCGCTCCGAGGTGCTGCTCAAGACGGAGCAGCTGTCGTGAGCACGCTGGCCGACCTGCCGACGGATGTTCCGGGACTCGTCGAGCGGATGCGGGAGCGCCACCGCGCAGCCATCGCCGACGTGCCTTACGCCGAAGTGGCGACCCTGCGGATCGGCGGAGACGAGGTCGCGTCGTCGGGGTCCGTGTCGCCGGTGATCGATCCGGCGACGGGGGAGCGGTGGGGCTCGGTTCCCGAGGCGTCGGCAGCCGAGGTGGATGCCGCCGTGCGTGCGGCGCGCGCGGCGTTCCCCGCGTGGGCGGCGCTTGCACCGAGCGCCCGCGCCGACGCCCTTCGGCGCATGGCGGCGGCGATCGAGCGTCGGGCCGAACCTCTCGCGCTCACGAACACGCTCGAGAACGGGTCGCCGATCGCCGAGACGTCCGGTGCTGCAGGGAATGCGGCATCCATTCTGCGGGTCTTCGCCGATCTGGCGGGCTTCCTCGAGAATCCGGACATCCGTCCGTTCCCCGGCGGCGTCAACGAGACGCTCGTCGCGCGGGATCCGGTGGGGGTGTGCGCGCTCATCGCGCCGTGGAACTTCCCGATCAACCTCGTCGTGATCAAGCTCGCCCCGGCGCTGCTGGCCGGGTGCACCGTCGTGATCAAGCCCGCCTCGCCCACTCCGCTCTCGGTGCGCTTGCTCCTCGACGCGGCGGATGAGGCCGGCATCCCGCCCGGCGTGATCAACCTCGTGACCGGAAGCGGGGCGACGGGAGATGCGCTCGTGCGGCATCCGGACGTCGACAAAGTGGCGTTCACCGGGTCGACCCCCGTCGGCCGGCGGATCGCCGCGGCGTGCGGCGAGCTCCTGCGGCCGGTGACGCTCGAGCTGGGCGGCAAGTCCGCGGCGATCGTGCTGCCGGATGCCGACCTCGACGCGATGGCGGGAGTGCTGCTGCGCAGCTGCATCCGCAACACCGGGCAGACCTGCTACATCTCGACCCGCCTGATCGCGACGCCGGAGCGGTACGACGAGCTCGTCGAGATGGTGACCTCGGTGATCGGCGCGGCGTCGGTCGGCGATCCGCTGGATCCGACCACGGTGTTCGGCCCGGTCGCGACCGCCGCGCAGCAGGCTTCGGTGCGCGGCTTGATCCGGGCGGGGGTGGAGGAAGGCGCGCGCGTGACGCTCGGCGGCGATGTTCCCGCGCCGGTGGCCGGTGGGGCGTTCGTCGCGCCGACGGTCTTCGCGGATGTACGCGCGGACATGCGCATCGCGCAGGAGGAGATCTTCGGGCCGGTCGTCACGATCCTGCCCGCGCGCGATGTCGACGACGCGGTGGCGATCGCGAACTCGACGCGGTTCGGCCTGGGCGGCATCGTGTTCGGTGCAGACGAGGATGCCGCACTGCGCGTCGCGCGCCGCGTGGACACCGGCTCGATCGGTCTCAACTTCTTCGCGTCGAACCACTTCGCGCCGTTCGGCGGGCGCCATGATTCCGGGCTCGGCCTCGAGTACGGCGTCGAGGGTCTGTCCGCGTACCTGACACCGCAGTCCGTGCACCGTCGCGCCCGCTGAGCCCGGGTCCCCGCGCTGCCGCGCCTCGCCGCCTCCGGCCGAGATGGTCCCTTTCCCGCCGAGATGGTCCCTTTCCCGCCGAGATGGTCCCTTTCCCGCCGAGATGGTGCCACCGTCTCGTAACGAAACCCACCATTTCGGCGGAGAACCAACCGTCTCGGGAGGAAATCCGCCATCTCGGCGGTGCGCGCTCACTGAGGCAGGGACGGATGCCGCTCCCCGGCGGCCCGCGTCGGGATGAACAGGCCGACCACGAGCGCGAGCGCCGCGGCGGCCAGCCCCAGGACGAGCGACAGGGTGAAGCCCGCGCTCGACGGCACCGCGACGCCTCCGACATCGACCGCGGACGCGGCCAGGACCGCGCCCACCACGGCCGCGGCGGTCGAGGTGCCGAGCGAGCGGAACAGGGCATTGAGTCCGTTCGACGCGCCCGTCTCGCTCTGCGGCACCGAGCGCATGATGAGCATCGGCATCGACGCGTAGCCGAACCCGATTCCCGCCCCGATCAGGATGTTCGCCACGAGGATGTGCCACACCTCGGACGAGAACAGCAGCGTGAATCCGTATGCCGCGATGAGCGAGACCGCGCCGAGGAGGAGCAGGAGCTTCGGTCCGGTGCGCGTCGCGATCCGCCCGGCGACCGGGGACAGCACCATCATCACGAGCCCCGACGGCATGACGATCAGGCTCGCCACCAGAAGCGACAGCCCGAACCCGACGCCGGTCGCTGCCGGCAGCTCGAGCAGCTGCGGGTAGACCACGTTCGACGCGAACAGCGAGAACCCCATCGCGACCGAGGCGATGTTGGTCAGCAGCACCGCGGGCCGGGCCGCCACTCGAAGGTCCAACAGCGGCGCGTCGATGCGCAGCTCGTACCAGCCCCACACCAGCAGCACGGCGAGTCCGCCGAGCCCGCACGCGAGCACGGCGGGCGAGCCCCAGCCCCAGTCGCCGCCGCGCGAGATCGCGAGCAGGATCCCGATCAACCCCAGCGCCAGGCCCACCGCACCCACGTAGTCGAACCGGCCGGCGGTGCGCAGCACGCTCACCGGGACGATCCAGAGCACGAGCGCGAAGACGACCACCCCGAGTGCCGCGGCCATCCAGAACAGCACGTGCCAGTCGCTGCGCTCGGTCACCAGGGCACTGATCGGGAGGCCCAGCGCACCGCCCACCCCGAGCGTCGCGCTCATGAAGGCGATCGCCGAGTCCACCCGGTCCTCGTGCAGCACGTCGCGCATGATCGAGATCCCGAGCGGGACGACGCCGACGATCGCGCCCTGCAGGGTCCGGCCGACGATGATGCCGATGATCCCCGGAGACAGCGCGGCGATCACCGAGCCGACCACCATCACCGCCGTCAGCACCAGCACAATGCGCCGCTTGCCGTACATGTCGCCCAGGCGCCCCGAGATCGGCGTGATCACCGCGGCGGCCAACAGGGTCGAGGTCACCACCCATGCGGTGTCCTCGCGACTCGCGTCCAGCAGCTCGGGCAGCTTCGACTGGATCGGCACCATCAGGGTGAACATGAACGACGAGCACAGCCCCGCCGCGGCGAGCACCGCGATGATGGCGCCCTGGCTCGGCATCCGGGAGAGACGTCTTCGTGCGTCCTCGTCCCGTGATCCCATCATTCGAGGCTATCGCCCGCTCACCTGTCCACGGCTGCGGCGGTCGACCTCCGCGGCTGCCCATACCCGCGAGTACCGTGGAGCGCATGGCCGATTCCGCCGCCGACCGTGGCATCAGCATCCGCCCGCTCGACACGGTCGAGGAGGTGTTCCGCGCCTCGGCCGTGCTCGCCGAGGTGTGGGGAGGCGACCGCTCCGGCATGCCGCCGAACCTGCTGCGCGCGCTCGCGCACTCCGGCAACTACGCCGTCGGGCTGTACGACGGCGAGGCGATGATCGGCGCGTCCGTCGCGTTCTTCGCCGCCCCCGCGGAGCGCTCGATGCACTCGCACATCACCGGCGTCCTGCCGGGCCTGCAGAGCCGGGGTCTCGGCCGCCTGCTCAAGCAGCATCAGCGCGAGTGGGCTTTCGCGCGCGACGTCGGCCACATCACGTGGACCTTCGACCCGCTCGTGGCCCGCAACGCGCACTTCAACCTGCGCGTCCTCGGCGCCCGCGTCACCGAATACCTCGTGAACCAGTACGGCCCCATGGACGACGGAGTCAACCGCGGCGACGAGTCCGACCGGATCATGGTGTCGTGGGCCCTCGCCGCCCCGCCCGTGCCGACGCCGCCCGCCGACCGGGTGGTCGCCGCCGTCGCCGTGCCCGAGGACATCGCCGCGCTGCGCGACGAGGCGCCGGCGGATGCCGCAGCCTGGCGCGTCCGCGTGCGCGAGGAGTTCCTCGCCCGCCTGTCGGAGGGCCTGGTCGTCGGCGGGTTCGACGACGACCGCGGGTACGTGTTCGTGCGCCCCTGAACCCCCGTGTATCAGGGGGGCGCTTCGATGCTCCTGATTCACGACGCGCGCCTGCGCGCAGAATCGGGGGGATGCCGTGCACACGCTCATCGATCGTCTGGTGGCGGTCTTCACACGCCCGCAGCGGCGCGGGGTGCGACTCGTCCGTCGCGCCGGCCGGCCCCGCCGGGCCCGCACGACCTTCATCGCTCCCGACGCGCACCTCGTCGTATCCTGACCGCGCACCCGCCGCTCGAGATCGGACCCGCCATGCTCCGCCGCACCCTCGCACTCTCCGCCGCCACCGTCCTCCTCGGCCTGGGGCTCACCGCCTGTACGAATCCGATCGACCAGCTCGTGCAGGGCGGGGTCGAGCAGGGCGTCGAGGAGGCGATCGAGCAGGCGACCGGCGGCAACGTCGACATCGACACCGGAGGCGGCGCCTCACTTCCCTCGGACTTCCCGGCCGACGTGCCGGTGCCGCCCGGCACGATCACGTCTTCGCTCACGACCGACGGCATCTTCCAGATCATGACGACGCTCGACGACGTCGCGCAGGGCGCCACGTTCGCGGAGGAGGTCGAGGCCGCCGGCTACACCCTGACGACCTCGCAGGACCTCGGTGAGATGAAGGTCTGGATCCTCGAGAACGGCACCTGGACCCTCAGCGTCACCACGATCGACGGCGAGAGCCCCTACCTGTCGTACACGGTCGGCCCGGTCGGCTGAACCGTCCCGGGCGTAGCCTGGGCGCATGCCGATCGCCCGCCCCGCCCCGGCCGTGACGCTCGACGGGTTCGAGCTGCGCGTGCTGCAGATCCCGCTCGTCGCGCCGTTCACCACGAGCTTCGGCACCGAGGCGGTGCGCGAAGTGATCATCGCGCGTGCCCTCACCGCCGACGGTGACGGCTGGGGCGAGGTGGTCACGAGCGCCGCACCGCTGTACTCGAGCGAATACACGCAGGGGGCGTGGGATGCCGCGCTCCGCTTCCTGATCCCCGCCCTGCTCGCGGAGCGCACGCTCGCCCCCGAACAGGTCGCGGGCGCGCTGCATCCGTTCGTGGGACACCGCATGGCCAAGGCGGGGCTGGAGCTCGCCGTGCTCGACGCGGCGCTGCGCGCCGCCGGCCGACCGCTGGGGGAGTACCTGGGCGCGGTGCGCGACCGCGTGCCGAGCGGTGTGAGCGTCGGCATCCAGCAGGATCCGGCCGCTCTCGTCGAGGTCGTCCGGGGGTACCTCGACGAGGGATACGTGCGCATCAAGATCAAGATCAAACCCGGCCGCGACGTCGCGGACACCGCGGCCGTGCGGGACGCGTTCGGCGGCATCCCGCTCCAGGTGGACGCGAACTCCGCCTACACGCTCGCCGACGCGGACACGCTGGCGGAGCTGGACCGCTTCGACCTCCTGCTGATCGAGCAGCCGCTGCAGGAGGACGACATCGTCGACCACGCGACCCTCGCGCGGCGGTTGCGCACCCCGGTGTGCCTGGACGAGTCGATCGTGTCGCGCAAGGCCGCGGTCGACGCGCTCGCGCTGGGGTCGGCATCCGTCGTCAACATCAAGGCCGGACGCGTCGGCGGCTACCTCGAGGCCGTCGCGATCCACGACCTGTGCCAGGCGGCCGGCATCCCGGTGTGGTGCGGCGGGATGCTCGAGACGGGGATCGGCCGGGCCGCGAACGCCGCGCTCGCCGCTCTGCCGGGCTTCTCGCTGCCGGGCGACGTGTCGGCCTCGAGCCGGTTCTACGCGCGCGACATCGTGACCGAGCCCGCCGTGCTCGAGGACGGGCACGTGCGCGTGCCCACCGGCGCGGGCCTGGGCGTCGAGATCGACCCGGTCGCGCTCGAAGACTTCACGGTCGCGCGCGAAATCGTGCGGCGGTAGGCGGTTCAGGCATGGGTCGCGGCGGCTCGGCGTTCACAACTCCCGCATTCCGCGCGCCTGTGATGCCGGGCGCGGCGTCTTTCCGCGGCCGGCTCGGAGGCCGGGGACGGAGACGCAGGAGTTATGCCCAGCCGCTCGCGGTGACCGCCGTCCTCGCGCTCGCGGCGTGCGCCCCGCAACCCGCCGAAACCGGGGGAACACCGGCCGCGCTGCCGGCGGGAGTCCAGGTCGAGCTCTTCCAGCTGCGCTCGGACGTCGCCGAGCGCGGGGCGCAGGTGCGCGTGATCAACGACTCCGACGAAGACCTCACGATCACCCGCCTGACCTTCGCGGACGACTGGTTCGACGCCGAGGCCGTCCGCGACCGCACGAGCACGATCGCCGCCGGCCGCACGGTCGACCTCCGCTTCGGCCTGCCGCCGTCGGCGTGCGACGGTGAGCCGGATGCCGCCTCCCGCACGAGCCGCGTGACCCTTGAGCTCGCGGACGGCAGCACCGCCACGGTCGAGGTCGACGACCCGCTCGGATTCACGACCCTGATGCACGAGAAGGAATGCCTCCGCGCCGACCTCGCGAAGGCCGTCGCCCTGGAGTGGACGGAGTTCACCCCGAGCGCCGCGCCCGCTCCCGCCGCAGTGACCCTCGGGATCGCGCCGGTCGGCGGCGCGGCTGCGGCGGAGCTCCTCGACGTTCAGACCACGAACCTCCTGAAGTTCGGCGATCAGCCGACGCCCTTCCCGCTCGGCCTCACCGTCGCCGGTACGGATGCCGCCACCGACGTGACCGTGCCGATCGTCCCGCTGCGCTGCGATCCGCACGCGGTCATGGAGGACAAACGCGGCACGGTGTTCAATGTGCAGGTGCGGGTCGACGGCACCGAAGGCGCGGTCGAGGTCGCCGCTCCCGAGGCGATGCGCGGCGAGATCCTGCGCTGGGTCGCGGACTGGTGCGGGTTCGGGCCGGGCTGATCAGTCCACCGGGTCCCGCGGGTTCTTCCGCGCGACGATGAGCGGATCGATCGGCGTGAACGGGAACCTCGGCAGAGCGCGCTCGGGTACCCCGAACGACGCGGCGAGCACTTCGCGCGAGAACGCCGACGCGGTCGCCCGGTACCCGATGTCGCCGGGGGTGGGCTGGTCGAAGAAGATGAGGAAGTGGATGCCGTCATCCTCGAGCGCCTCGATGTGATGCGGGTACGCGCGGGGGATGAAGTACGCCTGGCCGGGCCGCAGCTCGTATTCGTCCAGCGTCCCGTCCGGTGACAGCACGCGCATGCGCCCGTGTCCGCGGTGGACGTACCCGAGCTCCGCGGTGACCGGGTGCCAGTGCGGCTCGCGCATCCCGGCCCCGCCGATCGTCAGCGAGTACATCGAGATGTCCTCCAGCGCCGCCCAGAACTGCTTCCGCGCGAGCTTCGCACTGCCGTACGGGTACGCGAGCGGCGCGATCTGCCCGCCGAGGTCGAACAGCCGGGCGTTGGGCAGGCCCGCGGTGTCGGGAATGCGCGCGGCGCCTTCGCGGCGCACGAGCTGGGAGGCGTCGCCGCGGGGGAACGCCTGGAATGCGGATGCCGGAAGGTCGTACGTGTTGCCGAGCACGGCATCCGTCATCGCGTTCATGCTCGACTGCAGCGAGAAGTGCTTCGGGCGCGAGCTGCGCAGCGCCGCGATGATCTCGGCGGTCTCGTCGCCGATGTTCTCGAGGTGATAGACCGCCCCGGATTCGACGTGGTACATCTGCCCCGGGCCGACGACGAAAGACGAGAACGCATCGGCGTTGCCGAGCATCGAGACGAGAACGGTGCCCGAGACGACGTACGCGAGCTGGTTGGCGTTGACGTTCCACTGTGGTTCGCGGGCGGCGCCGGGCTCGAGCACGATGCGCTTGATCGACAGGCGCTTCAGGATCGGGAACCGCTCGCGGGTGAGCTCGTCGATCCGGCCGAGATCGCTCTCGAAGGCCGGCGCCGCGCCGGCGAGGTCGCGGACGTGGACGGACTGCTCGGGCATGAGGCCTCCTCGGACGAGTAGGAAGGTGCTGGGCACCACGCTAGCTAGACTTGACGGATGCCGCGCGTGGCTCTCTGCGCGCATCGCGCCTCCCTCACCCGACCATTGGAGCCACCGTGGCCGAGCAGTCCCGCCTCGACAAAGTCATCGCCCTCGCCCGCCACCGCGGGTTCGTGTTCCAGGCCGGTGAGATCTACGGCGGCTCGCGCTCCGCGTGGGACTACGGCCCGCTCGGCACGGAGCTGAAGGAGAACATCCGCCGGCAGTGGTGGCAGACCTTCGTCCGCGGCCGCGGCGACATGGTGGGCCTGGACTCCTCGGTGATCCTTCCCAAGCGCGTGTGGGAGGCCTCCGGTCACGTCGCGACCTTCACCGACCCGCTCGTGGAGTGCCTGCACTGCCACAAGCGCTTCCGCGCCGACAACCTGATCGAGGACTTCGAGGCACGCAAGGGCCGCCCGGCCGAGAACGGTCTCGCCGACATCCCGTGCCCGAACTGCGGCACGAAGGGTCAGTACACCGAGCCGAAGGCGTTCTCCGGCCTCGTGAAGACCTACCTGGGCGTCGTGGACGACGAGTCGGGCCTGCACTACCTCCGCCCCGAGACCGCGCAGGGCATCTTCGTGAACTTCTCGAACGTGCTCACCGCGTCGCGCAAGAAGCCGCCGTTCGGCATCGGCCAGGTCGGCAAGGCGTTCCGCAACGAGATCACCCCCGGCAACTTCATCTTCCGCACGCGTGAGTTCGAGCAGATGGAGATCGAGTTCTTCGTGCCGCCGGCCGAGGCGCAGGAGTGGTTCGATCACTGGGTCGAGGCGTGCTGGAACTGGTTCGTCGACCTGGGCATCGATCCCGCGCACATGCGCCGATACGACGTGCCCGAGGAGGATCGCGCGCACTACTCGGATGGCACGATCGACGTCGAGTACGAGTTCGGCTTCCCCGGCAAGCAGTGGGGCGAGCTCATGGGCATCGCCAACCGCACGGACTACGACCTCTCCAGCCACACCGAGGCGTCCGGCCAGAGCCTGTCGTACTTCGATCAGGCCAGCGGCGAGCGCTACACGCCGTTCGTGATCGAGCCGTCGTTCGGTCTCACCCGCGCGATGATGGCGTTCCTCGTGGACGCGTACCGCGAGGAGGAAGTGCCGAACGCGAAGGGCGGCACCGACTCGCGGACGGTGCTCAAGCTCGACCCGCGTCTGGCCCCGGTGAAGGTCGCGGTGCTTCCGCTCTCGCGCAACGAGCAGCTCTCGCCGATCGCGCGCGAGGTCGCGGCGGACCTGCGCGGCGAGTGGAACGTCGACTTCGACGACGCGGGCGCGATCGGTCGCCGCTATCGCCGGCAGGACGAGATCGGCACGCCGTTCTGCGTCACGATCGATTTCGACTCGCTCGAGGACCGCGCCGTGACCGTGCGCGATCGCGACACGATGGCCCAGGAGCGCGTGCCGCTGGAGACCCTGCACGCCTACCTCGCCGAGCGCCTGCGCGGCGCCTGAGCTCGCGGGCGCACCATCCCTTAGGTGGGCGCTTTCTGTCGCCTCCGGCCCATGAGGCGGCGGATGTCGCCCACTCAGGGCGCGCGTCGCCCTTTCGGTGGACGCCATCTGTCGCTTCGCCGCGGATGGGGCGACGGATGCTGCCCACTGAAGCGAACGGGTCAGGCGGCGAGCCCGCTCCAGACGAACGAGATCGTCGCGGCGGCGGCATCCCGCCACGGCACCCCGTTCAGGAGGTCGTCCGTCGCGAGTGTCGCGACCCCGTGCACCGCGGCGAACGCGACGAGCGCCTGCTGCGCAGGGTCGCCCGCGCGGAGGTCGCCCGAGGCCTGACCCGCGACGAAGAGCTCGACGAGTCCGTGCATGCCGACGTGGCTGGCCGCGACGAGTTCGGCGCTCGCGTCCGGGTGGTGCTTCGCCGCGTACATGACTCCCAGCACCGCCGGGTGCGCGACCGCGAACGCGACGTACGCGTCGCCCACGGCGCGGAAGCGCTCGGCGAAGGCGGATGCCGAGGTGGCGGCATCCGTCAATGCCCTGTTGAGCCGCTCGAAGCCCTGGAGGGCGACCGCGTCCAGCAGCGCCTGCTTGTCGCGGAAGTGGCGTGCCGAAGCGCCGTGACTCACGCCGGCGTCGCGGGCGAGCTGACGCAGGGACAGGGCCTCGGCGCCCTCGGTGTCCACCACGCTCCACGCGCGCTCGAGGAGATCGGCGCGCAGATTGCCGTGGTGGTAGGTCATGCCCTCACGTTATCTCAGTGTTGGCATTGACAACAATGCTGTCACTGTCTACATTGACATCATGACCAGAAACCACCGCGGCACGACCGCCCTCATCACCGGCGCGAGCGCCGGCCTCGGATCCGAGTTCGCGCGCCAGTTCGCCGCCCGCGGAGCGGACGTCGTGCTCGTCGCCCGCCGCGAGGAGCGCCTGCGCGACCTCGCCGCCTCGCTGGAGTCCGGCTACAACGTGACCGCGACCGTGATCGGGCTCGATCTCGCCCGGCCGGATGCCGCGGCCGAACTGCGGCGAGAACTGCAGGCGCGCGGCTTGTCGGTCGACACCCTCGTGAACAACGCCGGCTTCGGAATGAAGGGCGACTTCGTGGAGGCGGATCCCGCGCGGATCGCCGAGATGGTGCAGCTGAACGTCTCCTCGCTCGTGGCGATCACGCGCGAGTTCCTCCCCGACCTGGTCCGTGCGGGACGCGGCGCCCTCGTGAACATCGCGAGCACGGCGGCGTACCAGCCGTGCCCGAGCATGGCGGTGTACGGGGCGACGAAGGCGTTCGTGCTGAGCTTCACGGAGGCGCTCGCGTATGAGACGCGGGAGTCGGGGCTCGGCGTCCTCGCCGTGAGCCCGGGCGCGACGCGCACCGAGTTCTTCGACGTGGTGGGCGGCGAGGACGCATCGGTCGGGCGGTTCCAGACCCCCGAGCAGGTCGTCTCGCTCGCTCTGCGCGAGCTGGACCGGCGCAGCACGCCGCCGAGCGTGGTGTCCGGCCGGATGAACGCGATCACCGCCAAGCTCGTGGGCTTCATGCCCCGCCGCACCGCCCTCGCCGTGAGCGGTCGCGTCCTGGGCTGACGTCGACTCCGAGGTCATCGATTCCTGGGGCATGATGCCGCGCCGCTAACGTGGTCCCAGGGGGATGGATGGGTGACGGAACGATCGTGCGCGCCGATGCGGGGCCGGTCACAGCGGCGGTTCTGGAGGGGCGGACTGCACTCCTGCTGTTTCGCATCGGCGGTACGAGCGCGGTTCCACTGAGCCGACTCACCCCCGAGGCTCGTCTGGCGTATCGCGAACACTCGCGTGAGACGACCGTGCGGACAGCCGTGGGGAGCAGCCGAGCGGCCGTCATCGCGGTCAGCCCCCTCCTCGTCCTGGCGATCAGCACCGCGCTCGGCGTGCCCGGTGTCGGCCCAGGGTGGATCACGTGGCTGTGGTGCTCCGCGCTGTGCGCGATCAACGCGCTGTTCTTGATCGGTGGGCCGGTGCTGTGGAACGCCCTGCTCACCGCCGCTGTCGCCATCGACGGCCTCGGGCTGTCGTCCTCGGATGCAGATGCGATTGCTGACTGGATCCGAGCGCACTACGTACGCATGTCGCTCCAGATCGCCGGCGTCGTCGCGGGTGCGGGAACCGGAATGGCCCTCCTCTTGTGGGTGAATGATGCCTCCCGGGGCCAGTTCAGCCTCGGTCCCGGCGAGTTCCTGACGATGGCACTGACGGCGGCGCTGGCAGCCAACGGGCTGTGGATCCTCTGGTGGATAGCCGCACTCGTCCCCGTGCTCGGAAGCAGGCCCAGCCTGCGACTGGACTGGCACAACCCGGCTCGCACACCCGCCATCGTCTTCCTGAATCGGGCATTGTGGAAAGTGGGCGGCGCGATCTCGCTCGGAATGGTCCTGTTGGCCATCGCGGTGCAGGGTCAGCCATCGCCCTTCATGTCCTGGGTCAGCACGCCGCAATCCTGGATCGCCGCGGTGATCGTCGAATTCGTCGCCTTTCTCATCGTCGGAGCAGTCTTCGTCCGTGACGCCATCTGGGCCCAGTGGCACGTGCTGCGTCTGGTGCGCAGGCAGATCGACAGGTGGCGGGCTCCCGTAGACAGCAGGCTTCGTCGCCTGGCCGCCACCTACCCGGATCCGGGCCTGCGCGGAGGCAAGGTCCTGTACTACGCCGAGTTGGATCGCCACTTCGACTCGTTGCGCTCCGTCGATCTGAATCTCGGGTGGGCGCTCGCGTGGGCGACCAGCATCTTCGGTGCGGCAGCGAGCGTCCTCGCGACCGCCATCTCGATCACACCAGGCTGACTGCTCCTCCGCGAGAGGGCACATCTGTAGGGCGACACGCCGCTCGGGAGGTGCGTTCGTGCCCTCTCGCGGGTGCAGGTGGGTCAGGACCGGCGGAGGTCCTGGGCGAGCATCACGATGATCCCGCTCGGACCGCGCACATACGTGAGCTTGTAGACGTCCCCGTACCTCGCCACTCCGCGCAGCGGCTCGCAGCCGTGCCGGGCGGCGATCGCGAGCGCCTCGTCGAGGTCGTCGACCGAGAACGCCACCCGGTGCATGCCGATCTCGTTCGGCCGGGTGGGCTCGGTCTCGATCGCGTCCGGGTGGATGTATTCGAAGAGTTCCAGCCGACCGTCGCCGCCGGGTGTCTGCAGCATCGCGATCTTCGCGTGATTGCCGTCCAGGCCCACCGCGGTGTCCGTCCATTCGCCGCTCACGGTGTCGCGGCCGATCTCCTCCAGCCCGAGATCGGTGAAGAACGCGATCGTCGCCTCCAGATCGCGCACGGCGATCGCGACGTTCTCGAACCGGATGGGCATGCGGGGCACACTACTCGTGGCCCGGCGTAGCGTGAAGGCATGGCTGCCCTCCCCGCCGAAGGCTGGCGAGCGATCGTCGCCGCCCTGGCGAACGACACCGCCCGGGCGGTCTACGCCGAGTTCGTGACGGCAGGAGCGAGTCCGACGCTCGACGCACTGTCGCCGTCGCGCGCACGGCACGTCCGCGAGGCGCTGACGCGCTCCGGCCTGCTGTCCGTGGACGGCGCCGATCTTCGTGTGGTCCCGGATGTCTTCGCCCGTGCCCTGGTCGCGAATCCGGTGCGGCCCCGGCCGCAGGGCGTCGAGCGTTTCCTCGGGCCGGACGGCCGCATCACCGCGTACCCAGCGGATCGCTCGGTGCGGGCCGAACTCCTGGCGCACGTGGCCGCCCGTGCCTTCCCCGACGATCGCGTTCTCAGCGAGCGCGAGGTCAACGAGCAGCTCGCGGCGTTCACCGACGACGTGGCGGTGCTGCGCCGCCACCTCGTCGACCACGGCGAGCTCGCCAGGACCCGGTCCGGCTCGGAGTACGCGCGCCCCTGACCGCGCGAAGGCCCCGTTCGGAGGGGATCGAGGTTCCGGAGGGGCCGTGCGCGGCATCCGTCCTCAGAATCCTCGATCTCCGCGGCACGCCTGACCGCCGAGAGGTATCACGCGCGCCGCCCCTACCTCCTCATCGGTATCACCAGCCGATGATCGGAGCCGTTCCCATGCCTGCGAACCCCGCCCTCCAGCCCCTCGCCCTCTTCACCCGCGGACTCGAGGAGGCCCGCACGCTGTCCCTCGCGAACGGCTGGGTCACCCCGATGCCGCCGGTGGTGCTCACCGGCACCGAGGTCACCCTCGCGGCGGATCAATCGCCGTTCCAGAACCAGCAGGACCGCGGCACGTGCTGGGCATTCGCCGGGATCGCGGCGCTCGAAGCCGCCTACCGGCGCCTGAAGGGGCTCCAGGTGGGCCTGTCCGAGCAGTATCTGTTCCACATCTGCAAGGCCCACGAGAGCGACTTCGGCAACCACTCGCTCATGGGATTCCAGGGCTCCAGCGACATCGTCAAACACCTCGAACGGATGCGGGTCCCGGAGCGCGCGGACGCTCCCTACCGCACCCAGGCGGACATGATCGCGAACATCCCCGCGGCCGCGACGCTGAACGGGGCGGCGAGCCCGACACAGGAGCAGCGCGACCACTTCGAGTTCGCACCCGCGCACATCCCGTTCGCGGCGCGCGGACGGGCTCGCTACGGCGTGAGAACCTCGGGGGTGCTCACGGACTTCTCCGTCACCGACCTCGAGAACGTGCTCCGCGCGCGACACGAGGTCGTCGTCAACGTGACGGTCGGCGGCGGCGGACATGTGCTCCTGCTCGTGGGGTTCAACGCGGAGCGGCGCTACTTCATCGCCAAGAACTCGTGGGGCGAGGGCGACTTCATCCGCATCCGGTACGAGAACGACCCCACCTTCATGATCAACACCGGGATCGCCCACTACATCATCGATGTCATCGATCCGGCGGCGGACCTCCGGGCGGCCTTCGTCGGCCAGTGGGACATGGACCACGACGGCTGGCGCGGGCGGATGACGCTCCGCCGCTTCACGGACCTGCGCGCGGCATCCGACTCCTTCTCGGCCGGGTCCGCGACCAAGCTCGGCAGCTACTACCTGAACGGCGCGAAGCACGACGTCACGGGGTGGTTCTCGGATGCCGGTCAGACCGTGAACCTGCGCATCGCCGACATCGGCGACGGCGGCCAGGACTTCGCCGTCAGCGTCTATTCGAGCGATGTCGGGCTGGCCGCCGGCGACACGTCATGGGCAGGGATCCCGTTCGGTGCGCAGCTCCGGCGCGGGGGTGTGCCGGCGGCGCCTGCCGACCCGTTCGACCGGGTCGACTGGCTCGGCGAGTGGGAGATGAACCACGACGGATGGCGCGGCGTCCTGACCGTGGACGGTGTCGCGCCCGACGGCGCCGCGGCGTTGGCGTACCGTCGCTCGACGGGCGAGGTGCGACCCGTGCGTGGAGCGGCGCGGGCCGACCGACTGCACGTGCTGGACTTCACGATCGACTTCGGACCCGACAACACCGCACAGCCGTTCACCCTGCACCACCACACGCGCGAGAAGGGCATGGCCTCCGGGTTCACCACGTGGGCCGGCCGCCGCTTCGGTGCAGTGGCGAACAAGGTCTCCGACAAGGCCGCATGGCGAGGATTCGAGCTCGCGCCCGCCGGCAGCGCCGCCGCGGTTCCCAACATCGCCGCGGTGTCGCGGATCCCGAATTCGATGGAGCTGTGGTGGATCGGTCCCGCCGGCTCCGTCGAGGGGGCCTTCTGGTACGACGGCGGCCAGTGGGGTCGATACCAGCTCGCGCCGGCGGGATCCGCCGCTGCGGCATCCGGCATCGCCGCCGTCTCCCGCGTCGCCGGTTCGATGGAGCTCTGGTGGGTCGGCGCCCGCGGGTCGATCGAGAGTGCCTTCTGGTACGAGGGCGGCTCGTGGTCGCGGCACCAGCTCGCACCCGACGGATCAGCGGATGCCGCGACCGGCGTCGCGGCGGTGTCGCGTATCCCGAACTCGATGGAGCTGTGGTGGGCGGGTCCGGCCGGTTCGGTGGAGGCGGCGTTCTGGTACGAGGGCGGCTCGTGGTCGCGGTATCAACTCGCACCCGAGGGTTCGGCGGGCCGCGGCTCGGAGTTCGCGGCGGTGTCGCGCATCCCGGGCTCGATGGAGCTGTGGTGGACGGGGCCCGCCGGTTCGGTGGAGGCGGCGTTCTGGTATGACGGCGGAGCGTGGGGGCGGTATCAGCTGGCGCCGGCCGGGTCTGCCGCCGTCGGAGGGGGGATCGCCGCGGTGTCGCGTATCGAGAACTCGATGGAGCTGTGGTGGACCGGGCCTGCCGGTTCGGTGGAGGCGGCGTTCTGGTACGAGGGCGGCGAGTGGTCGCGGTATCAGCTCGCCGGCCCCGGCGCCGCGCTCCCCTCGAGCGGGATCGCCGCCGTCTCGCGGATTCCTGGATCGATGGAGCTGTGGTTCGCCGGGGCCGACCAGTCGGTCCAGGGTGCGTACTGGTACGAGGGCGGTTCCTGGTCCCGGTACACGCTGGAGGGCCCGCAGCAGTCGGCGAACCCGTTCGCGGTGGCGGCTGTCAGCCGTGTCCCGGGGTCGATGGAGCTGTGGTGGAGCGCCGCGGGCGGCGCGATCCGCGACTCGTTCTTCTACGAGCTCTGACCCCCGGCCTCTCCCGTGCAGAACTCCTCAAACTCGGTGCGCGTGGGGCCGTATTCCGCGCCGTGGGTGTGCGGACCGGGCAGATCTGAGGAGTTCTGCACACGCATCGCCGCGGCCCCGGGTCGATAGCCTCGCACCATGCCCTTCGCCCTGGCCCTGACGGTCGTCCTCGCCCTGCTCGCCGCCTTCCAGATCGCGCTCGCGCTCGGAGCGCCGCTCGGCCGGTTCGCGTGGGGTGGACAGCACCGGGTGCTGCCGCCCCGGCTCCGGGTCGGCAGCGCGGTCTCGGTCCTGATCTATGTGCTGATCGACCTCATCGCCTGGGACCGCGTGGGTGCGATCGCCCTGTTCCCCGCGGGCTTCGCCGAGGTCGCGATGTGGGTGATCTTCGCCTACTTCATGCTCGGCATCCTGATGAATGCGGTCTCGCGCAGCAAGCCCGAGAGGTTCACGATGGTCCCGGTGACGATCGTGCTCGCCGTGCTCAGCTTGTTCATCGCGCTGGGTTACGGCGCGCTCGCCGTACCCGCCTGAAGGTCACGCGCCCTTCGCGGCCGCCTTCATCGCGCGCTTGTGCTCGCGGACCTTCGCGAGGGACTCCGGTGAGACGATGTCGGCGACGGAGCGGAACGAGCCCTCCTCGCCGTACGCGCCGGCCGCTTCGCGCCACCCGGCGCCCGTGAAGCCGTACTGCTTGCCCAGGAGCGCGAGGAAGATCTTCGCCTTCTGCTCGCCGAACCCCGGCAGCGCCTTCAGGCGCTTGAGGACGGTCGCGCCGTCCGGGTCGTCCTGCGTCCAGATCGCGGCCGCGTCGCCGCCCCAGTCCTGCTCGATCGCGGCGCACAGCGACTGCACGCGTCCCGCCATCGAGCCCGGATAGCGGTGCACGGCGGGCGTCTCCTTGAACACCTCCACCAGCGCGTCGGCGTCGTAGGACGCCAGGGTCGCGGCATCCACCGATCCGACCCGCTCCCGGATCTTCAGCGGCCCGGCGAACGCGGTCTCCATCGCGACCTGCTGATCCAGCAGCATGCCGATCAGCAGGGCGAGAGGGTCGTCGGTGAGCAGGCGGTCGGCATCCGAGTCGCCGGTGATGTGCAGCGTCATCCCGCCAGTCTCCCACTCCCTTCGGGGCTCGGGCAGAGGGCCGGGATAGGTTGAGATGGCCGCACCCGACCCCCCGGAGGACGCCCATGCCTGCTCGCGCGCTCAGCACGGGACGGCTCGTCCGTGCCCGCGCGGGTGCCCGGCGCGGCTTGCTGCTCACCACGGCCGCGACGCTGTCGGTGGCGGTCGCGACGGTGTACGCGATCCTCGCGTCCCTGACGGTCGCCGTCGAGCGGTCGGGGGATGCCGCTCCTCCGGGCGTGCCGCGCGATGAGGTCGCCGCGCAGGTGGCTGCCGGCGTCGTCGCCCTGCTCTCCGCCGCGCCCGCGCTCATCGTGCTCGTTCTGCTCCTGGCCTCCACCGCGGTGCTCCAACTCGGGCGGCTTCTGGCCGCCGCCCGCGAGCAGGACATGGCGAACCTGCGGGCGCGGGGCTTGTCCGGACGCCAGGCGACGGCGCTCGGCGCGATCGAGGCCGCCGCGATCGCGGTGACCGCCAGCGTGTTGGGCCTCGTGTCCGGCGGCGCGCTCACCGTGCTGCTCTTCGGTGCGCAGGCGGCGCTCGAGGCGCTCCCGCTCGGCTGGACGGCGCCACTCACGGCCCTCGTCCTCGCGGCGGTCCTCGTCGCCGCGCAGCGCCGCCGCTCGGACTCCCGCCGTCGCGGCGCGCGCATCGCGACGGCCGCCGCGATCGGCGTCGTCGCGCTCACCGGCGCCTTCGCGGTCTGGCAGCTGCCGCAGGCGCGTCCCGGGGGTTTCGATCCGATCGTCGCGATCGCGCCGAGCGCGGTACTCCTGGCCGCGGCTCTCCTCGCGCTCGCGGTCTTCGCCGCCGGCGCGGCCACGGTCGCCCGCGCCGGCGCCGCAGGACCCGGCCCGGCGCTCGCACCGCGCCAGGTCGCCCGGCGGCTCCCGGTGTACGCGGTGGCCGTGCTGCTGGTCGCACTCACCTTCGCGCAGGCGCTCTTCGCCGCGGCGTACAGCGCCACCTGGACCGCCGCGGCGACCGACTCCGCCGCCGTCCGGGCGGGCGCCGATCTGCGCGTCGACCTCCCGCCGCAGACCGCGAGTCCCGGGACGGTGGCGGACGCCGCAGCCGTCGAGGGTGTGGATGCCGCCGCCGGTGTGCTCGTGGCCCCCATCGAGATCGGCAGCACGGTCGCGGAGATCATCGCGGTGCCCTCCGTCGCGATCCCCACGGTCCTCTCCCCGGCCGGTGGGGCGGTCGATCCGGAGGCCCTCGCGGCCACCGTGACCCCGACCCCCGACTCCGTCGCCGGCGCACCCGTCGCCCTGGGACAGGAGGCGACCGGCATCCGCGTCACCGTCGAGATCGCGTCGTCGCGCCCGAACGTGGCCGCCGTGCTCCAGCTGAGCGCGACGTTCGTCGACGCGCTCGGTACGCCGACCTCGGCCCGTCTCACGCTCGATGAGGTCCTGGCGGGCACGACCGCGGTCACCGCGACCGCCGATGTCCCCGCCGGCACCGGCCCCTGGAGCCTTTCCGCGCTGACCGCGGCGATCCCGCCGGCATTCTCGACGGCCGACGTCGGTGTCCGGATCGACACGGTCCAGCCGCTCGCCGGTGACGCGGCCGGCGAAGCCCTCGCCGTCACTGGGGAGGCCGTCCTCGGGGAGAGTGCCGAGGCGGTCCTGTGGGTCGGTGCGGAGCCGGGCGACCCCGCTCCCGTCCGCGCGGCGATCGGGTCGGCCCTCGCGGCGCGCCTCGGCATCGGCCCGGGCGACGGGGTCGAGTTCCGCTACGCCGGCACCGGCCGTCGCGGTGAGCTCGAGGTCGCCGTCGTGGTCGACGCCGTCCCGGGGGCGCAGTCCGGGCTCGCCGTCTTCGTCCCGCTCGATGCGCTCACGGCGTCCGCGCTGCAGCGGGGGACGTCCTTCGTGCCGCCGAACGCGGTCTGGGCCGCCGGTGATCCGGATGCCGATCGCGCGTTCAGCGAAGCACTGGGCGATCGCCCGGTCGCGACCGCGGCGCCCGGCGTGACGGCATCCGTCGTCGGCTCCCTCGTCTCCGGCTGGTGGATCGCGGCGGGCGGCTCCGGCGCGCTCGCGCTGCTGGCCGCGTTCGCGATCATCCAGACCCTGAGCCTGGACCGGCGCCGCGACCTCGGCGTGCTCCGGGCTCTCGGCCTCACCCCCGGCGCGCAGGCGCGCTCCCGGGCGGGCGAGGTCGCTGCGGTGTTCGCCGCGTCCGCGGTCCTCGGCACGGTCGCCGGAATCGCGGTCTCGTGGCTGGTCGCCCCCGCGCTCGTGCAGGCGGTGACCCCCGGAATCCTCGCCCTCGGCGCGGGGGTCGCGTTCGCGTGGCCGCCGTTCGCGATAGCGGCCGCCCTGCAGCTGATCGGTCTGAGCGTCGTCACCGGGATCGCCGCCGTCGGTGTCCGCCGCGCCGCGATCGGCGCGACCGTCGGGGAGGAGGCGCGGTGAGCGCGCGCAGCATCCCGGCGCTCGTGACCCGGCACGTGCGCGCCCGCTCCGGCGGGTCGACCGTCGCTGCTCTCGTGCTCGTGCTCGTCCTCGTGGCAACGCTCGCACCGCTCGCACTCGCGACGCTCGCCGACACCGCGATGCGCGACCGGCTGGCCGGCCTCGGCGCGCTGGATCGCGACGTCGAGGCGACCGTCGCGGGGCTTCCGCAGGCGGCCGCGCGTGCGGTCGATCCGGCGCTCACCGTCGACGACGTGTGGGGCGGCTTCGAGGCGAGCCTGGAGCAGATCCGTACGCAGGCCGACGCGCCGCTCCCCACACTCCTCGGCCCTGCGCGTGCCGTCGGGATGAGCCTGGACTTGCCTCTGATCGAGACCCCGCGGACCGGATTCGTCACGATCGCGTTCGACCCCGGGTACGCCGAGGAGATCCGCATCGTCCAGGGGCGCGCCCCGGCGCCGGCGACGGACGGCCTCGTCGAGATCGTGCTCTCCGATGACACGGCCACCGAGATGGACTGGCCGATCGGGCAGACCCGCACGACCGTGGCGGGCGACCTCCGCACATCGATCGTCCTCGTCGGCACGTTCGAGGCGGTGGATGCCGGCAGCGACTACTGGCAGCACGTGCCCTCGGTCCTCCAGCCCAACGTGTTCGACGACGGCAATCAGCCGCGCCGTGTCACGGGCATCGGCTACGCCGATCCTGCGTCGGCCCCGATCTCGTTCTCGCTCCCCGGACCCCAGCGGAGCACGGTCTGGTACCCGTTCGACACGAGTTCGATCGACGCGGGCACGGCGCCGCAGACCGCGGCCGCGCTGCGCAAGCTCACGGCGGTCTCGCACACGATCGGCTCCTCCGCCGACGGCGTCGGCATCCTGAGTCTGCGCTTCACCGCCGACGTCACCGCCACGATCGAGCGCGCACTCGCGCAGGAGCGGGCGACCGCGGCCCTCCTCGCGATGATCGTCGCGGGACCGGTCGGCGTGGCGGCGGCGGTACTGGTGCTCGGATGCCGGCTCGTGCTCGAGCGACGCCGTTCCGCCCTCCGCCTCCTGTCGGCGCGGGGCTCGTCTCCGGGGCAGCTGCGCGCGATCCTCGGCCTCGAGGGGGTGCTGCTGGGCCTCGTTCCGGCGGTGATCGGCGCCCTGCTGGCGGTGGCGATCGGCGCGGCGGTGTGGTCCGCGCCGGTCACGCCCGCGATCTTCGTCCCGGCGCTCCTGCTCGCCCTCGCCCCGCCCGTCATCCTCGCGGTGCTCGCGGGAACGGCATCCGAGCGTCCCTCCCGCGCCGACCTCGGGCGGCGCGGCTCCCGCGTGCGGCTCATCGTCGAAGGCGTCGTGCTCGCGCTCGCCGCGGCCGCGGTGGCGCTGCTGTTCCTGCGTGGCACGGAAGCCGCGCAGGGGGTCGATCTGCTGCAGGCCGCCACGCCGCTCCTGCTCGCGCTCGTCGCGTGTCTGATCACCCTGCGCGTCTACCCGCTGCCGCTGCGTCGCGTGTTCGATGCGGCGCGCCGCCGCTCGACGCTCGGGCCGTTCCTCGGCGCAGCGCGGGCGCTGCGTGAACCGGCGATCGGACTGACCCCCGTGCTCGCCCTTGTCGTGGGGGTGTCCGTCGCGGTGTCCTCCGGTGTCCTCCTCTCTTCGCTGCAAGAGGGGGTCGCCCGCTCGGCGCAGGCCCAGATCGGTGCGGACCTGAAGATCACCGGCGGCTCCTTCACGGCCGAGCAGCTCGAGGGCGTGCGCGCGATCGAGGGGGTGGATGCCGCGACCGGCGTCTCCGGAGCCGAGACCGCGACGCTCGATGTGGGCGGCCAGAAGCGCCCGACGTCGGTGTTCGTCGTCGACGCCGCCGACCTGCGCACCGTGCAGGGAGACGGACCGGGACTGCTGCCCGCCGGCTCCGATCTGACGCCCGGGAGTGCGGCGACGCCGGTCGTCGTCGCCGCGGCGACCGCGGACCTGATCGGCGATTCGACCGAGGTGCGGGTGAACGCGGTCCCCGTCCAGGTCGCCGGGGTCTCCAGCGGTCCGAGCCCGATCGGATCCCGAGAGAACTGGGTCGCGATCGACTCGTCCGCGGCCGTCGAGGTCACCGGACGCGACCCGGCGGATCGCACTCTCCTGCTGAGGCTGGAATCTGCGGCATCCGTCGACGAGGTTTCCGCGGCGGTGCGGGCGCAGCTGGGGGATGCCGTCCGCATCGAGTCGGTCGACCGGATCGTCGCCGGCATCCAGTCCAGCCCCTCCGTGCAGGGCGTGCGCATCGCGCTTTTCGCCGCGACGACGCTCGCGGCGCTGCTGAGCGCGCTCGCGATCGTGATGACCCTCACGCTCGCCGCGCGGCCCCGCGCCCGGGTCCTCGCGCTCCTGCGGACGCTCGGCGCTCCGCCGCGGTCGGCCACCGCGCTGGCCTTGTGGGAAGTCGGCCCACCGGCGATCGCGGCGATCGTCGCCGGGACGCTCTTCGGGGCGCTCGTGCCGGTCGTCGTCCTCGCGGGGGTCGACCTCCGCTCGTTCACGGGATCGACGGTTCAGCCCGGCTATCACGTGGATGCCGTCACCCTCGCGATCACGCTCGGCGGCTTCGTCCTGCTGGCCGCGCTGTTCACCGCGATCGCCCTGTGGGTGTCGCGCCGGGCCCGCGCCGCGAGCGCCCTGCGCACCGTGGAGGAAGGATAGGACCATGGCATACGCCGTCACCGATTCGGGAGCCGACATCCTGTGCGTCGATCTCGTGCGCATCTTCAAGGTGCTCACCGGGACGGGCCAGGGCGTCGAGGTGCAGGCGCTGCAGGGCCTCAACCTGCGGGTCGACCCGGGCGAGCTCGTCGCGGTCGTCGGCGCCTCGGGGTCGGGCAAGTCGACGCTCCTGTCGATCCTCTCGAGCCTCGACCAGCCCACCGCGGGGGTCGCGTGGGTCGCCGGACACGATCTGCTCACGATGACGGACAAGGAGCGGGTCGTCTTCCGCCGCCGGAGCGTCGGATTCGTGTGGCAGCAGACCTCGCGCAACCTCCTGCCGTATCTGGACGCGAGCGAGAACGTCGCCGCGGCGCTCGCGATCACGGGCGCGCCGAAGGGCGCCGCCGCGCGCCGCGCGCGCGTGGCCGAGCTCCTCGACCTCCTCGAGGTCACGCACTGCGCCGGGCGCCGGCCGGCAGAGATGTCCGGCGGCGAGCAGCAGCGCGTCGCGATCGCTGTCGGGATCGCGAACAATCCGCGCGTCCTGCTCGCGGACGAGCCGACCGGCGAGCTCGACGACGCCACGACCGCGCACGTGCTCGAGTCGATGCGGGCGGTCAACCGCGAACTGGGGGTGACGACGCTCATCGTCACGCACGACCCGAGTGTGTCCGAGCACGTCGCACGCACCGTGCAGATCCGCGACGGGCGCACTTCGACCGAAGTCCTGCGCTCGACCCGGGTCGACGCGGACGGTGCGGAGGAGCACGTGGCGGAGGAGTACGCCGTGCTCGATCGCGTGGGCCGCCTGCAGCTGCCCGACGACTTCGTGCAGGCCCTCGACCTCCGCGAGCGTGTCCGCCTCGCGCTCGAACCCGACCACGTCGCCGTCCGGCCGGCACCGCGGACGAGCGACGACGAGGACGCGTCATGACCGCTGTGCGCGCGGAGGCGCTCACCCGCACGTTCTCGACGTCGGCCGGCGAGGTGCACGCGTGCGTCGACATCGACATCGCGGCAGATCCCGGCGAGCTCGTCGTGATCCGCGGGGCCTCCGGCGCCGGCAAGACCACTCTGCTGAACCTCCTCGGCGGCCTGGACCGGCCGACCTCGGGCCGGGTCTGGATCGGTGGGACCGAGGCGACGGCGCTCGACGAGGACGCCCTCGCGTTGCTGCGCCGCGAGCAGCTCGGCTTCGTCTTCCAGTCCTTCGGGCTCATCCCGGTCCTGTCGGCTTCCGAGAACGTCGAGCTCCCGCTGCGGATCGCCCGCGTCGCGGCCGCGGAGCGCGACGCGCGGGTCGCGGAGGCGCTCGCGCTGGTCGGGCTCGCCGATCACGCCGCCCAGCGCCCGGGGGAGCTCTCCGGAGGTCAGCAGCAGCGCGTCGGCATCGCCCGCGCGATCGTCGCGCGGCCCCGCGTGCTGATCGCCGACGAGCCGACCGGGCAGCTGGATTCCCGGACCGCGGCGACCGTGATGGACCTGATCGGCGACCTCGTCCACAGCCAGGGCATCGCCGCCGTGGTCTCCACGCACGATCCGCTGCTCGTGCAGCGCGCCGATCGGGTGGTCGAGCTGCACGATGGCCGCGTCGCCTGACGCTGAGACGACTTCTGCGCGTCGAGACCATGGGTGAACCCCACCGTCTCGACGTGCAGATGTCGTTTCACGGGGGAGAGGCCAGCGTCGAAGATAGAGGGGTGGATGCCGACACCTCAGCCCTGGACGACCTCGCCGCGCACGCGCACGACTCCCACGTCGTCGTGATCGGCGGCGGGATCGGCGGACTCGTCGCCGCGCTCGAATGCGCGAAGGTCGGCATCCGCGTCACGCTCCTCGAGGAGGACACGGCGCTCGGCGGCGCGATCCGCACGCACGAGCTCGCGGGTGTCCGCGTCGACCTGGGCGCCGAGGGGTGGGCCACCCGCGGCGGAGCCGTCCGCCGCCTCGTCGACGAGCTCGGTCTCGGCGGGGCCGTCGTGCCCACGGCCCCGCGCGCGGAGTGGATCGCGGGACTGCCGGACGGCGCCGCCCCGGTGCCGGCGGCGACGCTGCGCGGCATCCCGGAGAACCCGTGGGACGAGAGCGTCCGCCGCATCATCGGGTGGCGCGGAGCGTGGCGCGCGTACCTCGACCGCATCCGGCCCCCGCTGACGATCGGGCAGGAGCGCAGCCTCGGGAAGCTCGTGCGCACCCGCATGGGCGAGGCCGTCCTGGAGCGGATCGTCGCGCCGTTGAGCGTCGGCGGGTTCGCGATCGACCCCGACGACGTCGACGTCGAAGCGGTCGTCCCGGGCCTCAACGCCGCCCTCACTCGCACGGGATCCCTCGCCGGCGCCGTGATGCAGCTGCGCGCCGATCGGGCGAGCGCTGCGAAGAAGGGCCGGCCCGCGGATGCCGGGCTCGAGAGCCTGGACGGGGGCATGAGCCGGCTCGTGGACGCCCTGGACGAGCGGTTGCGCGCCCTCGAGGTGCGCATCGGCACGGGCACCCGGGTGCTCGGCGTGCAGCGCGCTGCCGGGCAGTGGATCATCGAGACCGACGCGGGAGAGGACGACGATCCCGTCGGGCCCGCCGACCAGATCGTGGTCGCCACGGGCGCCGCCGACGCGCACCGCCTCCTCGGCGCGCTCGTCCCGGAGCTCGCCGAGCCGGCCACGACCGCGCTCGAGGTCGTCACGCTCGTGGTCCGCTCGCCCGCCCTGACGGCTGCTCCGATCGCGACGGCGGTCTACTCGGTTCCGGGTCGCGAGGGTGCGGCATCCGTCACCGATTCGACCGCGCGCTGGCCGTGGATGCAGACCGCCCCCGACGTCCACGTGCTCAAGGTCTCGTTCGGCGGGCCCGGTACGCGTCCGGCGACGGCGGACCTCGACGACCGCGCCGCGGCCGCCCTCGCCCTCGCGGAGGTCTCGGCCGCGCGCGGCGTCGCACTGGACGGCGACGCGCTTCTGGCGTCGCATCGCGGGCGCTACCGCCAGCCCGACCCCGTCTCCGCGCTCGGGCACGCCGAGCGCACCGAGGCGGCGCGTTCGGCGATCCACGGGGTGGACGGACTCGCCGTCGTCGGCGCGTGGCTCGCGGGGACGGGGCTCGCGCAGGTCGTTCCGGATGCCGCGCACGAAGCGGAGCGCGTGCGGCGCACCGCGCTGTGGGGATCCCCGGACGAGCGACCCCTCACTTGACGCCGGTCAGGCCTCGCCGGGCCGGGGAAGCCGCACCGACCAGCCGACCCGCTCGAGCGCTTCGGCCAGCCGCGCGGCCGCTGCGGCCGCGTGCGCGGGTGAGACGTCCGAGCACACGTCGACGGCGAACGGCGGCGGATCGCCGAACTTCGGGATCTGCACCTCCGCCCACGCGTTCGGCTCGAGCGGCACCCGCGGGAAGGCCGTCTGTGCGTTCTCGACCGTGCTGTCGGCGACGAACGCGATGACGTCGAGGGCGTCGAGCTTGGCGATCGGCAGGTCGACGACGAGCATGGCCGAGAACGGCCCGCTCGCGGTGTCGCGCCCGTCGATGCTCACGCGTCCAGTCTGGCAAACGGCGAGACGCCCGGGGCCGCCGACCTATCACAGGGCCCTTCGGATGACCACCGGATGTCGGAATCGGCATACGGCGATAGCCTGGTCGCAGACATCAGGATCCAACGACCGTGAGGAGACCCCATGAGGGGCAAAGTAGGGCTGGTCATCGGACTGGCCGCAGGCTACGTGCTCGGCACCCGCGCGGGTCGCGAGCGCTACGAGCAGATCAAGGCTCAGGCCGCGAAGGTCTGGAACCTCGACCCGGTCCAGGAGCAGGTGACCAAGGTCAAGGAATTCACCAAGTCCACCGCGATGGCTCTGCCGAGCACCCTCTGGGACAGCGCGGTCAAGGTCACGAAGGCGGCGACCTCGAAGGGGACCCCCGGTCAGAAGCTCGATTCCGCGATCAAGACCGGGCGTGCCCAGGTCGATGACGTGAGCCGGTCCGCCCAGAAGAGCGCGGAAGCGGTGAAGGATGCCGCCGACGACGCGTTCGACGACATCGCGAAGGCCGCGGGCGACTCCCGCAACGGAGCCTGACGATGACGACTCCGCGCGGTTACCGTGACCGCAACGACGACAGCCTGTTCACCCTGATCGGCGAGATCCCGGAGCTCATCCGCAATCTCGTTATCGCCGAGGTCGACGCCGGCAAGGCGTGGGTGCGCCGGACGTCGAAAGACGCGGGCATCGGCGCGGCCTGGCTCGCCGTCGCGATCTTCCTCCTGTTCTGGGCGCTCGGCGTCATGGTCGCCTTCGCGATCATCGGCCTCGGCAGCTGGATGCCGTACTGGCTGTCCGCCCTGATCGTGCTCGTGTCGCTGCTGCTCGGGACGGCGCTGTTCGTGCTGCTCGGCATCCGGCGCTTCCGCAAGGTCGCGCGCTCGCAGAACCCGGTGCAATCCATCGTCCAGGACGTCCAGGAGGTGCGCGATGAGCTCTGACTCTCCCGTTCCCGTCTCGCGCGCGACGGTCGCCGTGCCGCGCACCGCAGTCCCGATCGGCATCACCGACCCGGTCGAACAGGCCCGCGCTGAGCTGAAGGCCGCGCTCGCCGCGATCGAGGAGAAGGCCAACGTCCCCAAGCGGGTTGCGCTGGCCACGGATCGCGGTGTCGTGAAGGCCCGGGCGTTCTCGCGCAGGAATCCGGGTGCCGCGACGGCCGCGGTCGTGGCCGGAGCCGCGGCGGTCGGCCTGATCGTCTGGGCAGCCGTGCGCCTCTACGCCCGCTGATCAGGCCCTTCGCGTCGTGCGCCGGCGCGGCCGACCACCGCCCGGAGTATGCTCGAACGGTCAGGCAGTGCAATGGTGCGAATGCTGCCGACGGCGTTGACCACAAGACCCGAGGTCTGAATTCGTCTGTCGGTTGCTCGATCTTGGGGCGGCTGACCGCGCACCACGAGAGCCCAACACCATGAACCACGTTCCACAGCAGCCCAAGCCCCTCGCGGGATGGCGCGTGCTGGTGCCGCGCGGGGGCCCGTGGGGCGACGGTGTCGCGGCGAGTCTGCGCAACCAGGGGGCCATTCCTGTCGTCGCGCCGCTCATCAACTTCGCGCCGACGAACGACCAGGAGACGCTCGACCGGGCGCTCGCCGATCTCGAAGCCGGCGCGTTCGACTGGCTCACGGTGACCAGCGCCACCACCGTCGACGTCCTGTTCGCGCACCGGGCGTCGATCCCGGCCCAGACGAAGGTCGCCGCGGTGGGCGAGACGACCGCCGCCGCGCTCCAGGCGGTCGGGTATCGCGTCGATCTCGTCCCCGAGCGCGACAACTCCGCCGCGGGCATGGCCGAGCAGATGATCGCGATCGAGCCGGAGGCGCGCGACATCCTGACGCTCCGCAGCGAGATCGCCAAGCCTGTCCTGACCCGTCTCCTCGTCGAGGCCGGCCACCGCGTCCGCAGCGTCGTCGCCTATCGCACGGTGGGTGTGCCGGTGACCGAGCGCATCGGGCACGACGTCCGCAGCGGCCGCATCAACGCGATCCTCGTCACGAGCGGCTCGGTCGCCGAGCAGGTGCGCCTGCAGTTCCCCGAGATCCCCGATTCGACGGTGATCGCCGCGATCGGACCCCGCACCGCGAAGGACGCCCGCCGCGCCGGGCTCTCCGTGGACGTGATCGCCGCCACGCAGACCGTCGACGCCCTGATCGATGCGGTCGCCCGCTTCACCCTTCCGCACGCCGCGGACGAATTCGCGCCTTGACCCGCGTCGTCGTCCTCGCCGGCGGTGTCGGGGGCTCGCGGTTCTGCCTCGGCATGCGCGCCGCGCTGCAGGGGCGAGCGGATGCCGGGAGTGCAGCATCCGCCCCGTTCACGATCGTGGTGAATACCGGTGACGACCTGTGGCTGTCCGGCGTGCGCCTGCAGCCCGACGTGGACTCGATCGTGTACGCGCTCGCCGGCGTGAACGACACCGAGCGCGGGTGGGGCCGCGCGGGCGACAGCGAGCGGGTGAATCACGAGCTGCAGGCCTGGGGCGCCGGGTGGCCGTGGTTCACGCTCGGCGACCTGGACCTCGGCACGCACCTCGCCCGCACCGGGTGGCTGCGCGACGGACTCACCCCGACCGAGGTCGTCGCCCGCCTGTCGGCGCGGTGGCCGCTCGGCGCCCGGCTGCTGCCGATGACCGACGCCGAGGTCGACACGTACGTGACGGTCGCCGACCCCGGCGAGGGCACGATGCACTTCCAGGAGTGGTGGACCCGGCATCGGGCCGCGCTGGCGCCTGTGCGCTTCGAGAACCCCGGAATCGCCGCGGCGGTGCCGGCACCGGGCGTCGCCGAGGCGATCGCCGAGGCCGACGTCGTGGTCCTCGCGCCGTCGAATCCGGTCGTCTCGATCGGCCCGATCCTCGCCGTCCCCGGCATCCGCGAGGCGCTGCGCTCCACCGCCGCCCGCGTCGTCGGGGTCTCGCCGATCATCGGCGGCCGGGTGGTTCGCGGCATGGCGGACGTGTGCCTGACCGCGATCGGGGTCGAGACCTCCGCGTCCGCGGTCGCCGCGCACTACGGCGCGCGCGCCGCGGGCGGCGTTCTGGATGCGTGGCTCCTCGCCGAGGAGGACGCGGCCGACGCCGATGCGGTGCGGGGGCTCGGCATCCGCCCCGTCGTCACGCCGCTCTGGATGCGCGATCTCCCCACGTCGGCGGCCCTCGCGGATGCCGCCCTCGCGGCCGCGCGCGCGACGAGCTGATCGAGCCGATGTTCGAGCTGAGCTGGTTCGCGTCGGCGCTGCTCGGCGTCGCGGCGGTCGTGATCGGCCTCTCCAAGACCGCCGTCCCGGGAGCGGGGACCGTCGCGGTGGCGATCTTCGCGGCGATGCTCCCGGCGAAGCAGTCCACCGGGACGATCCTGCTGCTGCTGATCCTCGCCGACCTCTTCGCCGTCTTCACGTATCGGAAGCACACGAACTGGCGCGCCCTGCTGCGCCTCGCTCCCGCCGTGGTCGCCGGCATCCTGCTCGGCGTCGTGTTCCTGTTCTTCGCCGACGACGTGTGGGTGAAGAAGACGATCGGGGTCATCCTGCTCGTCGTGATCGCGATCACGCTGCTGCGCCGGCGCATGGGCGCGCAGGTGTCGGATGCCGGTCCGCACCGCGTCGCGGCGGCGACCTACGGCACGATCGGGGGGTTCACCACGATGGTCGCGAACGCCGCCGGACCGGTGATGTCGATGTACTTCCTCGCCGCGCGCTTCCCGGTGAAGGAGTTCCTCGGCACGGCCGCGTGGTTCTTCGCGATCGTGAACATCGGCAAGGTGCCCTTCTCGATCGGGCTCGGCCTGATCACGGTGCCGGGGCTCGTGGTCGACCTCGTGCTCGCCCCGCTCGTGATCGGCGGTGCCCTGTTCGGCCGCTGGCTCGCCGGTCGCCTGAATCAGACGGTGTTCGAACGGCTCGTGATCGCCTTCACGGTGATCGGCGCGGTCTACCTGCTGATCTGATCATCGACCCGACAGCACCCGGGCGGTGCGGGGACCGAGGCCGAGGGTCATCGCGTCCAGCAGCTGGTCTGCCGTGTCGACGTCGCGGCGGAGCGTCGAGGTCTCGTCGACGTCCAGGGGCGTGCATCCGAGGCCGACGTGGCGCACGAAGGACCCTTCGCCGAACGACGAGCGGAACGGGACGCCGGCCGCTGCCGTCACGAGGGTGGTCCCGGTGCCCTCCTCATCGGCGACGACGGCGCGGGGTACCGCCGAGGAGTCGCGGAGGGCCGTCGCGAGATCCTCGGCGCGCAGGGCGGGGAGGTCTCCGAGAAGCGCGGCGCGCGGCATCCCCTCTCCGGCCGCGGCCGCTCCCGCGGCGACCGCCGCATCGATGCCGCGCAGCGCTCCGTCCCCCTCCGGCACGAACCGCAGGCCGGGGATGTCGAAGGCGAGCGCCGGGAGGGCGCCGTCATCGGTCACGACGAACACCTGCGCGACCTCGGAGCAGGACGCTGCGGCCGCGATCGTGTCCAGCGCGATCGCGCGCGCGAGTGTGACCCGGTCGACATCGGCCAGATGCAGGCGGGACTTGCCGACCGCGCCGGGCTTGACCGGGATGACGACCGCCCAGCCGGAGCCGGGCCCGGTCACTCCCCGAACCGCGCTCGCAGCCGCGGAAGCACCTCGGTGCCGTACATCCGCAGGAACTCCTCCTGGTCGTGCCCCGGGTCGTGGAAGACCAGGTGACGGAAGCCCAGGTCGACGTACTGCGCGATGCGCTCGACGTGCTCCTCGGGGTCGGTCGAGACGATGAAGCGCGACGCGGCGCGCTCGATCGGCAGCTCCGCCGCGCGGCGCTGCATCTCGATCGGGTCGTGGATCCCCATCTTCTCCTCCGCCGACAGCGCGAGCGGGGCCCAGAAGCGGGTCTTCTCCAGCGCCACCTCCGGGTCGGGGTGCAGCGAGACCTTCACCTCGATCAGCGTGTCGACCGCGCCCTCCTCGCGCCCGGCCTTCTGCAGGCCCTCCGCGAGTGCCGGCAGCAGCGTGTCGGTGTACAGCGCCGGGTCCTTTCCGCTCGTCGTGATGTAGCCGTCCGCGATGCGTCCGGCCAGACGGGTCGCGGCGGGGCCGGAGGCGCCGATGTAGATCGGCACCTTCTGGTCAGCGGGCGGGCGGTCGTAGATCGTCGCGTCGTGCGTGGAGTAGTAGGTGCCGTCGAAGGTGACCCGCTCCTCGGCCCACAGCTTCTCGATCAGGCCGATCGACTCCTTGAGACGCTGGAAGCGCTCCGGCGGGTCGGGCCAGTCCAGTCCGAGGGTCACTTCGTTCAGGGCCTCGCCGGTGCCGACGCCCAGGATGATCCGGCCCGGGTACATCACGCCGAGCGTCGCGAACGCCTGGGCGACGACGCCCGGGTGATAGCGGAACGTCGGGGTCAGCACCGAGGTGCCCAGCACGATGCGCGACGTCCGCGCACCGACCGCCCCCATCCACGGGATCGCCGCGGGGGCGTGTCCGCCGTCGTGCATCCACGGCTGCAGGTGGTCGGAGACGAACACCGAGTCGAAGCCGACCTCTTCGGCCAGCACGGCGAAATCGGCGAGCTCGTTGGGTCCGAACTGCTCGGCGGAAGCCTTGTAACCCAGACGCAGGGGGAAGGTCATGATGCTCCTCTCGGCGCGCCCGATGCGGGGGCGTGCACCTCTCGGGGGTCGGCGGTGATGAATTCGGAGCCGTCGGCGCGCGCGAGCCGGGCGCGGAACGCGTCGACGGTTCCCGGCCACAGCAGGGTGAGGCGACCGGAGCGGTCGTCGACGTACCAGTTGCGGCATCCACCGGTCATCCACCGCGTGGACGCCGCCGCCTCGGCGATCTCGGCGGTGTACGTCCGCTCGGCTGCGGGGTCCACGTGCAGGGTGCGTCCCGCGCGCCCGTCCAGTACCCGGCTGACGTAGGCCGCCTGCTCCTCGATCATCAGGACCGACGACGAATGGCCGAGCGAGGCGTTCGGGCCGTTGAGGACGAACATGTTGGGGAACCCGGCCACGACGGTGGAGGCGAAGGAGGTCATCCCCTCCGACCAGTGGGCCGCGAGCGTCCGGCCGCCCGTCCCGCGCACGAGGTCTGCGTACGGCTGGCGGGTCGAAGCGAACCCCGTCGCGAGCACGAGTGCGTCGACGTCGTGCCGGGAGCCGTCCGAAGCGACCAGCGTCGACCCCTCGACGGCGGACAGCGCTCCCCGCACGAGTGTCACGGCGTCCGATGCCACTGCCGGATAGAAGTCATCCGAGAGCAGCACGCGCTTGCAGCCGAATGCGTAGTCGGGTGTGAGCGCGGCGCGCAGCGCGGGGTCGGAGACCTGCCGTTCGAGGTGCGCGCGTGCCACGGCCTCGGCCTCGGCCGCGGCTGCGGAGTCGCCGGAGCGAGAGGCGAAGCGCGCCTCGCCCTCGGCGTAGAGGTCGGTCCTCAGCGCTTCGAGCGCCTGCGGGGTGGCTGCGAACCGTGCGCGATCGGCGTCCGAGTAGGAATCGCCGCCGCGCGGCACGATCCACGCCGGGGTGCGTTGGAGGAGCGTGACATGCGCCGCCGTGCGGGCGAGCTCGGGCAGGATCTGGATCGCACTGGCACCCGTGCCCACGAGAGCCACGCGCGCGTCGGCGAGATCGGCCGTGTGATCCCAGCGGGCCGAGTGGAAGAGGGGTCCGGGGAAGCTCTCGAGCCCGTCCACGTGCGGGATCGACGGCTCGGTGAGTCGCCCGCACGCGAGGACGAGGACGTCGGCGGTGAACGACTCGTGCGCGCCACCGGTGCGGATCCGCCAGAGCGATGCCTCGGCATCCCAGCGGGCGTCGAGCACCGGCGTCTGCAGGTGGAGGCGTTCGCCGAGGTGCTCGCGCTCGGCCACGTCCTCCAGGTAGCGGCGGATCTCAGGACCCGTCGCGAAGACCTCGGACCAGTCCGGGTTCGGGTGCGCGGCGAATCCGTACAGGTGCGACGGCACGTCGCACGCGACGCCCGGATACGTGTTGTCGCGCCAGGTGCCGCCGACCGAGGCGCCGCGCTCGAGGAGGACGAAGTCCTCGCGACCGGCGCGGCGCAGCGCGATCGCCATGCCGAGACCCGCGAAGCCCGCCCCGACGATCGCGACCTCGACCCGGGTGGCGGTCATCGCAGCCCCGGTTCGCGGTAGTCGGTCGTGCGCACGCGGAACGGGCGGAACATTCCGGCGGCCAGGCGGGCGGCATCCGCCACCGGCAGTTCGAGCCCGTGCTCGATGCCCGCTTCGGGCAGCACGCGGCCGTCCAGCAGGGTGCCGCCGAGGTCGTCGCCGCCGGAGCGCAGCAGCGTGGTCGCAACGTCACGCCCGACGCGCGTCCACGGGATCTGGACGTGCGGGATGCTGCCGCTCAGCAGCAGGCGCGACACGGCGACCATCGCGCGGTGCTCGTCCAACGCGGAGCGGCCGGCGACGAGCGGTGTGCCGCCGACCGGGCCGGGCAGCGGAATCGGCACGAACTCGGTGAATCCGCGCGTCTCCTCCTGGATCCCGCGCAGGCGCCGCAGGTGCGCGATGCGCTCCTCGGCGCTCTCGACGTGTCCGTAGAACAGGACGCTCGTCGAGCGGAAGCCCGCCCGGTGGGCGGCCGTGATGCCCTCGACCCAGCGGTCGATCTCGAGGTCCGTCGGCGCGATCATGGCGCGGACGCGCTCGCTCAGGACCTTGACGCCCGTCCCCGGGACGGTGTTCACCCCGGCCTCGCGCAGGGCGTCCAGAGCGCCCGCCAGACCCAGGCCGCCGCGGTCGGCGAGGTCGCGCACGTCCTGCGGGCGGTAGGCGTGGAGGTGGATGCCGGGGACGGCGTCGCGGATCGCGCGGGCGATCTGCAGGTAGGCCGCCGGGTCCTCGGTGTCGGGGAGGAGGCCCTGCACGCAGATCTCGGTGGCACCGAGGTCTGCGGCATCCGTCGCGATCGCCGCGACGTCGTCGAGTCCGAACGTGCCGGGTTCGCCCGTCGGAGTGCGGCGGAAGCCGCTGGAGGTCAGGTTGCGGTTGACCACGAGCGTCACCGCCTCGCCGACGGTGTAGCGCCGCACGTCATCGGCCGTGGCGGTCAACGCGTCGAGCTCGGCGCCCGTCGCACCGAGCAGCCGCGCCCATTCCTCGTCGTCCAGGCCGAGCGGGTCGGCCGCCGCGCGCTCCGCGTCCCGGCTCCCGCGACTGCTCCCGCGAGAGGGCACAAATGTACGCGACACGCCGGGAGAACCGGTCGTTTCTGCCCTCTCGCGAGCGGCAGGGGCGGCCAGACCCGTCGCGGGGTCGGCGACGGCGGCGACCGCGGGGTGCAGGGCCTCGTCGATCCAGGTCTGCGCGCCGAGCACGAACTCCGGCTGCGCGGTCAGCCGCTCGCGCAGCGCGAACCCGAGCTCGGCGGTCCGCGCCTCGAGGTCGGACAGGTGCGGCCAGGGCCGCTCGGGGTTCACATGATCGGCCGTGAGCGGCGAGACGCCGCCCCAGTCATCGGCTCCGGCGCGGACGAGGAGCGCGAACTCGGCGGGATCCGACAGGTTCGGCGGCACCTGCACGCGCATGCGGGGACCCAGGACGAGCCGGGCGACCGCGACCGCGGCGACATACTCCCGCACGGAGGCGTCGGGGGCGGACTGCATCGCGGTGCGGGGCTTCGCGCGGAAGTTCTGCACGATCACCTCCTGCACATGCCCCTGCCCTTGGACGGCATGACGCTCGTGCGCGTCGCGGATCGCGACGAGCGATTCGGCGCGGTCGCGGAGGGTCTCGCCGATGCCGACCAGGATGCCGGTCGTGAACGGCACGCGCTCCCGTCCGGCGTCCTCGATCACGGCGAGCCGCACGTCGGGGTCCTTGTCCGGCGAGCCGAAGTGCACCTGGCCCGGCTCCTCGTACAGCCGACGCGACGTCGTCTCGAGCATCATGCCCATCGACGGTGCGGTGGGGCGCAGCATCCGCAGCTCGTCCCGCGTCATGACACCGGGGTTGAGGTGGGCGAGCAAGCCGGTCTCGGCCGTGATGAGCCGCGCCATCGCGCCGACGTAATCCAGCGTCGAGGCGTACCCGTGCTCGTCGAGCCAGGCGCGGGCCTCGGGCCACCGGTCCTCGGGCCGGTCGCCGAGGGTGAGGAGGGCCTCCTTGCATCCGAGCGCCGCGCCCTGACGGGCGACCGTGAGCACCTGCTCCGCCGACATGTACGTGGGCTTGTGCAGCTTCTGCAGCTGTGCGGGCGTGTCCACGAAGATGCAGTAGTGGCAGCGGTCGCGGCACAGCGTCGTGAGGGGGATGAAGACCTTGCGCGAGTAGGTGATCACGCCGGGCCGATCGGATGCCGCCAGCCCGGCGTCGCGGACGGACCCGGCGATCTGCAGCAGGCGCTCGAACTCCGCGCCCCCCGCGCCGAGGAGCGCTTCAGCGTCATCGGCGGTCAGGGCGATTCCCGCGGAGGCTCGGTCGAGGGCGGCGCGGACCTCGGAGCGGTCTGCGGCTCGCGCGGGTTCGAGCAGAGTCACCGGTCCAGTCTTGCACCGCGCGCCGTCGACGGGCTCCGCGATCGTTGCCGCTCCGTAAGCAAAACCCTCTGTGAGCGCCGGGAGCCGCTGGCAGACTAGAGGCCATGGTGACGCTCCTGCTCGACTCGACGCAGCTCGAGATCGTGCTGTCGGGCGCTGAGAAGGCACTCTCATTCCGCCGTGGGAATGTGCGGATCGACCGCTCCACCATCGCGAAGGTGCAGCTCACCGACGACGCGTGGACGTGGCTGCGAGGCGTGCCCAGCCCCGGAACGCACGTCCGCGGCGTCATCGCGATGGGCACGTGGCGCTCTGCGGGCGGCGACGACTTCGCGATCATCCGCCGGCACCGGCCGAGCGTGGTGATCGACCTGAACGGCGGCGCCGAGTATCAGCGCATCATCCTGACGACGCGCCACGGACTCGCGCTCGTGCAGGCGCTCAACCTCGACGTGGGCGACGGTGCGCCGACCGACGTGGTCGACATCGCGACCGGCACGATCCCGGTGCTGCCCGAGCCCGAGAGCGGCGTGGCCGCACCGGCGAAGAAGCGCCGGCCGCGGGCTGCGCCCGCGCTCTGATCCGGTCAGGTGACGTCGCGGCGCCAGCTCACGAGGTGTCCGAGCACGACGAGCACCACGGCGTAGCCCAGCAGGACGAGCCCGCCGACCCACCACTCCAGCGTCCCGCCACCCGCGGCACCGGGGGTCGCGGCGGTGAAGACGCTCGCGCCGACCAGCGCGTCGCTCGCGGCTCCCGGCAGGAACCGGGTCACGTCCGACAGCCCTTCCACGAAGGCCGCCGCGGCGCGTCCGACGGGTTCGAGGAACTGCGTGAACACGAGGACGCCCACGATCGCACCGACCTGATTGCGTACGAGCGCGCCGACGCCGATGCCGACGAGGACCCAGAGCGCGAACGCGATGATCATGCGGCCGAACAGCGCCCACGTGGCGGCGGAGCCCAGTTCGGTCGGCACGCCGTATGCGGCGAGCAGCCCTGCCGCCGGTACGACCGACGCGAGGACGCCCAGCACCCCGAACAGCACGCCGACGCCGATGCCGACGATCACCTTCGCGACGAGCACCGACCCGCGTCGCGGGGTGGCCAGGAACGTCGGGGTCAGGGTCTTGTGCCGGAACTCGGTCGTGACCATGAGCGTCCCGATCAAGAGGGGGAACACGTAGCCCACTGACGTCGCCGTGCTGTAGAGCACGCTCGCGAGTCCGTCCGCGGGGATCGCCGGTGCGTTCCCCGGAAGGCTGCCGCTGGAGGACGCCGCGAAGACGAACCCGAGGATCGCCGCGGTGAAACCCACGTACGCGACGAGCACGATCGCAAGGATCCACCACAGTGACGTGGAGAACTGCTTCGTCGTCTCCGACCGCACCAGAGCCGACACGCTCATCGCTGCGCACCGCCTTCGTCGTCCGGACGCGGATCGTCGCCGTCCTCCGCATGAGGATCGAACGCCGCGAAGAACGCGTCGGCTTCGCGGTCGGCATCCGTCTTCACGTACGTCTCCCACGGTCGATCGTTCGGGGCGGCCTCGAGCTCGTCGTCGATCTCGCCGAGGGCCTCCACATCGGCATCCGCGTCGAGGGGGCGGTCGTCGGCGAACGCGTCGGTCGCCGGGTTCCCGGCCGCCGGGATGATGTCGATCACGCCCGTCGCCGCGACCTGGTACACCGGGGGCGGAGCCGCCTCGTCCGCTCCGGCCGGATCGAGGTCGTCGGGATCGGGCCCGGCCGGTGCCGCTGCCGCCGGGATCACGGCGATCGCGGTCGACACCGGTGCGGGCTCGGCGGAGGCGGCGGACTCGGGCTCGGCGACCGGCGGAACTCCGGCCTCCGGCTCGGCGACCGGCGCAAGCTCGGCCTCGGGCTCGGCGACCGCCGGAGCAGCAGCGACGGCCGCGGCCTCCGGCGCGGCATCCGCCATCGTCGCGTGCACGCGCGCGCCGCTCACGAGATCGAGGAACACCTCCTCGAGCGCGGGACCCTTGCGCTGCAGCGCCGAGAGGGCCACTCCCGCGGATGCCGCCACCGCCCCGATCGCGGCGGCATCCGCGCCCCGCACGGTGAGTCCGGAGCGCAGCACGTCGAACGGGATGCCGGCGTCGGCGAGCGCGCGGGTGAGCGCGGCCCGATCGGGCGCGTCGACGACCGTGGCGTACTCGGACGCGTCGGCGAGGTCCTCCAGCGCGCCCTGATAGACGAGTCGGCCCTGCGCGATGATCAGCACCGAATCCACGGTCTGCTGCACTTCGGCGAGCAGGTGCGAGGAGATGAAGACCGTGCGTCCCTCGTGCGCGAGCTCGCGCAGGAACCCGCGCATCCACTTGATGCCCTCGGGGTCGAGGCCGTTCGCGGGCTCGTCCAGCACGAGCACGCCGGGGTCGCCGAGCAGCGCATACGCCAGACCCAGGCGCTGGCGCATGCCGAGCGAGAATCCGCCGACCTTGCGGCCGCCGACGTCCGCGAGGCCCACGAGCCCCAAGGTCTCCTCGACGCGTCGCACCGGCAGGCCCGCCGCCTGCGCGTACACCTTCAGGTGGTTCGCGGCGGTGCGTCCGGGGTGGAAGCTCGACGCCTCGAGCACCGCCCCGACGCTCTGCAGCGGACGCTCGAGCGCGGCGTACGGCACGCCTCCGATCGTCGCGGTGCCGCTCGTGGCTCCGACGAGGCCGAGCAGGATGCGCAGGCTCGTGGTCTTGCCCGCGCCGTTGGGTCCCAGGAATCCGGTGACGACACCGGGTTCGACGCGTGCCGACAGGCCCGAGACGGCGGTGACGGCGCCGAAGCGCTTCGTGACCCCGGAGAATTCGAGCACGTGTCCTTCGGGCATGCCGAACCTCTCGTCGTCGTGGGGGCGTTCCGTCCATCCTGGCAAAAAAGCCCCGCATCTCCCAGCGGGCGGCCCGGCACGCGATCCGGTGGCCGCCCGGTAACGTGTCGGGCGTGAGCGAAGCTGCAGAGCGCGAACCGAGTGTCCTGATCCGTCGGTCCGGCGGACTCGGGCACGTGCGGCTGAATCGCCCTCGCGCGCTCAACGCGCTGGACCTGACGATGATCCGCCTGATCGCGGCGGCGCTGGACGATTGGGAGCACGATCCCGACGTCGGCATCGTGCTGCTGGACGGCGCCGGTGAGCGGGGCCTCTGCGCGGGTGGCGACGTGCGCGGCCTGTACGACCAGATCGTCGGGGGCGACGCGGCGGCGACGGCGGCGTTCTTCCGCGAGGAGTACGCCCTGAACGCCCGGATCGCCGAGTATCCGAAGCCCGTCGTCGTCTTCGCGGACGGCATCACGATGGGCGGCGGCATCGGGCTCGCCGGGCACGCCGCGGTGCGGGTGGTCACCGACCGCTCGCGGCTGGCGATGCCCGAGACCCGCATCGGCTTCACGCCCGACGTGGGCGGCACATGGCTCCTCGCGCACGCGCCCGGACGCCTCGGCGAGTACCTCGCCCTCACCGGCGCGTCGATGGATGCCGCCGACGCGGTCGCCGCCGGGTTCGCCGACCATCTCGTGCGCGCCGAGCACCTCGCGGATCTGCACGACGCGCTCCTCACCCGCGCCGATCCCGCCACCCCGACCGAACTCGTCCTGCTGTTCGACGAGACCCCCGAGGGCTCCGCGCTGGCGGCGCAGCGCCCGTGGATCGACGACGCGTTCGCCGCCGGCACGGTGCCGGAGATCATCGACCGGCTGCGCGCGCGAGGAGAGGACGCGGCATCCGCCACCGCCGACCTGCTCGGGACCCTGTCGCCCACCGCGCTCACCGTGACCCTCGAGGCCGTGCGGCGGGCTCGAGCCCTGCCGAACCTGCGCGCGGCGCTGGAGCAGGAGTACGGCCTCGTGCTCTGGTTCGCCACGACCCAGCCCGACCTGCGGGAGGGCATCCGCGCGCAGCTCGTCGACAAGGACCGCAATCCGTCGTGGCGGCCGGCCACGCTGGACGAGCTGCCGACGGATGCCGCGGCATCCGCTTTCGCCTACACCCCGCCGACGGCCCTCTGGGACTGACGGGACGATCATGGGGAACCGAGCCCGCAGGCGCTACTCGATCGGAGTGGCCGTGGACTGGTTCTTCTTCGTCTTCGCCGGGCTCGCCGCGATCTGGCTCGCCTATCTGAGCTTCACCGAGACCTTCAAGGTGGGCTGGTGGGGTGTGCTGTTCGCGATCGCGTTCTGGGTGCTCCTTGCCTACCTCGTCCTGCCGCGCCTGCACCGGATCCTCACGACGATCTACGTACCCGAGTACTTCATCGGCCGGGCGCGCACGAGCGACGGACTTCTCGGTGACCCGGTGAACCTCGCGCTGCTGGGCGATGCCGACCAGATCCATCACGTGATGCGCGCCGCGGCGTGGACGCGAGCCGACCCCGTGACCCTCGCCTCGTCGTGGCGGATCGTGACCTCGACGCTCACCCGGCGCAGCTACGACGAAGCACCGGTCAGTCCCCTGTTCCTCTTCGGGCGGCAGCAGGACTTCGCCTACCAGCAGGAGGTCGACGGCAATCCCGCCCAGCGCCACCACGTGCGGTTCTGGAAGTGCCCGGACGGGTGGCTCCTCCCCGGCGGCACGCGCGTGGAATGGCTCGCGGCGGGGACGTTCGACACCGCGGTCGGGCTTTCGCTGTTCACGCTGCAGATCACCCACCGCATCGACGCCGACACCGATGTCGAGCGCGACCACATCGTCCGCACCGTCACCGGCGCGGACCCGCGGGTCGCGCTGACCGTCCTGAAGGACTTCTCCACGGGCTATCACGCCCGCAACGGCGGGGGAGACAGCATCCGCACGGACGGCGACCTGCCGATCATCGACGTCCGCGCCGTCGACAGTCCGCGGACGGTGACGACGTGACCGGCACCCCCGCGAAGCGCCCCGCCTATGAGCCCGCCGCCGACCTGCTCCAGCGGCAGCGGTACGACCCGGACATGGCTCGCCCCGGCACGATCGTGGCGGGCGCCGTGCTCGTGCTGCTGCGGGTCGTCGCGGGCCTGATCACCATCCTGATCGTCACGCTGGATGCGCCGCAGTGGTCGCAGGACATCGGACTGGCGGTCGACGACGCCGAGGTCGTCCCGGGCGCGACCGGCGCGGTGCTGGCGGTGCTGGCCTCGGTCGTCGGGATGTTCCTGCTCGCCGACCTGATCTTCGCGGTCTTCATCCTGCGCGGGCGCAATTGGGCGCGCGTGGCCGTCATGGTCTTCTCGACCCTGTCGATCACGTCCGTGTTCGCTCAGTGGTGGAGCGAGGACCAGGAGATCACGATCAACACGAGTCTGCTGTCGGTCGGCCTGGACATCCTGATCCTCCTCGCGCTGTCCAGCCGCAGTGCGGCCGCGTACGCCCGCCGGAATGAGCGACCGCCCAGCGCCAGCGATTAGCCTGGATCGCGCCGTGCCCGCCCGCGCGCGGCGCCTGCGAGGGGAGCCGGAGTGTTCGACAGCCCGCTGTCCGCGTCCGCGTACGACGTGCTCGGCGTCGACCCGGCGGCCGACGAGGAGACGCTCCGCAAGGCGTACCGACTGCGGCTGCGCCAGACGCACCCCGACACCGGCGGCGACGCGGCGGTCTTCATCCAGGTCCAGCGGGCGTGGGAGCTCGTCGGAACCGCCGAAGCCCGCACCGCATACGACCGCGGTCACGGTTTCGGTGACGCACCCGCCGCCGAGTGGTCCGGCTGGCGCGCGACGCCGCGGCCGGCCGACACGCGGCCGCGCGCGAAGTCGTTCGGCCAGCCGGGCGGATGGCGCCGCGAGCGCTACCTCGACCTCATCCGCGAGTGGGTCGGCCGCGGTGTCGCCGTGGAGGATCCGTATGACCCGGCCCTCGTGCGCCGTGCGCCGCGGGAGCTGAGACGGATGCTGGCGGATGCGCTCGCCGAAGAGGCCACGGCGCGCCTGGTCGCCGACCTCGGCATCGGCTACACGGTGTGGCACGACGTGGCGGCCCCCGTCCGCGGCGGGACCGGCGACGACAAGCTCGATCACATCGTGCTCAGCCCGTCCGGCCTGTACGCCGTGCTGTCGGAGGACTTCGGCGGCCCGGTGACCGTGCGGCGGGGCGAGCTGACCGGCGACGCCGTGCCCGGCACCCCCGTCGCCGACCTGCTCGCGCGGGTGCGGTCGATCTCGCGTTCGGCGGGGGTCCGCTTCGGCGGCGTGATCGTCGTCCTCCCCGATGAGGACCTGCTGCAGCCCGTCACCGACCTGGGCCGGGCGCGCGGCATCCCGGTCGTCCTCGTCGCGCGCGGGGCGCTGTCGAACCTGCTGCGGCAGGGTGTGCCGGGTGCCCGCTCGATCGGCGGGAACGAGATCTTCGACGTCCGCACCCGCCTGCAGCAGGCCGTCCGTTTCGTGTGAGAGCGGTTCCGCCCTGAGCGGACAAATCCGGACGGCGGGTGAGCGTGTCCGGAGTTGGTGGCAGTGTGGAGCGGTGGCGCCGCCGCGCCGCGTCGGTCGACCCTTCTCGGAGATCCCGTGCTCGGCAAACTCCTCTTCAGATATCTCAAGACCTATCGCTGGCTCCTGCTCGGCGTCCTCGTCTTCCAGTTCATCGCCGCGATGGCCTCGCTCTACCTGCCGAGGCTCAACGCCGACATCATCGACCAGGGCGTCGCCACGGGCGACACCGCCTACATCTGGTCGACGGGAATGCTCATGCTGGTGATCTCGCTCGGCCAGATCACGGCATCCATCATCGCGACCTACTTCGCCGCGCGCGCGGCGATGGCGGCGGGCCGCGACATCCGCTTCGACGTGTATCAGAAGGTGAGCGCCTTCTCCGAGCGCGAGGTCTCCGCGTTCGGTCCCGGCTCGCTCATCACCCGCAACACGAACGACGTGCAGCAGGTGCAGATGCTGGCGATGGTCGGGTCGACGATGCTCGTGACCGCACCGCTCCTGGCGATCGGCGGCATCTTCATGGCCGTGCAGCAGGACATCGGCCTCAGCTGGCTCATCGCCGTGTCGGTGCCGTTGCTGCTGGTCTTCGTGCTGTTCATGATCAGCCGGATGGTTCCGCTGTTCCGCTCGTTCCAGAAGAAGCTCGACGCGGTGAACCGTGTGATGCGCGAGCAGCTGACCGGCGTGCGCGTCGTCCGGGCGTTCGTCCGGGAGGACATCGAGGAGGAGCGCTTCGCGGTCGCCAACACCGACATCATGGTCGTCGGCCGCAAGGTCGGCTCCCTGTTCGTGCTGCTGTTCCCCGCGGCGATGCTCGTCCTCAACCTCACGGTCGTCGGCGTGATCTGGTTCGGCGGCATCCAGGTCGATCAGGGCACGATCCAGATCGGCACGCTGTTCGCGTTCATGCAGTACGTGGGTCAGATCCTCATGGGTGTGCTCATGGCGAGCTTCATGGTGATCATGATCCCTCGCGCGGCGGTCTCGGCCGAGCGCATCGGCGAGGTGCTCGCGAGCGAGTCCACCCTTGCGCGCGCCGAGAACCCGGTGCGCGACTTCGCCGCTCCGGGCTCCGTCGAATTCGACGACGCCGAGTTCACGTATCCCGGTGCGGAGTCCCCGGTGCTGCAGGGCATCTCGTTCGCCGCCCGGCCGGGTGAGACGGTCGCGATCGTCGGTTCCACCGGATCGGGCAAGACGACGCTGGTCTCCCTGATCCCGCGCCTGTTCGACGTCACCGGCGGCGCCGTGCGCGTCGGCGGCGTCGACGTGCGCGAAGCCGATCTCGACTACTTGTGGAAGGGCATCGGCCTCGTCCCGCAGCGGCCGTTCCTGTTCTCCGGGACGATCGCCTCGAACCTCCGCTTCGGCCGCGAGGAGGCCACCGACGAAGAGCTGTGGAAGGCGCTCGAGATCGCGCAGGGCAAGGACTTCGTGCAACAGATGGAGGGGCAGCTCGACGCGCGCATCGCGCAGGGCGGCACGAACGTCTCCGGCGGTCAGCGCCAGCGGCTCGCGATCGCGCGGGCGATCGTGCATCAGCCCGACGTCCTGATCTTCGACGACTCGTTCTCGGCACTCGACCTGTCCACCGACGCCCGATTGCGCCAGGCGCTGTGGCGGGAGCTGCCCGAGGTGACGAAGATCGTCGTCGCGCAGCGCGTGTCCACGATCACGGATGCCGACCGCATCGTCGTGCTCGAAGACGGTCGCATGGCCGGCGTCGGCACGCACGAGGAGCTCCTGGAGCAGAGCGAGACGTACCGCGAGATCGTCGAATCCCAGCTGGGGGTGGAGGCATGAGCGTGCCCGACACCCTGACCGAGGAGGAGCGGGCCGAACTCGAGCTCGCCGAGCAGGCCCGGCAGAGCTCCGGCGACTGGGACAGTGTCAAGCCCGGCAAGGCCGACAACTTCGGCAAGAGCTTCGCCCGCATGGTCGGGCTGCTCAAGCCCCACGCCGTCGCGTTCGTGTTCGTGTCGATCCTCGGCGCGATCGGCGTGTTCCTCGCCGTGATCGCCCCGAAGATCCTCGGCGAGGCGACGAACATCATCTTCGAGGGCGCCGCCTCGAACGCGCTCGCCGCGCAGTTCCCGGCCGGAACGTCGCAAGAGACCGTGGTCCGTTCGCTGAACGCCGCGGGCCAGACCGATCTCGCGAACATGATCGGCGCGATGAGCGATTTCACCGTCGGCACCGGCGTCGATTTCGACGCCCTCCGCATGGTGATCGTCGCGGTGCTCGCGATCTACGTCGTGTCCTCGTTCCTGAGCTGGATTCAGGGCTACGTGATCAACATCATCATGGTCCGCACGATGTGGCGCCTGCGCGAATCCGTCGAGACGAAGATCAACCGTCTGCCGTTGTCCTACTTCGACAAGGTGCAGCGCGGCGAGCTCATCTCCCGCGTCACGAACGACATCGACAACATCACCCAGACGATGCAGCAGTCGCTCTCGAGCGTGGTCACCTCGGTGCTGACCGTGATCGGCGTCCTGATCATGATGTTCTCGATCTCGTGGCAGCTCGCGCTGGTCGCGCTGATCTCGCTGCCGCTCATGGCGGTGATCTTCGGCGTGATCGGACCCCGCTCGCAGAAGGCGTTCGGCACCCAGTGGCGCAAGGTCGGGCGACTCAACGCCCGCGTCGAGGAGTCGTTCTCGGGTCACGCGCTCGTGAAGGTCTTCGGTCGCGAGGCCGACTCGCGCGAGAAGTTCCAGGTCGAGAACGAGGAGCTCTACCAGGCCAGCTTCAAGGCGCAGTTCCTCTCCGGCATCATCATGCCGGGCATGATGTTCGTCGGGAACCTGACGTACGTCGGCATCGCCGTGCTCGGCGCGCTCATGGTCGCGAACGGCCAGCTCCGGCTGGGTGATGTGCAGGCGTTCATCCAGTACTCGCAGCAGTTCACCCAGCCGCTGTCGCAGCTGGGCGGCATGGCCGCGGTGATCCAGTCCGGCACGGCGTCCGCAGAGCGGGTGTTCGAGCTGCTGGATGCCGACGAGCAGGAGCCCGACGCGGTCGATGCCCCGAAGCCGGTCGACGGCGACGGCGTGATCGAGTTCGAGAACGTCCGGTTCTCCTACTCTCCCGATCACCCGCTCATCACCGACCTGTCCTTCCGGGTGGAGCCGGGCCAGACCGTCGCGATCGTGGGACCGACCGGTGCGGGCAAGACGACGCTCGTGAACCTGATCATGCGCTTCTACGAACTCGACGGGGGGCGGATCCTGCTCGACGGGCAGGACATCGCCGAACTCACCCGCAACGACGTGCGCTCGCGAACCGGCATGGTGCTGCAGGATCCGTGGCTGTTCGCCGGGACGATCCGCGAGAACATCCGGTACGGGCGCGAGACCGCGACCGACGAGGAGGTGATGGCGGCCGCCGTCGCCACGCGCGTCGACCGCTTCGTGCACTCGCTTCCGGACGGGTACGACACGGTCCTCGACGAAGAGGCGTCGAACGTCTCGGCGGGCGAGAAGCAGCTCATCACGATCGCCCGGGCGTTCGTGGCGCAGCCGTCGGTGCTGATCCTCGATGAGGCGACATCCTCCGTCGACACCCGCACCGAGCTGCTGCTGCAGCACGCGATGGCGGCGCTGCGCGAAGGACGCACCTCGTTCGTGATCGCGCATCGCCTGTCCACGATCCGGGATGCCGACCTCATCCTCGTGATGGAGCACGGCGACATCGTCGAGAAGGGCACGCACGACGAGCTGATCGCCGCGCAGGGTGCGTACTGGCGCCTGTATCAGTCGCAGTTCGAGCAGGCAGCGTCCGACATGGGACCGGCCGTGGCCGAGGCCGCCGAGGTGCCGGCGCCCTAGGCTCTACGCTGGCCTGCATGGAGGATCAGGCCTCGCCACGCCCGTCCCACAGCTCGACGCACGAGCTGATCGCGGTGATCCTGCTCTCCCTGGTCGCGGTGCTCACGGCGTGGTGCGGCTTCCAGTCCACGAAATGGGGCGGGGACTCGTCGGTGGCGTTCTCCGAGGCGTCCGCGGCGCGCATCGAGGCCTCCGATCTGGAGGGTCAGGCGCGGGACGCCCGCATGATCGACATCAACCTCTACACGCAGTGGGTGCTCGCCGGCGCGGACGACGACCCCGCCCTCGCGGACTACATCCAGGAGCGCTTCTCGCCGGAGCTCGCGGTCGCCTTCCAGGCCTGGCAGGCCGACGGGATGCAGGAGCGCGGCCCCTTCGCGATGGACGAGTACGTGGCGCCCGGCAGCACAGAGGCGGCCGCGAAGACGAAGAAGGCCGACGAGCTCCAGGCCTCCGCGCTCGAGCTCAACGACAAGGGCGACAGCTACTCGCTCATGACGGTGCTGTTCGCCCTTGTGCTGTTCCTCGCCGCGATCGCCCAGCGGGGCATCTCGCTCCTCGCGTCACGCATCGTGCTGGGTCTCGCCGGCGCGATCGCGCTCGGCGGACTCATCGTGCTGTTCACCTTCCCGGTGCGCTTCTGACCGCCGGGCCGGGACGGCTCAGAGGCCGGGCTCGGCAGCGAGGCGGCCCGAGTCGATCGCAGCGATGAAGGCGGCGTAGTCCGCCTCGTTCTGGTCGGCGTAAGCGGTCGCGAACGACACCATGGCCTCATCGAACGTCGTCGCCGCGCCGAGGTACGCGGCGATCTCGACCCGGTCGCCGGCGCGGGCGTGCGCGCGGGCGAGTGTCTCGCCGCACAGGCGCGCATACAGCTCGAGTCCGCGTGGCACGGACTTCTCGGGGTCGAAGGAGCCCTTCCAGTCGCGCAGCTGCCGGATGTAGAAGTCCCGCTCGATCCCGCCCTCGCCGCGGACGCGCTGCCAGCCGAGGAAGATGTCGCTTGAACCCTGCATGAGCCTCTGCCCGCGCACGACCCGCTCGCCCTGGTTCTCGTACGCGCACGGTGCCAGGAAGCGCTCGAGCACGGACGCCTGCGCCTCTTTCGCCTGCAGGAACAGCGGATCCTCGTCGTCGCGTCCTTTCAGCAGCACGATCCACGCGCGAGTGCCGACGCTGCCGACCCCGACGACCTTGCGGGCCATGTGCACGTACGAGAACTCGGCGAGCGGGTGCTGCCCCCTCGGCAGCGTCTGCCGATAGGCGTCCAGGATCTCCCGCATGCCGGCCTCGGTGGCCTCGATGTTGCTGTCGGCGTCGTACAGGTCCTCGACCGGCACGATGAGCGGCGGGTCGGCGATGATCCGCATCCGACCGTCCTGCACCGACACCAGCTTCGAGAACGCCTGCATGCTGTCCCGCGTGCGCGCCTTCGCGACCACCGCATCGAATGTCTTCAACTGCCGCTTCTGCGCCGGCTGCTCCTCGGCGTGGTCGCGCAGCCACTCCTGCACGCTGTCCACGTCGAGGTGGTCGTACCAGGCGTCGAGGACCTTGGATGCCGCCGAGATCGCCATCCGCTCGCGATAGCCGCGTGCAGCGGCGGCGACCGCGGTGCGGCGCTCGTCCTCCGTGAAGCCGCGATCGCGTCCCGCGATCTCGATGCTCGTCACGAGCCGCTTCACATCCCACTCGAACGGCCCCGGATGCGTCTCGTCGAAGTCGTTGATGTCGAACACCAGCCGCCGCTCGGCGCTGGCGAACAGACCGAAGTTCGACAGGTGCGCGTCTCCGCACAGCTGGGCCTGGAGCCCGCTGCGCGGGGTCCGCGCCAGGTCGGCTGCCATGAGCAGGGCGGCACCGCGGTAGAACGTGAAGGGCGACACCATCATGCGCCCGTGGCGGATCGGAACGAGGTCCTGTACGCGGGAGGTCGCCTGCTCCTCCAGCAGCGAGATCGGATCGGTCCGATCGGGCGGTGCCTCCCAGACGGCATGGCTGGAGCGCGGGGTGTGCACGCGCGCGGCCCGTCCATAGGCGCGGCGGCCCGCGAAATCTGTCGCCGCCGGTGGGGTGAGCGCGGTGGGGGACGAATCGTCGGCCATGGTGTCTCCTTCTCGTGCGTCGCCCCGTGCGAGTAGGGGGCGATCTCCGAGTGCTCGACAGTCTGCCCGCTCGGTCTCCGCGGGGGAACACCGCTGCCGTCGCCGAGGAGAAAGATCACCCGAAGAGGGTGCTCTCCGGGGCCGCGTCGCCCTCGTGCGCGGCCCCGCGGTGGTGCCAGACTTCCCGGATGAACGATCGTGCACGCCCGGCGCGGCGCCAGCTCACCTCGCCGCGGGCGGCCGCCCTCGCCGGGGTGATCTTCGCCCTGCTCTTCGCCACAGCCCTCGTGCTCCTGCGCACCTCGCTGCCCGAGACGCTTACCGCCCATGCTGACTGGTCCGACTCCGCGATCACGACCCGGTTGACGATCGGTCTCGCGCTCATGCCGTTCGCAGGCATCGCGTTCCTGTGGTTCATGGGCGTCGTCCGCGATCGGTTCAAGGACGCGGAGGATCAGCTGTTCTCGTCCGTCTTCGTCGGATCGGGTCTGCTGTTCCTGGCGATGGTGTTCGTCTCGTCGGCGATCGCGGGCGGCATCGTCGCCAGCGCGCCCCTCATCGCCGACGATCAGAGCCGGCTGGAGCTCACCACGTTCGGTCGCGCGGTCATGCTGCAGGTCAGCAACATCTACGCGCTGCGGATGGCGGGTGTCTTCCTCATCTCACTCGGGACGATGTGGCTGCGCACGGGCGTCATGCCGCGCTGGCTCGCCGTCATCACCTACGCCGTGGCGATCGTCCTGCTGTTCGTGACGTCGCTGAGCCTCTGGGTGACGCTGATCTTCCCGGCCTGGGTGCTCGCGGTCAGCATCCTGATCCTCGTCCAGAACTTCCGGCGGCGGACGGGGCGCGTCCTCAGTTGAGGCCGAACAGGTCCAGCGGGTGCGTCAGGCGCCACCATGCGCTCGGCGGCTCGATGTCCTCGGCGAGCTCGAGCGCCGTCGTGGCCGATCCGAGCGGACCGGTCACCGTCAGGCTGCCGACATCAGCGCCCTTCTCCCGCGCGTCGCCGAGCGAGAACTCCGTTGTCACGGCACCGCTCGCGCCGTTCCAGAGGATCAGATCGGCGTCATCCGCCGCGACGATCGGGACGTCCTGGCCCCACAGCGTCGTCACCCGACCGGCGACGGTGTCCGCGGCGACCGAGGGCGTCGGCTGCAGCGCCGCTTCGAGTTCGCTGTACAGGGTGCGCGACGCCGCGAGCCGGGCGTCGTCGTCGGGCTGACCGAGCACGGCGGCGTAGGTGCGGACGACGGTGTCGCCGATCGTCAGATCCTTCGCCGACAGCAGGTTCCACGTGTCCAGGGACCCGGTCTTGATGCCGACGACACCCGGATCGGCGAGGAGTCCGTTCGTGTTGGTCACGACCCCCGCACCGGGCAGCTCGACCGAGGGCTTCGCGACGATCTCCGCGATCACCGGGTTCGCGAGCGCCCGCTTGGCCAGGGCGATGAGCGCTTCCGGACTCGCGGTGTTGCGGGCGTCGATCCCGGTCGGCTCGACGACCGTGATACCCGGCACCCCGTGAGCGGCGAGCCAGGCGTTCGCGGCGCTCGCGTAGACGGCATCCGTCGGCCAGAGGTTGCCCGCCAGGCGGTCGGCGTAGTTCCCCGCCGACCCCATGAGCATGCCCTCGAGCAGCTGGTACTGCGTGAGCGTGCCGCCGACCGGCACGTCCAGGGCGGACTCGTTGTTGCGCAGGTAGCTCCAGTATTCGTCGCTGTCGCGCGCGGTGAAGCGGAACTCCGGTCCCTGCTCGCCGAGCGCGAGCGGCATCTGATCGAGGACGACGAGCGCGGTGACGACCTTCGTGATGCTCGCCATGGGGACGGCATCCGGAGCGGAAGCGACGACCCCGTTCATGCCCTCGACCGCGACGGAGGCGCTGCCCGCGCCCGGCCAGGTGAGGGCGGCCGCGGGGGCGGGGATCGGATCGACCTGCGCGGGCTCGACAGTGGGAGCGACCGCGTGCAGCGGCCAGAGCAGCGTGACGGCGGCGTACCCGCCGAACAGCAGCGCGATGATGATCACCGGGACCAGGACACCGGCTCGCCACGGTGAACGGCGCGGCGCGTCGCTCAGCAGATCGGCGCCGACCGGGAGGAACGGCGTCTCGGCGGCGGCGAGCGTCGTCGCCGCGGGCGCCGTGCGCGTGAGGGCTTCCTCGTCGACCCACGTGAACGCGACCGGGCCGGAGCGAGCGACGGGCTGTTCGATCAGCACCTGTTGAGCACGCTGCGTGCGACGAGACGCGGGCGGGGCCTCGTCGACGGTCATCCGCCCAAAATACCGCCTCGCGGCTGGGCTATGATCATCGGGTCAACACGGGAGTCCGGTGTGCCGGGCTGAGAGGAAGCGAAAACGCTTCGACCGTCGAACCTGATCTGGGTCATGCCAGCGCAGGAAGGAGTCCATTGTGAGCACGTCCATGTCCACATCCCCCGTCACGACCACCCGGTCGCGGCCCGCCCGGTGGCGCGTCGTCGACATCGTCGTCGCCAGCGTGATCGGTGTCGCCTCAGGCCTGGTGTTCCTCGCCTGGAACGTCCTGTACCGCGGTCCGAGCGAGCTGCTCTCGCCTCTGCTCCCGGGCCTGCAGGGACTTCTGGACGGACCTTGGCTGTTCGCCGGTGTGCTCGGCGCGCTCATCATCCGTAAGCCGGGCGCCGCGGTCTACACCGAACTGCTCGCCGCGGCCGTGTCCGCGCTCACGCTCGTCGGCAACACGTGGGGCGCGGTCCTCACGCTCGAGGCGGGGCTCGTGCAGGGTCTCGGCGCGGAACTCGTGTTCCTCGCGTTCTTCTACCGGCGCTGGAACCTGCCGGTGGCGATCCTCGCCGGGGTGGGCGCCGCGCTCGCGGGTGGCATCAACAACCTGATCCTCTGGTACGCCGGGGCCGACGTCACGTTCGTCGTGGTCTACCTGATCAGCACGATGCTCTCGGGCGCGGTGATCGCGGGTGCGCTGTCCTGGCTCCTCGCCCGTGGCCTGGCCGCGACCGGCGCCCTCGACCGCTTCGCCTCCGGCCGCGACGCCCGCCGCCGCGTCTGAGCGCGGTGCCTGCCGCCGCACCGGGCCCGGCCGCCGTCACCGCGAGCGGATGGGGCTGGCGCCACGCGGGACGCTCCGCCTGGGCGCTGCGCGACGTCACCCTGCGCATCGAGCCGGGGGAGCGCGTGCTGCTCCTGGGCGCATCGGGATCGGGCAAGTCGACGTTCCTGAAAGGCCTGGCCGGCGTCCTCGGCGGCGATGAAGAGGGCGATCGGGCGGGCGAGCTGACGATCGACGGGATGCCGCCCGCGGCCTCCCGCGGGCGCGCCGGGCTCGTGCTGCAGGACCCCGACGCGCAGGTGATCCTCGCCCGGGTCGGCGACGACGTCGCGTTCGGCTGCGAGAACCTCGGCGTCCCGCGCGCGGAGATCTGGCCGCGCGTGCGCGATGCCCTCGACCGGGTCGGGCTGGACGTCGCCCTGGACCGTTCGACGAGCGCGCTCTCCGGCGGGCAGAAGCAGCGGCTCGCGCTGGCCGGGGTGATCGCGATGCGGCCCGGACTCGTTCTGCTGGACGAGCCGACCGCGAACCTCGACCCGGGGGGCGTCGCGGAGGTGCGCGCGGCGGTCGCCACACTGGTGGGCGCCGGGGAGACGACGCTCGTCGTGGTCGAGCATCGCGTCGAGGTCTGGCTCCCCCTCGTGGATCGGGTGATCGTGCTCGGCGAAGGTGGGGTGGTGGCGGACGGCTCGCCCGATGCGGTTCTCGGGGCCCGGGGGACGGAGCTCGCCGCGCACGGGGTCTGGGTGCCCGGCATCCCGCCCGCTCTGCCGTCGCCGCCGGCGCATGCTCCCGGCGAGACCCTCGTGCGGGCACGAGGCCTCGCCGTGGAGCGGGTCCGTGCTCAGCCGGTCGCCGCGGGCATCGAGCTGGACGTACGGGCCGGGTCGGCGCTCGCGATCACGGGGCCGAACGGCGCCGGCAAGTCGACACTCGGGCTGACCCTCGCGGGGCTCCTGCCCCCGGCATCCGGTGTCCTCGAGGCGACCCCTGCGCTGGCCGGAGGCGTCGGAGCGCAGCCGATCCGCTGGCGCTCGCGGGACCTCCTCACCCGGATCGGCACGGTATTCCAGGACCCGGAGCATCAGCTGCTCGCGCGCAGCGTCCGGGAGGAGCTCGCGGTCGGTCCCGCAGCCCTCGGGCTCCCCGCGGCGGAGACCGCCGCCCGCGTGGACGAGCTGCTGTCCCGGCTGCGGCTCGCGCATCTCGCCGACGCGAACCCGTTCTCGCTCTCCGGGGGCGAGAAGCGGCGACTGACCGTGGCGGCGATGCTCGCGACGAGACCCCGGATGCTGGTCCTGGACGAACCGACGTTCGGTCAGGACGCCCGCACGTGGGGCGAACTCGTCGCTCTCCTGGCAGAGCTGCGGGACGCCGGCTCTGCGGTCGTCGCGGTGACGCACGACCTCGATGTCGCCGCGGCCCTCCACGCCGAGCGGTTCGCGCTGGGGGTGTCCTGATGCGCGGCGTCGCGCGGATCAACCCCGTCGCCAAGCTCGGGGCGGCCGTGCTCATCACGGTCCCGCTCGTGCTGACGCTCGATGTCGTCTCGGCGGCGGTCGCGCTCGCGCTCGAGCTGCTGCTCATGCCGTTCGCCGGTCTCGGCTGGCGCGAGTTCTGGCGCCGCACCTGGCTCGTCTGGGTCCTCGCTCCGCTCACCGGCCTCACGATCGCGCTCTACGGCCGCACGTCCGGACAGGTGTACGTCGAGTGGCTCGCCGTGCGGGTGAGCGACGGGTCGCTCGAGCTCGCACTCGCCACGACGCTGCGCGTGCTGGCGATCGCCCTGCCGTCGGTCGTGCTGTTCGCCACGGTCGACCCGACGGATCTGGCCGACGGGCTCTCGCAGATCCTGAAGCTGCCGGCGCGGTTCGTGCTCGGCGGCCTCGCGGGGCTCCGCATGGTGGGGCTGTTCCTGGATGACTGGCGAGCGCTCGAGCTCGCGCGCCGGGCGCGCGGCGTCGCCGACCGCGGGCGGCTGCGCCGGTTCCTCGGGATGGCCTTCGCGCTGCTCGTGCTGTCGATCCGGCGGGGGTCGAAGCTCGCGACGGCGATGGAGGCGCGGGGCTTCGGTGCGCCGGGCGCACGGACGTGGGCGCGGCCGTCGACGTTCGGCGCCGCAGAGTGGGGCCTGATGGCCGTCGGCGCCGCGATCGCCGCCGCGGCCCTGTCCGCCGCTGTGGTCTCCGGCTCGTGGAACTTCATCCTCGGCCCGGGGTGAGAAGAGGATCGGTCAGGTCGCGTTCCAGAGCGCTTGGTAGTACGCCATGCGTTCACGGTCGGGCTCGAGGCCGTAGGCGATGACGAGCGCGTCCTGCCAGCCGGCACCGTAGTTCCACTCGGTGCTCATCGCCGCGACCGCGATGTCCGCCCATCGGTCGGCGACCCCGAGCGCGCCGAGATCCACGTGTCCGCTCCATCGCCCGTCGGCCCCGAGGAGCGTGTTCGGTGCGCACGCGTCGCCGTGGCAGACCACGAGCGCATCGATGGCCGGTGATGTCCGCAGCTCTTCGGACACGCGGATGCCGCGCTCTGCGGCGTTCGCCACCCGTCGGCGCACGCTCCAATCGAACGGGCACTCCCGGACCGGCAGGGCTTCGTGCAGCGCACGCAGCCCCTCACCGATCGCGCGCACCGCGCTGGCGGGATCCGCGAGCCAGCGCGGGTCGACCGCGGACCGACCGTGCAGCGCTGCGGTGACCATCCACTCCCGCTCGTCGTCGCCGCCCACCTCCTGCACGACGGGGACGGGAGTGAACTCCCGGGCCCAGGCCAGTCGCTCGGCCTCGGCCGCGAACGAGGTCTCGGCGTTGCGCGGGCCGAATTTGATGTACCGATCGTCATCCGTGCGGAACGTCGCCCCGCCGAGCTGGTTGACCCAGACGGGTTCGAGCGCTGCCCCGCGGGCGAGCCGCCGCACGATCGGATCGACGGTGATCGGCTCCGATGGCATGCTCACGCCCCTATCCTCTCCGGCCCGGGCTCCGCCCGCGCAGTCTCGCGGTGAAGCGGCCGGGGGAGCGGGCGTACCCTGGGCGACGGATGCCGCGACACCGGCGCCGGGCGCGGCCGGGTTCACGGTGGAACTGAGTCCCATCTAAGCTGGGATGCAGTCGCACGTTCGAAGGAGAGCACATGGACATCAGCGGAGCTTCCGCGCTCGTCACCGGCGGCGCCAGCGGCCTGGGACTCGCGACCGCCCGCCGGCTCGCCGCCGCGGGCGCCCACGTCACGATCATCGACCTGCCCTCCTCATCCGGAGCCGATGTCGCGGCCGAACTGGGCGGCACGTTCGCGCCCGCCGACGTCACGAGCCCCGAACAGGTCGCCGACGCGGTGCGCCAGGCGGCGGCATCCGGCCCCCTGCGGGTCGTCGTGAACTGCGCCGGGATCGCCCCGCCCGCCAAGGTGCTCGACCGCGACGGCAACCCCTCGCCTCTCGACGGGTTCGAGCGCATCGTGCGCGTCAACCTGATCGGCACGTACAACGTGACCTCGCAGGCCTCCGCCGTCATGGCCCGCACCGACCCCGATGCCGACAGCGGCGACCGCGGACTCGTCGTCAACACGGCGAGCGTCGCGGCGTTCGACGGGCAGATCGGCCAGCCGGCGTACTCGGCGAGCAAGGGCGGCGTGCACGCGATGACGCTGCCGATCGCGCGCGAGCTCGCCCGGTACGGCATCCGCGTCCTCACGATCGCCCCCGGGATCATGGAGACCCCGATGCTCGCCGGGCTCCCGCAGGCGGCGCAGGACTCCCTCGGCGAGCAGGTGCCCTACCCGGCGCGGCTCGGCCGTCCCGACGAATACGCGTCGCTCGTGATGGAAGCCGTGCGCAACGGCTACCTGAACGGCGAGACCATCCGACTCGACGGTGCGATCCGCATGGCGCCGCGCTGACCCCCACCCAGGAGACTTCATGAGCGACTCGATCCTCGTCACGCGCGAGGGCCCGCTGGCCCGCGTGACCTTCAACCGTCCGGCATCCCTCAACGCGATGGATTTCGAGATGGGCACCCTCTGGCGCGACATCGCGCACGAGGTGACCGGCGACGCATCGGTGGGCGCCGTGATCCTGGATGCCGCCGGCCCGGCATTCTGCGCGGGCGGCGATGTCGTCGCGATGGCCGGCGCACCCGCGGGCGGCGAGGACGTCACCGCGATGGCGCACGTGATCCACGAGGGGATCCGTGACTGGGTGCTCTCGGACAAGCCGATCGTCGCGGCCGTGCAGGGCGCGGTCGCGGGCGGTGGGCTCGGGCTCATGCTGAGCGCCGACTACATCGTCGCGTCGGAGTCGGCGAAGTTCGTGAGCAAGTACGCGAACATCGGGCTGACCCCCGACCTCGGCGTCTCGACACTGCTCCCGGCCGCGATCGGTCAGCGCCGTGCCCTCGCCCTCCTCCTGCAGGACCGGACGATCGACGCCGAGACCGCGCTCGACTGGGGCTTGGTCGCCGAGGTCGTCGCACCGGGCGAGCTCGCCGCGCGCGCCGAAGCGGTCGCGCGCTTCTGGCTCGACAACGCAACGGCGGCGTTCGGCCAGGCCAAGCGCCTGGTGCGCGTCGGCGCGCACCGCAGCTTCGAGGAGAACCTGGCCGACGAGGCCGCGAGCATCGGCGCCCGCTTCGACACCGAGGAGTCGAAGCTGCGCATCGCCGCCTTCGCCGCGGCATCCCGCAAGCAGTCCGCACCGAAGGAGAACGCATGAGCACCCTGGCCGGCAAGACCATCCTGATGTCCGGTGGCAGCCGCGGCATCGGCCTCGCGATCGCGCTGCGTGCCGCGGCCGACGGCGCCAACATCGCGCTGCTCGCCAAGACCGACTCGCCCCACCCGAAGCTCGATGGCACCGTGCACTCCGCGGCCGAGCAGATCCGCGCGGCGGGCGGCAATGCCCTCCCGATCGTGGGCGACGTCCGCAGCGACGACGACATCACCGCGGCGGTCATGAAGACCCAGGGCGAGTTCGGCGGCATCGACATCGTCGTGAACAACGCCTCGGTGATCGACCTGTCGCCCTCGCTGCAGCTGGCCGCGAAGAAGTACGACCTCATGCAGGACGTCAACGTCCGCGGCACGTTCATGCTGTCGCAGGCGGCGGTGCCGATCCTGAAGGATGCCGAGAACCCGCACATCCTGTCGCTCTCGCCGCCGCTGAACCTCGACCCGAAGTGGCTCGGCGCGCACACCGGCTACACCCTCGCCAAGTACGGCATGACGATGGTGACGCTCGGGTTCGCCGCGGAGTTCGCGAAGGACGGGATCGCCGCGAACACACTGTGGCCGCGCACGACGATCGCGACCGCAGCGGTGCAGAACCTGCTCGGTGGCGACCGGGTGATGGCCGCGAGCCGGACCCCCGAGATCTACGCCGACGCCGCCTACGAGGTGCTCACCCGCCCCGCCCGCTCGTACACGGGTCAGACCCTCATCGTCGAAGACGTGCTGACGGATGCCGGAGTGACCGACTTCTCGCGCTACGCCGCCGTCCCCGGCACCCCCGACGACCGTCTGTTCCCCGACATCTTCCTCTGACGCCGGCGGCGCTCTTCTCGCTTTTCGCTGAAACGACATCTGCGCGACGAGACCATGGGGTTTCCCCACAGTCTCGACGTGCAGATGTCGTCTCACGGGTGCGGGGGAGGCGCTGAGGCGGCGCTGGGCAGTTGTCCAGGCGTGTCGGCTTGACTGGAGGGATGTCTTTCTCCGTTCACCGGCCCGGCCGCATGGGCTCCGACGGCCGTATCGAGTTCGACGTCGCGGACCAGGACGAGCCCCAGTACCTCAGCGACGTGCTCACCGAGCGCGCCGACGAGTCGGTCGAGGCGCAACCGGATGCCGATCCCGAGCACGGCCCGGAGTCCGAGCCGGCCGCTGAGCCCGCGCCCGCCGCCGCTCCCGAGCACGGTCCGGAGTCCGAGCCGGCCGCTGAGCCCGCGCCCGCCGCCGCTGTCGAACCGGCGGCCGAGTCCGAACCCGAGCCTGAACCGGCAGCCGAGCCGGCGGTCGCCCCGACCCGGTCCGCGCGCTCGGGCCGCCGCATCCGTCGTCGCCTGCCTCTCGCGACGCAGCTCGCCGTGCACGGCGGCGCCGACGCGGATGTGCTCGAGGCGGTGCCGGAGGAGATCTCCCGCTTCGTGCAGATGTTCTTCGTGCTCGCCGGCACCGCGCTCGTCTCGGCGCTGTCGATGATGTTCGCCCTGATCACCGGTGTCCGCATCTCGATCTGGATCGCGGTGCCGCTCGCGCTCGTGTGGGCGCTCATCATCTTCAACCTCGACCGGTTCCTCACCTCGACGATGCGCTCGACGCGCAACATCTGGAAGCTCATCGTGCTCGCGATCCCGCGCATCTTCCTCGCCGCGCTGATCGGCATCGTCGTCGCGGAGCCGCTCGTGCTCCAGGCGTTCCAGAACGACATCGCGCGCGAGGTCAACTCGACGAACGTCGTCCAGGCGCAGGCGGATCAGGATGCCGTCACGAACGGCCCCGAGAAGCAGGCGCTCGACGAGGCATCGGCGCGGGTCGCGACACTGGAGAACCAGGCCGCGACCGGCATCGTCGAGGGGACGTCCTCGACGTCGGCCGAGACGGTGGCCGCGCAGCAGACGGTGGACCAGCTCACGCAACAGCTCGCCGACCAGCAGGCCGTGATCGATCAGGCGCGCGCTCTGTACCAGTGCGAGCTCACCGGCGAAGGCGTCGGCACGGTACCCGGCTGCACCGGCGTCGTCGGCGACGGCGCGAGCTCGGATGCCGCGCAGGCGCAGCTCGCCCAGGCCCAGTCCGGATACGACGCCCTCGCCGTGCAGCTCCAAGACGCGACCGCGGCGCTCACCGCCGCGAACGCCGCGGGGACGGATGCCGCAGCCTCGTCCGCCGAGCAGAACAAGCAGCTCGCCGAAGACCAGCTGCCGGCCGCCCGCGCGCAGTACGACGCTGCTCTGGCGGCGTACGACGCCCGAGCCGCGCAGGTCGCCGGCGGCAACGCCGAGGCGATGGGCCTGCTCTCGCAGATGAGCGCGATGGAGCGGCTCGCCGCCCGCGAGCCCGCCCTCGCCATGGCGCACTGGCTCATCGCGTTGCTGTTCTTCATGATCGAGCTGCTCCCGGTGCTGGTCAAGGTGCTGACCAGCTACGGCGATCCGTCGCTGTACGAGCGGGCCGACGCGATGAAGAAGCAGGTCGCGCTGGATCGGGTGACCGCCGCGACCTGGCGCGAGCGCGCGGCGATCGTCCGCACCTGACCCGTCGCGCCGCGTCACCTGGACGCGCCTTCAGCCCCGCCGCAGCGCCCAGAACAGGAGTTTCGGCGCAGGCAGGTGGTTCGACGCTCAGATCCTCCTGTGTCCGCCGAAACGCCTGTTCTCGGCGGGATGCTGACCGCCGCCGCGCCTGTTCTCGACGGGATGCTGACCGCCGCCGCGTCTGTTCTCGGCGAAGGAGCACCGACCCTGGAGCTCAGTGTTTGCTGCCGGAGAGCAGCAGGATCCCGCCGAGCCCGATCATGAGCCCGCCGCCGGTCGCCGAGAGCACCGAGATGCGTCGTGGCGACTTGCCGAACCAGGCGCGGGCGCCCGCGGCCGCGAGCGCCCAGACGCCGTCCGAGATGAGAGCGATCACGAAGAAGACGAGCCCGAGCTCGACCATCTGCAGCGGTACCGAGCCCGAATCCAGGTCGACGAACTGCGGCAGCACCGCGACGAAGAACGCGATCGTCTTCGGGTTCGTGATGCCGACGACGAACCCTTCGCCGAGCTGACGCCAGTGCGAGCGGGGGAGCGCGCCCGACAGCGCCGCCTCGGCCGCGCGTCCGCGATGGCGGATCGCCTGGATGCCGAGGAACATCAGGTACAGCGCGCCGGCCACCTTCACGATCGTGAACAGCACGACCGAGCGCGCCACGATCCCGCCGACCCCGAGTGCGACCAGGCCGATGATCGGCAGGAGCCCGAGCGCGTTCCCGAGCACGCTCAGAAGGCCCCCGATGCGGCCGAGGGCGAGTGCGCGACCGATCGTGAAGAGCACGCTCGGCCCCGGGATCACGATCAGCACGAGCGACGCGAGGACGAACGCGAGGAGATTGTCGACCGGGACCACACGGTCACCCTAGTCCGGCGCCCGCCCAGGCTCATCGCCTACCCTGAGAGCATGACGACCAGGCCCGAAGCGACGCCCGTGCGACAGGTGCGGCCTCGCACCGAGGGCTGGCAGCAGAAGAAGGATGCCGAGGGCAGGCCCCTCCTGCAGTTCGCGAGCCCGAAGCGGGGCAAGCCCCCCGTGCACCTGGCCGATCTCACCCCGGAGGAGCGGGTCGCGAAGGTCAAGGACCTGGGCCTGCCCGGATTCCGCGCGAAGCAGCTCGAGAAGCACTACTTCCAGCACTGGACGCACGACCCCGCCGCGATGACCGACCTGCCGGCATCCGGCCGCGAGGAGTTCGTCCACGGCATGCTGCCGCCGCTTCTCACCGAAGTGCGCAGGCTCGAGACCGATCGCGGCGACACGATCAAGTTCCTGTGGAAGCTGCACGACGGCGCGCTCGTCGAGTCGGTCCTGATGCGCTACCCGGGCCGGATCACGCTGTGCGTCTCCAGTCAGGCCGGATGCGGCATGAACTGCCCGTTCTGCGCGACCGGGCAGGCGGGGCTCACCCGCAACATGTCGGCGGCCGAGATCATCGAGCAGATCGTCCGCGCCAACCGCCTGATCGCCGACGGCGGGCTCGGTGGCAAGAAGCGCGATGACCACAGCGCCGAGCGCGTCAGCAACATCGTCTTCATGGGCATGGGGGAGCCGCTTGCGAACTACGCCCGCGTCATGCAGGCCGTGCGTGTCATGACAGACAAGGAGCACGGTCTCGGGATGAGCGCGCGCGGGATCACCGTCTCGACGGTGGGGCTGGTCCCGGCGATCACGAAGCTCGCGAACGAGGACATCCCGGTGACGTTCGCGCTGTCGCTGCACGCCCCCGACGACACGCTCCGCGACGAGCTGATCCCGGTGAACTCCCGCTGGAAGGTCGACGAGGCGCTGGATGCCGCACGGGCGTACTTCGACAAGACCGGGCGCCGGGTCTCGATCGAGTACGCCCTCATCAAAGACATGAACGATCACGCGTGGCGGGCCGACCTCCTCGCGGACAAGCTCAACGCGCGCGGTCGCGGCTGGGTGCACGTGAACCCGATCCCGCTCAACCCGACTCCCGGGTCGGTGTGGACGGCGTCCGAGGTCTCGGTGCAGAACGAGTTCGTCCGCCGGCTCAACGATGCCGGCATCCCGACGACCCTCCGCGACACCCGCGGCAAGGAGATCGACGGTGCGTGCGGCCAGCTCGTGGCGACGACCGAGGACGAAGCGGCCGCCGCGGCCACCCCGAACGAGGACTGACCGCGCGCCGGCGAGCCTGACAGAATCGGCTCATGCCCGCCTGGCTCGTCTTCGCGCTCGTCGCACTGGCCTTCTCGCTGGTCGCCGCGTGGATCGTACGGCGTCTTCTGGATGTCGAGGTCGGGTGGCTGCGCGCCTGGGTGACGGCGATCGTGGTGTTCGTCATCGCATCACCTGTCGCGGTGTGGTCGTTGACGCAGGCGCAGGTCTACGAGGACGGTCGCCTGGTCGCCGACGGTGCGATCGCGATCGCGTTCGTCGCGCTCACCGTCGGCTGGATGCTGGCCGCCGTCGTGATCGCAGTGCTGACGCTCGAGTTCCTCTGGCCCTCCCGTCGCTGGCGCAACCCGATCTCGGTGGTGCGCGACGCGATCCGCCGCCGGGACCGCGCACGGCGCTACGCGCAGATCCTCGCGATCGGCTCGCGGCATGGACTGACGTTCTACGAGAGCAGGCGACGCGGCGAGCAGGACGAGGAGCTGCCCGCGGCGCTCGTCTCGGCGATGAACGAGGCCGGGGTCACGTTCGTCAAGCTCGGTCAGGTGCTGTCCTCCCGCGAGGACGTGCTGCCGCCGGCGCTCATTGCGGCGTTCTCGACGCTGCAGATGGATTCGACGCCGATCCCCTGGGCCGAAGCCGAGGCCGCGATCCGCGCGCAGCTGGGATGCCCCATCGAGGAGGTCTTCGCCGAGATCGACCCGGTGCCTCTGGCCGCCGCATCCGTCGCCCAGGTCCACGCGGCCCGACTGCGGTCCGGCGAGGACGTCGTGGTGAAGATCCAGCGGCCGCGGGCCCGTGCGCAGGTGACCACCGACCTCGACATCCTCGAGCGCCTCGCCGCGCAGGCTGAGCGTCGCACGGACTGGGCCCGTGCATACGGCGCGCGGGCACTGGTGGCCGAGTTCTCGCGCGCGCTGCGCGAAGAGCTCGACTACAGGATCGAGGTCGCCAACACCGAGATGCTCCGCTCCGCGATCCCGAGATCGGAAGCGACGCGCCTGCATGTTCCGCGCGTGTACCCGCAGTACTCCACCGCGCAGATGATCGTGCAGGAGCGCGTGATCGGCACGCCGTTCGGTCGGCTCGCACCGGGTGCGGTTCCGGAGGAAGAGGCTCGACGGATCGCCGACGATCTGCTCGACGCGGTGTTCGAGCAGATCGCGGTGCGCGGCGTCTTCCACGCCGACCTGCATGCCGGCAACGTGATCCTGGGGGAGGACGGGGCTGTCACACTCATCGACTTCGGGGCCGTCGGGGTGCTCGAACGCAGCATGCGGCGGCTCCTGATCCCGATGCTGATCGGGATGGCCAACGAGGATGACGTGGCCGTCACCGACGTCGCGCTGCTCATGTGCGAGCCGCCCGGCGGCGAGTTCGACACGACGACGCTGCAGCGGGATATCGGCGTGATCCTGACCCGCGTGCACAACGCGCGTGCCGACGAGAACATCTTCCGTTCGTTCCTGGACGCTCTCCGGCGCAATCGCATGGCGCTGCCGCCGTCGCTTCTGCTCGTGTTCCGCACGCTCGCGTCGCTCGAGGGGACGCTGCGCCGGCTGGTGCCGGACTACGACATGGTCGGCCGCGCCCTCGAGGTCGCGCCGCGGGTGGCGCGCTCGCTCGTCTCGCCGCGCACGGCCCTGCTCAGCGCGCAGACCTGGTCGACGCTCATCGCCGAGCAGATGCGACGGATGCCGCGTCGTATCGAGAGCCTGACACGCTCGCTGGATGAGGGGACGCTCTCGGTGCGGCTGCGCGCGCTGGAGAGCCCCGATGACCGCTCGTACATCGACGGCATCATCGGCCGCCTCACGACCACCGTCATCGGCATCACCCTCGTGATCGCCGGCATCATGCTCGGCGTCGACGACGGTGGCCCGCTGCTGACCGGCGACGTGCCCGCCTTCTCCTTCCTCGGCAGCATCGTCGGCCTCGGCGGCCTGCTCCTGCTGCTGCGGAGTCTGCGCGGAGCGCTGCGCCGGCGCTCCTGAGTCCACCGCTGTCAACCGCCGCCCGGGACACTTCCCGCGCGAGTAGCGTTATCGGATGGTCAATTATCGATATCTCGGAAACAGCGGACTCAAGGTCTCGGAGATCACGTACGGCAACTGGGTGACGCACGGCTCGCAGGTCGACGACACCGACGCGATCGCCACGGTGCACGCGGCCCTGGATGCCGGCATCACCACGTTCGACACGGCCGACGCGTACGCGAACACCGCCGCGGAATCCGTCCTCGGCAAGGCGATCCAGGGGCAGCGTCGCGAGTCGCTCGAGATCTTCACGAAGGTCTACTGGCCGACGGGTCCCGGCGGGGCGAACGACAGCGGCCTCAGCCGCAAGCACATCATGGAGTCGATCAACGGCTCGCTGAAGCGCCTCGGCACCGACTACGTCGAGCTCTACCAGGCGCACCGCTACGACTACGAGACCCCGATCGAGGAGACGTTCACGGCGTTCGCCGACATCGTCCGCCAGGGCAAGGCGCTGTACATCGGCGTCTCGGAGTGGACCGCAGAGCAGCTGCGCGAGGGTCACGCGCTCGCCAAGGAGCTCAACTTCCAGCTCATCTCGAACCAGCCCCAGTACTCGATGCTGTGGCGGGTCATCGAAGACAAGGTCGTTCCGGCCTCCGAAGAGCTCGGGATCTCGCAGATCGTGTGGTCGCCGATGGCGCAGGGCGTGCTGAGCGGCAAGTACCTGCCGGGGCAGCCGGCGCCCGAGGGCTCGCGCGCGACCGACGAGAAGAGCGGCGCGAACTTCATCAAGCGCTTCATGGACGACGACGTGCTGACCGCCGTGCAGAAGCTCAAGCCCATCGCCGAGCAGGCGGGCCTGTCGATGCCGCAGCTCGCGATCGCCTGGGTGCTGCAGAACCCGAACGTCGCCGCGGCCCTGGTGGGGGCGTCGCGTCCGGAGCAGATCGCGTCGAACGTGGCGGCGTCGGGTGTGACGCTGGATGCCGACACCCTGGCCGCGATCGATGCGGCCGTCGGCGGGGTCGCCGTCACCGATGCGGAGGAGACGTACTCCGTCTCGCCGAAGACGCGTCCCTGACCTCCGCGTCCTGACATGCCGACCTCCAGCGCGGGCATCCTCCTCTACCGGCTCGAGGAGGGCGCCCCGCCGGAGGTGCTGATCGCGCATATGGGCGGACCCTTTTGGGCGCGCAAGGACGCCGGGGCGTGGTCGATCCCGAAGGGCGAATACGACCCCGACGAGGAGGGCGCGCTGGACGCGGCGCTTCGCGAGTTCCGCGAAGAGCTCGGCGTCGCGGCCCCCGATGCCGACTACGCCGAGCTCGGGACGTTCGCGTACTCGTCCGGCAAACGCGTGACGGTGTTCGTCGCGGACGGCTCGGCCCTCGCGCTGGACGGCCTCGCCTTCGGTGAGTTCGAGATGCAGTGGCCGCCCCGCTCCGGCCGGGTCCAGTCCTTCCCAGAGGTCGACCAGGTGGAGTGGGTGAGGATGGATGCCGCCCGCGAGCGGCTCGTGAAGGGTCAGCGGCCCGCGATCGATGCGCTCGAGCGGCACCTGGCGGATGCGCAGCACTGAGCCCGGCATCCGCTGACGACACGAAGGAGGACGGCGTGCGCGCGCTGGTGTACTACATCGCCACCACGATCGACGGATTCATCGCCGACGCGGACGGTGACTTCTCGCAGTTCCCGGTCGACCCCGCCACCCTTGCGGACCTGTTCGCGAGGTATCCCGAGACGTGCCCGGCGCATGTGCGAGCAGCCCTCGGGGGCACCGCACCTCCGCGGCGCTTCGACACGGTGCTCATGGGCAGGCGGACGCACGAGCCCGCCGTGCAGGCGGGCCTCATCGACGGCGCCTATCCGCATCTGCGGCAGATCGTCGTGACCCACCGCGAAGTGCCCGCCTCGGCGCACATCGAGACGATTTCCGGAGACGTCGCCGCCCGCGTGGCGGAACTGAAGGCGGAGCCGGGCGCCGACATCTGGCTGTGCGGCGGAGGCGACCTCGCCGGGCAGCTGGCGGACCAGATCGACGAGATGCAGCTGAAGATCAACCCGCTCGCCCTCGGGCGCGGTGTCCCGCTCTTCGGCGGCGCAGGCATCCCTCGCGCACTGGACCTCGAGGCGGTCGGTGTCGAGCCGCTGCCCGGAGGCGTGATCCTCGCGACCTACCGGCGTGCGGGTCAGTTGTAGCCCGGGGGCGGTGTCGCGGTCGGCGTCGGACCGGGGTTCTCCACGACCGGGATGTCGTCGGCCGGAAGCGACGCACCGGCGGGCACCGCGACCACGACGCCGCCCGGCAGCAGCGTGTAGTCGATCTGCTCGCCGAGGCCCGTGAACAGATCGCCGTCGGCCTCGGAATACCAGGCGGGCAGTGAGACCGTCGCCTGCACCGCGGACGCCTTCTCGATCGGGATGCAGACGATCTGGGCGGAGGGGAGATCCGCGATGATCATGCAGAACCGCTGGTCCGTCGTCGGCCCCGCCCCGACCGTCCGGCCGTACAGGATGCCGTAGGGAGTGAGCTGCTCCCAGATCAGCTGGTCGGCGACCGCCTCCGCACCCGGCAGAGCCAGGATGTCTTCGCGCAGACCCGCGAAGTAGGCCGCGTACTGCGCGTCATAGCCCGCCGCGCGCTGCTCCGCGGCGATCGCCGCTGCCCGTGCCTGCGCCGACGGGCGCTGCGGATCGCCCGACCGGGAGATGCTCCAGGCCGTGCCGCCGAGGAGCAGCGCGACGACCGCCGTCGCCGCGATGGCGGCGACGTGGCGGCGCGAGGCCCGGAGAGGCGCGATCGGGGTCGGCATGCGCCGCTCGGCCGCCGGCTCCGCAGCCTCCTGTTCGTCATCGGGCGCGCCGCTCTCGGTGAGGGCGGGCGTGATCTCGGGCGCGGGAAGTCGCGCGCCGCGCTCGGCACGTGCCCGCTCTTCGAGCTCGTCGAGCCGGCTCACGGCCTCCGCATCGTCGAAGATGTCGGCGTCCGGTCCGTACGCGCGTGCGCGCAGCGCCTCGAGCTCTGCACGCTCGAGGGCGGTCAGGGCGCCGGGCTGGTGTTCGGGCACGCATTCAGGCTAACCGCGGTCGCGCTCGGCGTCCCATTCGTCCAAGAGGCGCGGCATCCGCTCGCCGAGGAAGCGGAAGAATCCCGACATGTCGCGGGCGCGCGCGACCGACTGGGGAGCGTCGGCGTTGTCATCCGCGACGCGGTCCACGAAGTCGGCGAGGCGCTCGTACAGCGGCAGATTGGCGGTGAGGACCACGCGCCAGCCGTCGTCGGCGATGTCGTAGCGGTCCCGTCGGTCGCCGTGGTGGGGGAGCCGATGGATGATGTGGATCGCCTGCAGATAGCGCACGGCGCCCGAGACAGCAGCCGCCGACACTCCGAGCCGATCGGCGAGCTCCGCCGCCGTGTAGCCTGCGTCGGGCGAGCCGACGAGCGCCATCATCACACGGGCGGGCATGCGCGGCATCCCGGCCGCCGTCATCATCGCCGCGGCCTGTTCGGCGGCCTCCGTTCCGCGGTGTTCCACAGTCCTCATCCTGCCGGAGCCAGCTCGCGTCGGCGCATGAGCGCGGCCGTCGCGCCGCCGATCACCGCGATCGCCACGAGGAGCCCCCACAGTCCCTGCAGATCCACGCCGTCGCCGTTCACCGTGGGTGCGGCGGCGATCGGCGCCGCATGGACCAGCCAGTCGGGGAAGCCGAAGAGCGGACCGAAGAGCCCGAGCACCATCGCGAGCATCACGAGCGTCCAGCCGAGGGGGATCGTCACGCGGGGAGCCAGCACGAAGACGAGCGCTGTCAGCACCAGGAACACGCTCGCCGCGACGACCTGTCCCGATCCGACGACCGCGACATCGCCCATCAGCGACCAGTCGCCGTCGCGGCCCGCGATGCCGAGGGCCGCGCCGACGACGGCGGAGGCGACGACGATCACGATCGCCGCGAACCCGACGACGACGTAGCCGGAGAGCCAGCGCACCCTGTCGACCGGTGTCGCGAGCACTGCCTCGGCCGTGCCGTGGGCCTCCTCCGAGCGCGCGCGGCAGACCGTCTGCACGGCGGCGCAGGCGGCGAGGATCCCGAGCATCTCGAAGAAGATGATGACCGCGCCCTGGGCGATGCTGCCGTTCGCGCTGATGACCTCGAGGATCGCCTGCACCGACGGCAGCTCGGTCACCACGTCGGCGAGGACGCCTGCGAGACTCGTCGCGAGCAGCCCGGTCAACAGTCCGCCGGCGGCCCAGCCCAGGATCGACCCGCGCGTGAGCCGCCACACCAGACCCGTCGGTCCGGCCAGGGAGGCCGAGGCGTCGGGGCGGCCGCGCCGCTCGGGGACGAGGCTTGCGCCGAAGTCGCGGGTGCTCTGGATCGCGACGGATGCTGCGGCGAGTGCGAGCCCGAACACGACGCACAGCACGAGCGGCCACAGCGCGTCGTCGGCGAAAGGGCGCGACTGCTCACCCCAGCCGAACGGCGAGAGCCACGTCAGCCATGAGCTCTCGATGCGCTGGAGGTCCGCGGTCGGCGTCCCCAGCGCGTTGCCGAGGCCCGCGAGCAGGAAGGTCAGCAGCAGGATCCACACCGCGAGCGCATTGGCGCCCCGCGACGTGCGCATGAGCTGCCCGGCGATGAGCCCGATGCCGAGGAAGGTCACTCCCACCGCACCGGCTCCGAAACCTGCGACGAACGATCCGCCGGCGGCGAGCCCCGTGCTGAGCAGAGCGAGCGAGGTGAGAAGCGCCAGTCCGAGGTTGGCGAGCAGTCCGTGCGCGACCGTGGCCAGAACCGGCACCGTCCGCCCGGCGGGTGTCGCGGCGACCAGCTCGGTCCTGCCGAGCTCCTCGTCCATGCGGGTGTGCCGGACCGCCAGGAACGAGCTCATGAAAGCGGCGTCGATCGCGAGGAACGGTAAGATCAGGAACAGCATGAATGCGCCTTCGTCGGCGCCGGACGGCAGTCCGCGGAACAGCATGATGACCGGGTTGGCGATCGCGGTGGCCAACAGCGCCTCGCGGTCCTGCTGCGTGCCGTACGACTGGGTGACTCCGACGTACGTGAGGTACGCGAGCAGCGCCGTCCCGACGATCCACATCAGCAGCTGCCAGCGGTCTCGACGGATCCGCTCCCGCAGCAGGGTCGCGAACGCGTTCATCGGCCGGACCCGCTCTGCGCATCCTCCGGTTGCGGCCGGTCGCCGTAGTGACGGAGGAACAGCTCCTCGAGGGACGGCGGCTCGATGCGCAGCCCGCTGACGTTGCGCCGGGCGAGCTCCGGCAGTGCCGCCGCGACGCGATCGCTGTCGATCGTGACGTGCGCACGGCCCTCGGAGATCCGCGCGTCATGCGCGCCGGGGATGCCGTCGGCCGCGGCGATCTCCGCCGCCTCGAACGAGATCTCCGTGCGGGTGAGGTGGCGCAGGTCTGCGAGTGTGCCGGATTCGACCACTCGGCCGGCGCGGATGATGCTGACGCGATCGCACAGCAGCTCGACCTCCGACAGGATGTGGCTCGACAGCAGCACCGTGGCCCCGGCATCCTTCACCCGGGCCATCTCGCGGCGGAACACCACCTCCATCAGGGGATCCAGACCGCTCGTGGGCTCGTCGAAGATGTACAGCTCGGCGGGCACCGCCAGGGCTGCGATCAAAGCGACCTTCTGCCGGTTGCCCTTCGAGTACGCCCGTCCCTTCGTGCGGGGATCGAACTGGAACTCCTCCATCAGCCGTCGCTTCTGCGCACGGTAGGCGGCGTCACGGCTGCCGGCACCCCGCAGCCGGGCGAGCACGTCGATCGACTCGCCGCCGGACAGGTTGGGCCAGATGCTCACATCCCCCGGAACGTACGCGATCCGCCGGTGCAGCCCCACTGTTTCCCGCCACGGGTCCTCTTCGAACACGCGCACCTTGCCGGATGTCGCCCGGGCGAGTCCGAGCAGGATGCGGATCGTGGTCGACTTCCCGGCGCCGTTGGGTCCGAGGAAGCCGTGCACCTGTCCCGCCTCGACCTGCAGGTCCAGTCCGTCCAGGGCGTGGACGGTTCCGTAGCGCTTGATGAGGGATGTCGTGCGGATCACGCTGCTCATGCGACGAACGATACGCCTGTTTCAGTAATTTGTGAATGCAGTGACGGCGGTCCGTGGTGTATACCGAAACCCCGACCCAGGCGACTTCGTGGCCTCCTTCACGTTATTGTGTATACAATCAGAGGAGAAGGGTGACCATGCGAGCAAGTGATCGGGCGTACGCCGCGCTCCTGGACCAGATCCAGTCCGGCGATCTCGCTCCCGGCACCGTGCTCGCCGAGGTCGAGCAGGCCGCCCGACTCGGGGTGAGCCGCACGCCGCTCCGCGAAGCACTGGGGCGTCTTGCGGCCGACGGCCTCGTCGTCCAGCAGTCCCCGCGCGTGACCGTCGTCAGCGACATCGACGTCGCCGACATCCGCGCGCTGTTCGAGGTGCGCCGCGCCCTCGAGGAGACCGCCGCGCGCCTGGCCGCCACCCGCGCCGACGCCGACGTGTTCGCCGCGCTCGCCGTCGAGTTCGCCGGCGTCGGCGCCCTCGACCGCGACGACGGGCGTGACGCGTACTACGCGCTCATCGCCCGTTTCGACGCGCAGCTGGACGCCGCGATCGACAACGACTACCTCACGTCGGCTCTGCGCGGCATCCGCACCCACCTCGTGCGGGTGCGGCGCCTGGCCCGCGACATCCCCGAGCGACTGGCCGCCTCGGTCGCCGAGCACCGCCTGATCGCCTCCGCGATCGCCGATCGGGATGCCGACCTCGCCGCCCACGCGACCCACGTGCACCTGCACAACGCTCTGACCACGATCCTCGCGTCGCTCGACGCACCGTCCGCTCTGAAAGGCACGGCATGACCACCACGCACCACCTCCGCGTCCACCGCAGTGACGAGCACCTCTCCCGCGAGGGACAGCTCGCCTGGCGCATCGCCGAGATCGCCGCCGATCCCGTCGAGGTCGACCAGGACGTCGTCGACATGATCATCAACCGGGTGATCGACAACGCCGCCGTGGCCGCGGCATCCCTCACCCGGGCGCCCGTGAGCGCCGCCCGCCAGCAGGCGCTCGACCACGCGGTGTCGATCAGCGGCAAGGGGGCGACCGTCTTCGGCTGCAGCGTCGAGCGGCGGACGAGCCCCGAGTGGGCGGCGTGGGCGAACGGCGTCGCCGTGCGCGAGCTCGACTACCACGACACCTTCCTCGCCGCGGAGTACTCGCACCCCGGCGACAACATCCCGCCGATCGTCGCGGTCGCGCAGCACGTCGGCGCCGACGGCCGGGCGCTCGTGCGCGGAATCGCCACCGGCTACGAGATCCAGATCGACCTCGTGCGCGCGATCTCGCTCCACAAGCACAAGATCGACCATGTCGCCCACCTCGGCCCGTCGGCCGCCGCCGGGATCGGCACACTCCTGGACCTCCCGGTCGAGACGATCTACCAGGCCGTCGGTCAGGCGCTGCACACGACGACCGCGACCCGGCAGTCCCGCAAGGGCGAGATCTCCACGTGGAAGGCGCACGCTCCCGCGTTCGCCGGGAAGATGGCCGTGGAGGCTGTCGACCGCGCGATGCGCGGCGAGACCTCGCCGAGCCCGATCTACGAGGGCGAAGACGGCGTGATCGCCTGGCTGCTGGACGGTCCCGACGCCTCGTACGAGGTGCCGCTGCCGGCGACCGGGGAGTCCAAGCGCGGCATCCTCGATTCGTACACGAAGGAGCACTCCGCGGAGTACCAGGCGCAGGCCTGGATCGACCTGGCCCGCAAGCTCCACAACGAGCGCCCCGATGCCTTCGCCCCGGAGAACATCGAGTCGATCGTGCTGCACACGAGCCACCACACGCACTACGTGATCGGCTCGGGCGCGAACGACCCGCAGAAGTACGACCCGCACGCCTCACGCGAGACGCTGGACCACTCGATCCCGTTCATCTTCACCGTCGCGCTGCAGGACGGCACGTGGCACCACGTCGACTCCTACGCTCCCGAGCGCGCGACCCGCGAGGACACCGTCGCCCTGTGGCACAAGGTCACGACGGCGGAGGACGCCGAGTGGACTCGCCGTTACCACTCGGAGGACCCGAACGAGAAGGCCTTCGGCGGCCGCGTCGTGATCCGCTTCACCGACGGCACCGAGCTCGTCGACGAGATCGCGGTGGCCGATGCCCACCCGCTCGGGGCGCGTCCGTTCGCACGCGAGGACTACGTCCGCAAGTTCCGCATCCTCGCCGAGCCGGTGCTCCTGCCCGAGGAGATCGAGCGGTTCCTGGACCTCGCCCAGCGCCTGCCCGATCTCACCGCCGAAGAGGTCGGTCGGCTCACGATCGTCGCGAAGCCCGGTGTGCTCGCGACCGCGCCCGCCCCGAAGGGGCTGTTCTGATGCTGTACGCGCAGACACCGGCGGCCGAGAAACGGCGGCTGTTCCGTGAGCGGCTGGCGTCGGGGGAGCTGCTGCGCTTCCCCGGCGCGTTCAACCCGCTGAGCGCGAAGCTCATCGAGCGCAAGGGATTCGAGGGCGTCTACATCTCCGGTGCCGTGCTGTCCGCCGACCTCGGTCTGCCCGACATCGGTCTGACGACCCTCAGCGAGGTCGCCGGTCGCGGGCAGCAGATCGCGCGGATGACCGAGCTGCCGGCCCTCATCGACGCCGACACGGGGTTCGGCGAGCCGATGAATGTCGCGCGGACGATCCAGACGCTCGAGGACGCCGGCCTTGCCGGCATGCACATCGAGGATCAGATCAACCCGAAGCGCTGCGGTCACCTCGACGGAAAGGCCGTCGTCGACCAGGACACCGCGATCAAGCGCATCCGCGCGGCGGTCGACGCGCGTCGCGATCCGAACTTCCTGATCATGGCGCGCACCGACATCCGCGCGGTGGACGGTCTCGAGGCGGCGCTCGACCGCGCGAAGGCGCTCGTGGATGCCGGGGCCGACGCGATCTTCCCCGAAGCGATGCGCTCCCTCGAGGAGTTCGCCGCTGTGCGCGCCGCGGTCGACGTGCCGATCCTCGCGAACATGACCGAGTTCGGAAAGAGCGACCTGTTCTCCGTCGATCAGCTCCAGAGCGTCGGCGTGAACATCGTGATCTGGCCGGTGTCGCTCCTGCGCATCGCGATGGGGGCCGCCGGCCGGGCGCTGGATACGCTGATCGACGAGGGGCACCTGACCTCGAAGCTCGGCGAGATGCAGCATCGCGCCGACCTCTACGACCTGATCGACTACGAGGATTACAACCACTTCGACACTTCGGTGTTCAACTTCCAGATCGCCCGCTGAGCCTCCCGAGGAAGAGAGAGATGACAGACATCGAGATCAAGAAGGGCCTCGCCGGGGTCACCGTCGACTACACCGCCGTGTCGAAGGTCAATCCCGAGACGAACAGCCTGCTCTACCGCGGCTACCCGGTCCAGGAGCTCGCCGCGACGCAGTCGTTCGAGGCCGTCGCGTACCTGCTCTGGTACGGCGAGCTGCCGGATGCCGACCAGTTGGCGGCGTTCACCGCCGAGGAGCGGGCGAACCGGGCGCTGGATGACAACGTCCGCGAAGCGATCGACCTCACGCCGCTGGACGCCCACCCGATGGACGTGTTGCGCACGGCCGTCTCCCTCGTCGGGGCTTCCGACCCCGCTGCGTTCGACAGCTCGCGCGAGTCCGATCTGGCGAAGTCGCGGCGCCTGCTCGCCAAGCTCCCCGCGATGGTCGCCTACGACCAGCGCCGACGCCACGGGCTCGGCATCCTGGATCCTCGGGAGGATCTGGACTACTCGCAGAACTTCCTCTGGATGGCGTTCGGCGAAGAGCCGGACCCCGTGGTCGCGCAGGCGTTCAACGTGTCGATGATCCTGTACGCGGAGCACTCGTTCAACGCCTCGACGTTCACGGCCCGCGTCATCACGAGCACGATGTCCGACCTGTACTCCGCGGTCGTCGGGGCGATCGGGGCCCTCAAGGGACCGCTGCACGGTGGCGCGAACGAGGCCGTGATGCACATCTTCGACGAGATCGGCTCGGCGCAGAACGTCGGACCGTGGCTGGACACCGCGCTCGCCGAGAAGCGCAAGATCATGGGCTTCGGGCACCGCGTGTACAAGCACGGCGATTCGCGCGTGCCGACGATGAAGGCCGCGCTGGACACCCTGGTCGAGCACTACTCGGCGCAGGGCGACAGCGCCCGCGACCTCGCCGCGCTGTACGACGCGCTCGAGGCCGACTTCGTTGCGCGGAAGGGCATCTACCCCAATCTCGATTACCCGTCGGGGCCGGCGTACAACCTGATGGGCTTCGACACGCTCACCTTCACACCGCTGTTCGTCGCGGCGCGGGTGACCGGGTGGACGGCGCACATCATGGAGCAGGCCGCCTCGAACGCCCTCATCCGGCCGCTGTCGGCGTACAACGGTCCCGACGAGCGTCACATCGACGGCTACGTTCCGGATGCCGCGCTCGATGCCGCAGCCACCTTGGACCGCCCGGAGGAGGCCGCCGGCTGACCCTGCCCCCCAGCAGCCGGCGGCCTCGCCTTCTCAACCGGCGAGGATGCGCTCGCCGTGGTGCCGAGCCGGGTGCAGATCGAGGTCTTCGGCCTCGCGCTGGTAGCGCGGATAGCTGAGCCTGCCGCGGGTCGCGAGCAGCACGATGATCGCGATCACGAAGTATCCGATCGTGGCGCCGAATCCGACGAGCATGGCCGACGTGTCCGCCGCGATCGTTCCGCCCGCCGCCAGGCGCTGGAAGTACGTCACGGAGCCGTCGATCGAGCCGTGCAGGAGGATGCAGAGCGCGAGGCTCGCCTGCGTGTTGTTGGAGAGCCAGGTGAAGATGAACGTCATCCCGATCACGGTGAGGGTGAAGAAGCCCAGCCCGAACATCCCCTGGCCGATGTCGCCGCTGCCGAACCAGGACGGGATGTACAGCGAGAAGTGCCACGTCGCCCACAGCAGCGACAGGTAGAACGTGCCCCGGAACGGACCGTACTTGTTCTGCATCCGCGGGAGGGCGAATCCGCGCCAGCCGGTCTCCTCGAAGAGCGGTCCGAAGATGAAGTGCGCGGCGTACGAAGCCGGGTAGATCACGAGTGACGTCAGCGCGAAGGCGGCACCCGCGTCTGTCGCGCCGAGGATGAGCGTCACGATCACCGCGGTGCCCGGAAGCAGCAGGATCGCCACCAGGTACCACTGGATTCCGTGCCGGAACGAGATGAGGCGGCTCGCGAGACGCCGGATGCCGGGCTTGCCGTCGATGAGCCCGACCATGAGGAACGCGGTTCCGGTCACACCGATCGCGATCCCCGGGAGTACCCAGATCGTCGGGGCGAATGTGTCGGGATTGAACGCCGGCACACCGAGGAGGATGAGCGGGCTCCACAGCAGCCATGTCACCGCGTAGGCGATGACGAAGAACATCGTCAGGGGGCGCCGGCGGGCGAGGCCCCGGATGCCGGGCTCGCGGGTGGCGTCGGTGCGGGGTTCGGTCGCCGTGGTCATGATGATCCTTTCGCCGTGCTCACTGCTGGAACGGCTGCTTGTCCTGCGCGCAGAACGTGCCGGCCTCGGGAAGCGTGCCGTCCAGGATGTAGGCGGCGATCAGGTCGTCGGCGCAGGTGCTCCGGTTCAGCAGCGACGTGTGCCCGTATCCGTTGACGGTCAGCAATACGGATCCCTCGAGAAGATCGGAGTTCTGCACCGCGTTCTTGTAGGGCGTCGACGGGTCGTGGGTCGTGTTGACGACCAGGGCGGGCTGAGAGGTCTTCACCTTCCACGGGCCCGTGTAGGGATCGGCCGCATTCACCTGCCAGAAGCTGCACGGCACGTCGAAATACAGCGTCGCCAGACCGCTGTATCCCGCCTGCTGCTGCACTTCCACCGCGAGCGTCGGGATGCGCTCGGGTGCTACGGCGGCAGCATCCCCGCAGGCGATGCTGAGCGCCTGCTCGGGTCCGACATACGTCGTCGCCGGTGGCTCCGGCGCAGCATCCGACGAGGCGTCCCCGTCCGGCTGCGCGGGAGCGGGCGCGGGGTTCGTCGCCGCCTCGTAGATGGTCTGCAGCGCGGTGGCCGTTCCCACCCACCCTTGCGCCCCCGGGATGGGAGCGCTGACGTCCATGCCGTTGTCGACGTCCGTCACCAGGTCGGTGAGGGTGATCGTGCGTGGTCCGGCGGCCGACGAGAAGGTCACCGGACCTGCCGCCAGGATGTTCTGAAGGTCCGTCCACTTCTGGCGCGTCTGCTGGACCGTAGGCGCGGCGAACGCGCACTCATCAGGCCCTGCGGTCGCGCAGAGGACGAAGAACTGATCGAGCACCTCGGCGTTGTCCAGCGATCCGATGCGCACGCCGAGTGTCTGCTGGGCATCGGGATCGCCGTCGTTCGTCCAGTTCTGGGGGCTCAGGTTGCCGTCGAGGACGAAGGAGCGGATCTGATCGGGGAACATGTTCGCGTAGGTCATGCCGAGGAACGTGCCGTACGACACGCCCCAGTAGTTCAGTGGTTCGCCGCCGGTGGCCCGGCGCAGCTGTTCGAGGTCCCGCGCCGTGTCTCCGGTGGAGACGTGTGCGGCCAGATCACCGGCGTTCGACGCGCACGCCTCGCCCAACTCCGCGTACGCCTCGTTCCAGGCCTGCTGCTCGTCGAAGGTGAGGGGGAAGTCGCCCACCGGGCCGATGACCTCTCCCTCGGCATCCGCGTCGGGATAGCACTGCACGGCGGTGGACTCGCCGACCCCGCGGGGGTCCCAGCTGACGAGGTCGAAAGCGTCGCGCACCGTCTGAGGGAAGAGCTCGTACCAGGCCGGGAACTGTCCCGATCCCGTGCCACCCGGTCCGCCGGGGTTGAAGAACAGCGTGCCCTGGCTCTCTCCGGAGACGGCGGGCATCCGGCGCAGAGCGAGCGAGATCGTCTCACCGCCCGGATCGGCGTAATCCAGCGGCACCTCGTAGGTCGCGCACTCGAGCCCCTCGATCACGGCATCGTCTCCCGCGCACGCGGCCCAGGAGACCGGAGCGTCCGAGAAGGTCCACTCGGAGTCGTCCGTCCCCTCCTCGGCGGTGCATCCCGCCAACGCGAGTGCGATGACCGCGATCGGAACGGCGATGAGTCGGACGAAGCGAGGACGGCTGGGCAGCGGGCGCGGCGACATGGAACTCCTTGGCGTAGGGGAACGGTTCATTCCATCGAGGCCCCGGTGCCCGCCACTTCCCCCAGAATGGGGGAATCCGCGGATGGGGGGCCGTCCGCAGAAGGGGCGATGTCGTGCGCGATCTGGATGATCTCGACCGGGACCTGCTTGCCCGGCTCGCGCTCGTGGAGGTGATCACACCGCTGTTGGCGGCCGTGCTCGCCGAGGACGACGACGATCCCGCGGATGACGCCGTGATGGCGGTGGCCGGTCAGCTCGATCGCCTGAGGGCGAGCGGCGCCGTGGTCATCGACCCCGGGAGCGGTCAGACGGCCGTGGAGCCGGGTCTGCGGTCAGGGGCATTGACGCAGTGGGAGCGGCGCCCGGCGATGCGGCGCGGCCTGCTCGCACGGGCAGCCGTCTGGTACGAACGCGAAGGCATGCTGCTGCTCGCGATTCGCTGCGCGGCCGATGCGGGTGAGTGGCTCTTCGTCGGCGCACTCCTCATGCGCAGCGTCGCACTGCTGTTCGCGGGTCGTGATCGGGAAGCGCTGCTGATCGAACTCGATCGCATTCCGCGGCATCTAGCGCCCAGTGATCCCGCCCTCGCGGCGGCGCTGTCGGCGCTGGCGTTCTGTCGCGGCCAGCGGGAGGCGTTCCGCAGGGAGCTTCGCGTCGCCGTGCAGGCCGTGCGGGCCGCCGTCGCCCCGGTCCCGCCGCCGACGATCGCGGCCGTGCACATCCTGACCGCCGAGCGCGCTCTGATGGACGGGCAGCCGGAGGCGATGCTGATGAGTGCCCGCGCCGCCGTGGAGGCGGTGCGGATGCTGGATCCGGCCACGACGCCCGCCTGGCCGATCTACGTCGACGTGGCCGAGACGCTCGCGGGGCACGCCGAGCTGTGGGCGGGGTCCCTGGAGCGGGGCGTGCGGATGCTCGCGGACCGCCGTGGCGTGCCGCAGGCATCGGAGTTCGTTGCCGTGCGCGCAGACGGCTTCCGAGCGATCGGCTTGGCCCTGCTCGGCGAAGCGCGCAGCGCCGCGCTCGCGGCCGAGACCGCTCTCGCCCCCGCGCGAGCCCTCGGCTGGGACGATCAGCCGGTGACCGCGCCCGCGTGGGCAGCGAGTGCTCTTGCGGCCGCCGATGACGAGCGCGATGAGGACGCGCGCGTCGCGCTCGCCGCGCTCGCGCCCATGCGCGAGATGGGCGGGGTCGATCCACTGGTGGCTGTCGTCGCGGATCTCGCCGAGATCGAGCTGCTCCGTCGCAGCTCCGGGGAGGCGTCAGCGCGGTTGCGGATCCTCGCCATCGATTCGGAGGCGGCCCGATGGCGCGGCTCTGCGGAGCGGATCGCCGCATTGCAGGCCGCGCTGCGCCCTCGCCCCGACGCGCCCACCGTCGTCTTGACGGCCCGAGAGCGCGAGGTCCTCGCCCTCCTTCCCTCGCTGCTGACGATGGCTGAGATCGCTGCGCGCCTGTACCTGAGCTTCCACACCGTCAGACAGCATGCGAAGTCGGTCTACCGCAAGCTCGGGGTGAGTCGCCGCAGCGACGCCGTGCGCGTCGCCCGTGAGCGAGGGCTGCTCATCGCCGGCGACGGCGACGACGCCTCCCCGCGATCCATGTCGGCTCCGTAGGCTGGACACGGCGATGCCGCCGACCCGGCTCGCCAGGAGGCAGCGCCATGAGCCGCACCGCCGTCATCGTCGACGTCGTCCGAACGCCGTCCGGCAGAGGCAAGCCCGGGGGAGCGCTGTCGGGCGTGCACCCGATCGACCTCGCGGCGCTCGTCCTGCGGTCGGTGCTCGAGCGGAACGGGCTGGAGTCGACACAGATCGACGACGTGCTGCTGGGCTGTGTGAGCCAGGTCGGCGATCAGGGTATGAACGTCGCCCGGCACGCGGTCCTTGCCGCCGGGTTCGATGAGTCGGTGCCGGCCACGACGATCGACCGGCAGTGCGGTTCGAGCCAACAGGCCGCGCATTTCGCCGCGCAGGGGGTGATCGCCGGGGCCTACGAAATCGTGATCGCCGGCGGGGTGGAGTCGATGAGCCGGGTGCCGCTCGGGTCGTCGCGCGCGGGGGGCACCCGCTCGCCGCTCCTGCGGGAGCGCTATCCCGAGGGGCTCGTGAATCAGGGCGTGTCGGCCGAGCTGATCGCCCAGAAGTGGGGACTCTCGCGCGAGGTGCTGGATGCCTATGCGGTGGAATCTCATCGACGGGCGGCGGATGCGGCATCCGATGGTCTCTTCTCCTCTCAGCTGATCCCGGTGGAGGTGGACGGCGCGCTCGTCACCGCGGATGAGACCGTGCGCGCGGGGACGACGATCGAGGGCCTGTCCGGTCTCGCACCGGCCTTCCGGACGGAGGAGATGGCGGCGCGCTTCACCGAGGTCGACTGGCGGATCACGCCCGGCAACTCCTCGCCGCTGACCGACGGAGCGTCGGCCGCGCTCATCATGAGCGAGGAGAAGGCCGTCGAGCTCGGGCTTCGACCGCGAGCGCGGTTCGTGTCGTTCGCCGTGGTGGGCGATGACCCGCTCATGATGCTGACCGGGCCGATCCCGGCCACGCGGCGTCTGCTCGAGCGCAGCAACCTCACGATCGACGACCTCGACGCGTACGAGGTGAACGAGGCGTTCGCCTCGGTGCCGCTCGCGTGGGCGCATGACCTGCACGCCGATCCCGATCGTCTGAACGCGTGGGGTGGAGCCATCGCGCTCGGGCATGCGCTCGGGTCGTCGGGCACGCGCCTGCTCGGGACGCTCATGGCGAGCCTCGAGGAATCCGGCGGACGGTTTGGGCTGCAGACGATGTGCGAGGGCGGCGGGATGGCGAACGCGACGCTGATCGAGCGGCTGTAGCTGCTTCGCTCGGCGGTTCCCGCGCCCTCACGCTCACGCGCTCTTGCCCACGCGCTCGCGGCCCACGCGCGCTCCCGCCTCGCTGGTGCCACCGGCGGCCTCGCTCAGGCGGCGTAGTCGTATCAGGCGGCGTAGTCGTATTTGGCGCGGCCGCCGAGGCGCGGCGTGCGAGCCGGATCGACGTGGGGCGGAGGGATGAACCAGACTTTCGCGCTGATGCCGATTCCGTCGATCCGAATCTCCCACCCATTGTCGTGGATGCGGTGGTGACAGCTTTCGCAGAGACAGACGCCGTTGGCGAGGTCGGTGGGTCCAGCATCCCGTGCCCACCAGCGGATGTGATGGACCTTGACGTGTCCGGGTGGGACGCCGCACATCGCGCATCCGCCGTCTCGTTCGAGCAGGGCGAGGCGTTGGTTGCGGGAGAAGAGCCGTCGGGTGCGGCCCCAGTCGAGGATCTGCCCGGTGCCGTCGAGCACGCAGGAGATGATCTCGCCGGCGGCGGCCATCCGGCGGGCGGTGGCGACTGAGACCGGGGCGGTGATGCCGTCGATCGTGGCGTATCCGGTGCCGTTGATGAGGTTGTCGTGGTCGATGCGCACGATGACGGCGGCGCCCTGGAGCGGGAGGTCGGTCTGCGAGCATCCGAGCGCGTGTTCACACAGCCGCACGAGCGCATCGGCGTGCATCTGCACGACGGACCGGCGTGGGGCATGCGAGTCGGCGGTCCCGTCCCGCGGGTCATCCCGCGTGGCCCGCATCTCGGCCGACACCAGTGCTTCGATCGCGACCTTGACCGGGGCGCCGTGCTCGGGCGTGAGTCGCCCGGTGATCTCGAACATGCCGTCCACCTCGCGCATGATCAGCTGCTCGAGTCCGCGCTTCTCGTCCTCCCGCGGAGCAACCCCGTCGGGGTCGAGCCATGCCTCGGCGTGCACGAGCAACCGGTGCAGCTGATCCATCGAGAGCCCTGGCGCCTGCTCGGCCAGCGTCTTCTCGGCGACCTCGATCGCCTCGTGCCCGGCCCGCAGGGCGACACGGTCGAGCATGCCGATGATCGCCCCTGCGGCCTGCGCAGTCAGGCCCGCCTCCTGCAGTGCCGCGGCCACGTGCGGGTGGCGGGCGGGGGCCTTCTCACCCGAGAGGAGCTGCCGCGGCGCGGTCGCCTCACCGACCTTGACCAGTCGGGCGGCGTCCCCGGTCGACGTGCCCGCGGTCGCCGCGATCAGCGCGGTCGGGTTTCGGAATCCTTGCGTCTTGGCCAGACTCCCAGGTCCGAGCTCGGGACGGGACCGTCGCGCGATCTCGGCGGCCAGCTGCGCCCGGTCCGCGTCGAGCATCCGCTGCATGCGGCAGTACCGTTCGTTCACGGCCACGAGGTCACTGTCGCTGAGCGACGCGGCATCCGGCCCGCTCCACACGGCGCGCACGCCCTCGACCTCTGCGGGGAGGAGATCGAGCGCCCTGTTCATAGAACAAATGTACGAGGGGCCACCGACATCGCACGGGGCGCGGCGGCGGGTACCGTTGCGACATGTCCCTCGATGATCCGTTGCCCGATCGCCCCGCTCCGGACAACCCCCAGGGCAACCTCGTCCTGATCCGCCACGGCGAGACGGAGTGGTCGAAGTCGGGTCGTCACACCGGGCTCACCGACATCCCGCTCACCGCCAGGGGGGAAGACCTCGCCCGCGGCGCCGGTCGTCTCGTGGCCCGTTACGACTTCTCGCTCGTGCTGACCTCGCCGCTGGAACGCGCACGCCGCACCGCCGAACTCGCGGGTCTCGACGCCCAGATCGATCCGCTCATGGTCGAGTGGGACTACGGCGGGTACGAGGGGCGCACGACGCGCGACATCCGCGCCGAGCTCGGGTACAACTGGAGCGCGTTCACGCACGGCGTCATCCGCGGCGCGACGCCCGGCGAGACCGTGGAAGAGGTCGCCGCCCGCGCATCACGTGTGCTGAACCGGGTTCTGCCCGCGATGGTCGAGGGCGATGTCGCGCTCGTGGCGCACGGGCACTTCCTGCGCATCCTCACGGCGGTGTTCCTCCGCATGGCACCGCGGTTCGGCGCGCAGATCACCCTGGACGCGGGCTCCGTCTCGGTCCTGAGCTACTACCGCGAGCAGCCCGCCATCGTGTCGTGGAACTACGGGCTGGTTCTGCCGCTGGAGCCCTCCGAGTCCTGACCCTCACGGCGTCGGCGTGCCCGGGGACTGCTGAGCGGGGCTGAAGGAGGTCGAATTCGGCCCGTAGTGACGACACTGGTCACGACCAGCAGTCTTTCGGCACCTCGGCGACCTCGGACACGGCAGATCCGAAACGACGGCGGCGCGCACGACCGTCGCGGCGTCCGGGCGGCCGGTCCTGCAAGCGCTTACACGGACTGCTGTAAGCGCTTGCAATCCTGTGGATCTCCTGTTACCTTCGGCTGAATCGCGCCGGGTACGCAGCCGTGCCCACTCCATCCCCCCAGGAGCCCCCCGTGTCGAAGAAGACCCCTGTTGTCCGCGCACGCCGGTTGATCGCCGTCCTCGCCTCCGCCGCACTGATCCTCACCGGAGCGGTCGCCGTCACCGCTCCGGCCGCCGCTGCCGACCGCACGTTCGCGCTCGTCGGCAGCCTCCAGAGCGAGCTCGGGTGTTCGGCCGATTGGCAGCCGGACTGCACCCAGACGAGCCTGCAGCCCACCGGCACCGAGGGCGTCTCCGCCGCTGAGTTCGAGGTTCCGGCCGGCTCCTACGAGTACAAGGTCGCCGTGAACGGCACATGGGACGAGTCGTACGGCCTGGACGGCGGTGGCGACAACATCCCGCTCACGGTCAACGGTCCCGCCACGCTGCGCTTCGTGTTCGACGACAACATCAAGCGCGTCGGCGTCGAGGCCACCAGCCTCGCCGCCGGCTACTCCGCCGACGACGACGCCCTCGTCGCAGCCCCCGCCCGCCAGCCCGGCAGCGAAGAGCAGTTCTACTTCGTGATGACCGACCGCTTCGCCAACGGCGACGCCACGAACGACCTCGGCGGCCTCGAGGGCGACCGGCTCACCACCGGGTTCGACCCCACCGACAAGGGCTTCTACCAGGGCGGCGACATCGCGGGCCTGCGCAGCAAGCTCGACTACATCGAGGGCCTCGGTACCTCGGCGATCTGGCTGACCCCGAGCTTCAAGAACCGTCCCGTGCAGGGCGAGGGCGCGAACGCGAGCGCCGGATACCACGGCTACTGGATCACCGACTTCACCCAGATCGACCCGCACCTCGGCACGAACGCCGAACTCGAAGCCCTGATCGACGAGGCCCACGCCAAGGGCATCAAGATCTACTTCGACATCATCACGAACCACACCGCCGACGTGATCTCCTACGAGGAGAACCAGTACACGTACGTCGATCAGGCGACGAGCCCGTATCGGGATGCCGCCGGCAACGTCTTCGACCCGGCCGAGTATGCGGGCGGCGACACCTTCCCGACGCTCGACGCCCAGACGAGCTTCCCGTACACCCCGGTCGTCGCGCCGGAGGACCAGGACCTCAAGGTGCCGGCGTGGCTGAACGACCCGACGCTGTACCACAATCGCGGCGACTCGACGTATTCCGGTGAGTCCACCACCTACGGCGACTTCAGCGGGCTCGACGACCTCATGACCGAGAACCCGACGGTCGTGGACGGTTTCGTCGATGTCTACAAGACGTGGGTCGACCTCGGCATCGACGGATTCCGCATCGACACCGCCAAGCACGTGAACTTCGAGTTCTGGGAGCAGTGGTCGCAGCAGGTGCTCGATTACGCCCACGCGTCCGGCAAGCCCGACTTCTTCATGTTCGGCGAGGTCTACGACGCCGACCCGGCGAAGCTGTCGCCCTACGTCCGCGACACCGACATGAACTCGGTCCTGGACTTCACGTTCCAGTCCAACGCCGCCGCGTACGCGAAGGGCGGCTCGGCTGCGCTCCTGCAGTCGCTGTTCGCCGGTGACGACATGTACACGACGCCCGACTCGTCCGCGACGGCGTTGCCGACCTTCCTCGGCAACCACGACATGGGCCGCATCGGGTACTTCCTCGGCGGGTCGGGGACCCTCGAGCGCGACGAGCTCGCCCATGAGCTGATGTACCTCACGCGCGGCCAGCCGGTCGTCTACTACGGCGACGAGCAGGGCTTCGCCGGCACCGGCGGCGACAAGGACGCCCGTCAGAGCATGTTCGCGACGCAGACGGCCGAGTACGCGAACCAGCCCCTCGTCACCGGCGAGCAGCTCGGCTCGACCGATCGGTTCGACACCGCCGCGCCGCTCTACACGCAGATCGCCGACCTGTCGGCGCTGCGCAGCGGCCACACCGCGCTGCGCACCGGCGCCCAGATCGAGCGCTACGCCGATGACGGCCCCGGCGTCTACGCGTTCAGCCGCGTCGACCGCGACGAGAAGATCGAGTATCTCGTCGCCACGAACAACTCCGCCTCCGAGAAGACGGTGCAGGTCCCGACGCTGACCGCCGACGCGACCTTCGCCCCGCTGTACGGTGCGAGCGCACCGATCACCTCGGGCGCCGACGGCGCGGCATCCGTCACCGTCCCGGCCCTGTCCGCGGTCGTGTTCACCGCCGACCGCACCGTGAGCGCACCGGCTGAGGCGGGCCCGATCACGGTGACCGCGCCCACCGCCGGTGCGGGCCTCAGCGGCCTCGCCCCGGTCAGCGCGGACATCGCGGACTCGACGTGGGCGGAGACGAGCTTCGCGTGGCGGGTCGTCGGTGACACCGACTGGACGCCGCTCGGCACGGCCGAGGACACCTCCCCCCGCGTCTACCACGACGTCCGAGGCCTCGCTGCCGGCACCCTGATCGAGTACCGCGCGGTCTCGACGGATGCCGCCGGCCACCGTTCTGCGGCGTCCACATACGCGTCCGTCGGCAACGCCGTCACCGCGAGCATCCCCGAAGAGCCCGAGGTGCCGAACGAACCCGAGCCGCAGGAGCCGACCGTCTACGGCGCCGTGAGCGTCCCCGGCAGCTTCAACTCCGAGGCGGGGTGCCCGGGTGACTGGCAGCCCGATTGCGATCAGGTGCAGATGACCCAGGTCGACGGCATCTGGACCCTGACCCTCGACGACCTTGCCGCCGGCACGTACGCCTACAAGATCGCGACCGAGAAGAAGTGGGACGAGAACTACGGCGCGGGAGGCGCTCAGAACGGCAGCGACATCACCCTCACGCATGCCGGGGGCAAGATCACCTTCTACTTCGACCCGCGCACGAAGAACATCCGCTCGACGGCCGACGGCCCGATCATCACGCTCGCCGGCAACTTCCAGAGCGAGCTCGGCTGCGCGGGCGACTGGGATCCGTCGTGCCTGACGGCGATGATGTTCGACAAGAACGCCGACGGCACTTTCCAGTTCACCACCGACGACCTCCCGACCGGCTCGTACGAGGTCAAGGTCACGCACGGCCTGAGCTGGGACGAGAACTACGGTGCCGGCGGAGTCTCGAACGGCCCGAACATCGCCTTCACCGCGAGCGCAGGCAAGGTCGTGACGTTCCGCTACGCGCTCGCGACGCACGTCCTCACCGTCACGACGGTGGATCCGCCGCTCGCGGGCCTGGGTGAACAGCGCGCGCACTGGATCGACGCCGAGACGATCGCGTGGCCGGCCGACCTCGGCAGCACTGCCGCGGGCGCGACCTGGCAGCTGTACGCGTCGCCCGACGCGGGCCTGACCGTGGCCGACGGCGAGGTCACGGGCGGCGACCCGATCGAGCTCACCCCGATCGACGGTGGCCTGACCGACGCGCAGAAGGACGAGTTCCCGGCGCTGTCGTCGTACCGCGCGCTGCGCGTCGAGGGGGCGGATGCCGCCACCCTCGTGAAGGGTCAGCTCGCGGTCGCGCAGCGCAACGCCGACGGGAGCCTGACCGCCTTCACCGGCGTGCAGATCCCCGGGGTGCTGGACGACCTGTACGCCGACGCGCTCGCCGATGCGAAGCTCGGCGTGACGTTCCAAGGCAACAAGCCGACCTTCCGGCTGTGGGCGCCCACCGCGCAGACGGCGACGCTGCTGACGTGGGATGCCGGTGCCGCCGGCGACCCGGTGCGTCACGAGGCGGCGTGGGATGCGGCATCCGGAACGTGGTCCGTCGCCGGAAAGCGCGACCTCAAGGGTGACGAGTATCTCTGGGAGGTCGTGGTGTACGCCCCGACCACCGGGAAGATCGAGACGAACGCGGTGACCGACCCGTACTCGGTGGCCCTCACGGTGAACTCCGAACGGTCGGTCGCCGTCGACCTCGCCGACAAGGCCCACAAGCCGAAGGCGTGGGAGAAGGCGAAGTCTCCGACGATCGACAAGCCGGTGGACCGTTCGATCTACGAGCTTCACATCCGCGACTTCTCGTTCACCGACGAGACGGTGCCGGCCGAGGAGCGGGGTACCTACAAGGCGTTCACGCACAAGGACAGTGCGGGCATGACCCAGCTGGCCCAGCTCGCGGATGCCGGGATCAACACGATCCACCTGCTGCCCTCGTTCGACATCGCCACGATCGAGGAGGACCGCGCCGCGCAGGCCGTCCCGGGTTGCGATCTGGCCTCCTTCGGCCCGGCGTCGCCGGAGCAGCAGGCGTGTATCAACGCGATCCGCGACGCGGACGGGTTCAACTGGGGATACGACCCGTTCCACTTCTTCGCGCCCGAGGGCTCGTACGCGGTGGATCCGAACGGCGGCGCACGCGTCGCGGAGTTCCGTTCCATGGTCGGGGCGCTGCACCAGACCGGCCTCCAGGTCGTGCTGGACGAGGTGTTCAACCACACCGCCGAGTCCGGGCAGGGCGAGCGTTCCGTGCTCGACCAGGTCGTGCCGGGCTACTACCAGCGGCTCAACGCGGCCGGCGGTGTCGAGACCTCTACGTGCTGCCAGAACGTGGCCACCGAGCACGCCGCCGCGCAGAAGCTCATGGTCGACTCGGTGGTGATGTGGGCCCGCGACTACAAGGTCGACGGCTTCCGCTTCGACCTCATGGGTCACCACTCGAAGGAGAACCTGCTCGCGGTGCGCGCGGCGCTGGATGAACTGACCGTGAAGAAGGACGGCGTCGACGGCAAGGCGGTGTACCTCTACGGCGAGGGCTGGAACTTCGGCGAGGTCGCGAACAACGCGCTGTTCGAACAGGCGACCCAGGGGCAGCTCGGCGGCACCGGGATCGGCACGTTCAACGACCGTCTCCGCGACGGGGTGCACGGCGGCAGCCCGGTCGACGGCTCGTCCACCCTCGAGCAGGGCTTCGGCACCGGACTCGGCACCGACCCGAACGGGTCGCCCGTGGACCCCGCCGACCGCACGCTCGGCGAGCAGACCGACCTGGTGAAGCTGGGCCTCGCGGGCAACCTGCGCGACTTCGCGTTCGAAGCCTCGGACGGGACGGTCAAGACCGGCGCCGAGGTGGACTACAACGGCTCGCCCGCCGGCTACGCCGACCAGCCCGACGAGGTCATCAACTACGTCGACGCGCACGACAACGAGACGCTGTACGACCTCGGTGTCTTCAAGCTGCCCACGGACACGCCGATTGCCGATCGGGTGCGCATGAACACCGTGTCGCTCGCGACGGTGACCCTCTCGCAGTCGATCTCGTTCTGGCACGCCGGGACCGAGCTGCTGCGCTCGAAGTCGCTGGATCGCAACAGCTACAACTCCGGCGACTGGTTCAACCGGATCGACTGGACCGGGCAGGAGTCCACGTTCGGCTCCGGCCTGCCGATGGAGGCGGACAACGGCGAGAAGTGGCCCCTGATGGCGCCGCTCCTGGCGAACCCGGCGCTCAAGCCGGCGGCATCCGACATCGCCTCTGCCGAGGCGCAAGCGCTGGACCTGTTGCGGGTGCGCTCGGAGGTCGACCTGCTGCGCCTGGGCTCGGCGGAGCTGATCGAGCAGAAGGTGTCGTTCCCGAACGGGGGGACGGATGCTGCTCCCGGCGTGATCGTCATGGTGATCGACGACCTGCTCGGTGAGAACGTGGACCCGGAGCTCGAGGGCGCGCTGGTCGTCTTCAACGCGTCGCCGGATGCTGTCACCCAGACCGTCGACGTGCTCGAGGGCCGCTCGTTCGCCCTCACCCCGGCGCTGGCGAATGGATCGGACCCGGTCGTGAAGACGACGACGTGGGATGCCAAGACCGGCACGGTCACCGTGCCCGCCCGCTCGGTGGCGGTCCTCGTGGACGTCGAGGACGTCGACACGGCGGTCTTCACGGTGCCGAACAAGGCGCTGGTGAAGGCCGGGACCCCGGTGAAGGTCACCGGGCGGGTGCTCGCCGACGACGGCAGTGCTCCGGTCGGCACGGTCACGATCACCGATCGCGGCACGGTCATCGCGACGGCTGAGCTCACGGCCTCGGCGAAGGGCAAGGTCGACATCGCGCTGCCGAATCTGGGGCGCGGCATCCACCTCCTGCGGACGACCTTCACGGGAGCCGACGGCTGGCGCGACTCGCAGTCGCTGTTCGCGGTGCCGGTCGTGGTGTTCTAGCCCGGCGCCCGCCTCTTACGGGTCCCCCCGCCCACCGAAAAGGCGCCTTCTCGCTCGAGAAGGCGCCTTTTCGCCGACTCGCCCCGCGGGTCCCTCGTGTCGAGGTGGTGCTCCTCCCGCCGAGGTGGTCCCTCTTCTCCCGAGATGGTGCTCCTCCCGCCGAGGTGGTCCCTCTTCTCGCGAGATGGTGTGCACCATCTCGGCGGGAACCCCACCATCTCGGGAGGAAACCCACCATCTCGGGAGGAGACCCACCATCTCGGGAGGAGACCCACCATCTCGGGAGGAGACCCACCATCTCGGGAGGAGACCCACCATCTCGGCGGCGAGCGACCATCCCGAGACGGACGGGCGACATGTGAAGGGCGGCCGTGAGACTCCTGGTCTTCCTCGGATATACTAGGAAGTCCAGGTAAAGTGATCAACGTGCCAACGGCGGCGCGGAAGGAGGCGGCAGAGTGTCGCAGCAGGCGGTCATCACACCGAGCGAATCGGTCACAGACGTGCTCACGATGAGTCCGGACGAGCGCGCCGCGATCATCGAGGCGGTGCGTGACTTCGCACAGTCCGAGCTCGCGCCGCACGCGCTGGAATGGGATGAGCACAAACACTTCCCGCGTGAAGCGCTCCGCCACGCCGGCGAGCTCGGCCTCGGCGGCATCTACGTCCGCGAGGACGTCGGCGGCTCCGCCCTCAGCCGTACGGACGCCGTCGCGATCGTCGAAGAGCTTGCGAAGGCCGACCCGGCGGTCGCGGCGTTCATCACGATCCACAACATGGTCGCGTGGATGATCGACACGTACGGCACCGACGTGCAGCGCCACGAGTGGCTCCCGAGCCTCACGGCGATGACCGGCTTCGGCAGCTACTGCCTCACCGAGCCCGGTGCGGGGTCGGATGCCGCGGCCATCACGACCAGCGCGATCAAGGACGCCGATCACTACGTCCTCACCGGCGTCAAGCAGTTCATCTCCGGCGGGGGCGAGGCGGCGGTCTACGTCGTGATGGCCCGCACCGGGGAGCCCGGAGCACGTGGCATCACCGCGTTCCTCGTGCCCGGCGACGCCGAGGGGCTGTCCTTCGGACAGAACGAGAAGAAGATGGGCTGGAACGCCCAGCCCACCCGTCAGGTCATCCTGGACGAAGTGCGCGTCCCGGCGACTTCGATCCTCGGTGCCGAGGGTCAGGGCTTCAAGATCGCGATGTCCGCCCTGAACGGCGGCCGCATCAACATCGCGGCGTGCTCGCTCGGAGGCGCGCAGTGGGCCCTCGACCGTGCCGTGCAGTACGTGCAGGAGCGCTTCACGTTCGGCGAACCGCTCGCCGAGAAGCAGTCGGTCGTCTTCACGCTCGCCGATATGGCCACCGACCTCCGCGCCGCACGCGCACTCGTCCGCGACGCCGCGCGGGCGATCGACGAGAAGGCCCCCGACGTCGCCTTGCAGTGCGCCATGGCCAAACGCTTCGCCACCGATGCGGGCTTCCGCGTCGCGAACGAAGCCCTGCAGCTGCACGGCGGGTACGGGTACCTGCACGAGTACGGCATCGAGAAGGTCGTCCGCGACCTGCGCGTCCACCAGATCCTCGAGGGCACGAACGAGATCATGCGCGTCATCATCGGCCGCGAGCTGCTGGGATCCGGGCGATGACCCGCGTCGCGTTCCTCGGCCTCGGGCACATGGGCCTGCCGATGGCCTTCAACCTGGCGAAGGCCGGCCATGAGGTGATCGGCTTCGACGTCGTGCCCGCCGCGATCGACGCCGCGCGCGCCGGCGGCCTGGTCGTGGCCGACGCGGGGACGGATGCCGCGGCATCCGCTGACGTCGTCATCACGATGTTCCCGAGCGGGAGGCACGTGATCGACGCGTACCGCGACGGACTGCTCGCCGCGACGGCACCGGGGACGCTGTTCATCGACTGCTCCACGATCGCTGTCGACGAGGCGCGCGAGGCGCACGCGCTCGCCGAAGCGGCGGGCCATCGCTCGCTCGACGCCCCCGTCTCAGGCGGGGTGGTCGGCGCGGAGAACGCGACGCTCGCCTTCATGGTCGGCGGCTCGGATGAGGACTTCGAGGCGGCCCGGCCGCTTCTGGAGGCGATGGGCCGCCGCGTCGTGCACTGCGGCGGCGCCGGCCTCGGGCAGGCGGCGAAGGTCTGCAACAACATGATCCTCGCGGTGTCGCAGATCGCCGTGGCCGAGGCGTTCGTGCTCGGCGAGCGGCTCGGGCTCAGCCATCAGGCCCTGTTCGATGTCGCCTCGAACGCATCGGGACAGTGCTGGGCCCTCACAACGAACTGCCCCGTCCCGGGACCGGTGCCGACGAGTCCCGCGAACCGCGACTACCAGCCCGGTTTCGCGGGCGCCCTCATGTCGAAAGACCTGGGGCTCGCCGAGCAGGCGATCGATCTCACCGGCGTCGACGCGCGGATGGGCCTGCTCGCGCGCGAGATCTACAAAGAGTTCGCGGACGGCGCGGGTGCCGGGCAGGATTTCTCGGGGATCATCACCACGATCCGCGCCGAGAGCCGAGGAGCAGCATCCGCATGACGACCTACACGTACGAGACGATCCTGGTCGAGGCCCGCGGCCGGGTCGGGTGGATCACCCTGAACCGTCCGGAGGCGCTCAACGCCCTCAACTCGCAGGTGATGCACGACATCGTCGCCGCGGCCTCGGCCTTCGACGCCGATCCGCGCATCGGCGCGATCGTCGTGACCGGATCCGAGCGCGCTTTCGCCGCCGGCGCCGACATCAAGGAGATGGAGTCCAAGACCGGCCTGGACATGGTCATGGACGATCACTTCGGCGGCTGGGCGCGCTTCGCCGCGGTGCGGACGCCCGTGATCGCCGCGGTCGCGGGCTACGCGCTCGGCGGCGGCTGCGAGCTCGCCATGATGTGCGACATCATCCTCGCCGCCGACTCCGCGAAATTCGGCCAGCCCGAGATCAACCTCGGCGTGATCCCCGGGATGGGCGGCACGCAGCGACTCGTCCGGGCGGTCGGGTACTACAAGGCCGCCGAGCTCGTGCTCACCGGTCGCCTCATGGGCGCTGAAGAGGCCGAGCGCGCCGGGCTCGTGTCGCGGGTCGTCCCGGCTGCCGAGCTGCTCGAGGAGGCCGGAAAGGTCGCTGACACGATCGCCGCGAAGTCCCTTCCGTCCGTGTACGCCGCGAAGGCGACGCTGGATGCCGCGCTCGAGTCCACGCTCGCCGAAGGCCTGCGCCTCGAGAAGCACACCTTCGCGTCGCTGTTCGACACGGCGGACCAGAAGGAGGGCATGGCCGCCTTCCGCGAAAAGCGGTCCCCCGACTTCCAGAACCGCTGACTCTCCCCCCGATGGCAGTCTCGCGGGTGGGTGCGGCGCCGGGCTACAGGGGGTCGGGCAGCGGGCGCGGCTCGGCGAAGTCGCCGGCATCCTTGCGCAGGCGCGCGATGATCGCCACCAGTTCGGCGGTGTCCTCTGCGCTCAGGCCCGGCTCGGCGAACACCTGCTCGTTCAACGCCAGGGTCGCGCGCTCGACGAGATCACGACCGGATGCCGTCAGCACGAGCATCGCGGCACGTCCATCGACCGGGTGGGGGCGTCGCTCGACGAAGCCGTCGCGCACGAGCCGGTCGACCGTGTTGGTGACGCTCGTGGGGTGCACCTGCAGCCGCGCGATCGCGCTGGCCATCGGCATCCGTCCCTCTCGGGTGAACCCCAGCAGGCGCAGCATCTCGTACCGCGCGAACGACAGGCCGAAGGGCTTGAGCGCCGCATCGATTCGCGCGAGCATGAGCTGCTGCGCGCGGATGATCGAGGTCACCGCGGACATTCCCGGTGCGGCATCCGTCCATCCGTGCGCCGTCCACTGGCGCTTCGCCTCGGCGATCGGGTCGACGGGAAGCGGTCCTGACTTGGGCATCCCGGGCCTCCCTTCCGGCGATGTCCACGGTAGCCGTTCGAGGCCGCCACGAGCGCGATCGCGGCTGTGCGCGCGCCATAGACTCGAAGCACGAAGGAGCGGAGCGCAATGAGAATCGTCGTCTTGGTCAAAGAGGTCCCGGACACGTGGGGTGATCGCAAGCTGAGCCTGGAGACGGGTCTGGCCGATCGGTCCGCGAGCGAGCGGGTGCTCGACGAGATCGGGGAGCGTTCGCTCGAGGTGGCGTTGAGTTACGCGGATCAGAATGCCGGCACCGAGGTGGTCGTGGTGTCGATGGCGCCGGCGGAGTCCGCGGCGACGGTGCGGAAGGGTCTCGCGATGGGCGCGCATTCGGCGGTGCAGGTCGCGGATGAGCAGCTGGTCGGGGCGGATCTGGGTCTGACGGCGGAGGTGCTGGCCGCGGCGGTTTCGCGCACCGGGTTCGATCTGGTGATCGCCGGGAACCTGTCCACGGACGGGTCCGGTGGGGTGATGGGCGCGATGGTCGCCGAACTGCTGGACGTGCCGAACCTGACGGCGTTGACCTCGGTGCAGATCGAGGACGGTCGGGTGTCGGGGGAGCGGGCGAGCGACGGCGCGACGATGCGGGTGTCGGCGGAGCTGCCGGCGGTGATCTCGATCACGGAGGCGCTGCCGGACGCGCGGTTCCCGAACTTCAAGGGCATCATGGCGGCCAAGAAGAAGCCGTTCGAGACGCTGACCCTCGCGGACCTCGGTGTCGAGCCGGAGGATCACTCCGCGTCGCGCTCGATCGTGCTGGCATTGAGTGAGAAGCCGCCACGTCAGGCGGGGACGAAGATCGTCGATGAGGGCGACGCGGGCGAGAAGCTCGCGGAGTTCCTCGTGCAGAACAGGCTGGTGTGATCATGGCGTTCGCAGAGGATTCGATCCTGGCGCTCCTGGATGTGATGCCGACCGGCGAGCTGGCCAAGTCCGCGGCCGGGCTTCTCGGGGCGGCGGCGGAGATCGGCACGCCCGTCGCGGTGATCGTCGGCGACGAGAAGCTCGCGGCGGATGCCGGTGCTCTGGGCGCGGCATCCGTCCTGGTGGTGGCGCCTGTGGCGGGGGAGTTGACGGTGCCGGTAGTGGATGCGCTGGCCGCGGCGGCGGATCTGGTGCGCCCGGACGCGATCCTGATCTCGAACTCGATCGAGGGACGTGATGTCGCGGGCCGGTTCGCAGCGCGGACCCGGTCGGGTCTGTGCGTGGACGCCGTCGTTGTCTCGCGGGATGCCGAGGGTGTGGTCGCGCAGCACTCCGTATACGGGGGTGCGTACAACGTCGACGCCGCGGTGACGTGGGGGGCGCCCGTGATCACCGTGCGGCAGGGCGCGGTCGAGGCCCGCGCGGCCGCGGTCGCAGAACCGGCGGTGCAGAATCTCGCCGTGACCGCGTCGGGCAAGCGGGCCGCGTCGGTGGATGCGGTGGAGCCGGCCGCGGTGACGTCGTCGCGGCCGGAGCTGCGCGGCGCGAAGGCGGTCGTCTCGGGAGGCCGGGGGCTGGGGTCGGCGGAGAAGTTCGCGCTCGTCGACGAGCTCGCCGACGCGCTGGGAGCTGCGGTGGGTGCGTCGCGCGCGGCGGTGGACGCCGGGTATGTGCCTCAGTCGTACCAGGTCGGGCAGACGGGTGTCTCGGTGTCGCCGCAGCTGTATGTCGCGCTGGGAATCTCCGGCGCGATCCAGCACAAGGCCGGCATGCAGACCGCGAAGACGATCGTCGCGATCAACAAGGACGCCGACGCGCCGATCTTCGAGATCGCCGATTTCGGTGTCGTCGGCGACCTGTTCACGGTGGTGCCGCAGCTGATCGAGGCGCTGCAGGCGCGGAAGGCCTGACCCCGGTGGCGACGTACGGGCAGACCCTGCGGCGCGGGTTGCCGCGCACCCCGGGCGGGCAGCCGTGGCCCGCGGATGCCGCATCTCCGCTCGTCGCATCTCCCGAGATGCCCGCCGCCGAGGCGCCCGCCGCTGACGCGCACGGCACGGGCGTCGTCCCCTCGGCGCTTCCGACCGCCGTGCCCGCGGATATCGCGGCCGGGGCCCTGACGCCGGATGCGGTCCGTGTGGACGGGGATCGGCATCCGATCGCGCCCGCGTCGGCCGCCGCGGCCGGTGGTGCCCGGACGATCCGCCGCGGCCTGCCGCGCGTGCCGGGCGGGGAGCCCTGGCCCCCGGCATCCGCTGTCGTCGCCTCGGCGGAGCCTGCCGCCGCGCCCGTTCATCCGTCACCCGTGAACGCCGACGCCCCTGAAATCCGTGCACAGGTGACGGACGAACCCCGAGCGACCGCGCCCGCCGCGGCCGCGCCCGCCGCGGCGGCGCCGAGCACGGACGGTGCGCGCCCGCTCCGGCGCGGGCTGCCCCGCACGGTGGGCGGTGACCCGTGGCCGCCCGCCGGGTTCGCGCCGGAGCAGCGCGCGGAAGTGACAGCACCGGTCGCCTCCGCGCCGCCTACCCGGCACGACGCGACACCTTCGCACCCGGCCTCCGATGCCGACGTGGCAGTACCGGTCGCCTCCGCGCCGCCGACCGGGCACGAGGTCACACTTTCGCGGGCGGATGCCGCCACCGATCTGTCGGTGCCTCTGCCGTTCACGCGCACGGTGTACCCGGGCAGAGCCGCGCGCACCCGCCCCGCACCGCGCCCCGAACCTGCGCGGATCGGCCCGTTCACGAGACTCCAGTGGGCGGGGGCCGTGATCGTGGGCGGGGCCGGGCTGCTGTTCGCGGCGGGGATGGCCGTGGTCGCGGTGCGGTTCCTGCTGAGCCTGGAGCCGTTCCAGGACTTCCTGACCACCTATCCGGGCGAGTACGAGCTGCCCGAGGGGGCGCCGGTCGGGTTCCCGGCGTGGCTGGGGTGGCAGCACTTCTTCAACGTGTTCCTGATGGTGCTGATCATCCGCACCGGCCTGCAGGTGCGCCGCGAGAAGCGGCCGAGCGTGTTCTGGTCGCCGCGCGGCGCGAAGAAGCGCAAGATCAGCCTGAACCTGTGGTTCCACCAGGCGCTGGATCTGCTGTGGGTCACGAACGGCGTGATCTTCATCGTCCTGCTGTTCACCACCGGGCAGTGGATGCGGATCGTCCCGACCAGCTGGGAGGTGTTCCCGAACGCGATCAGCGCAGCGCTGCAGTACGTGTCATTGGACTGGCCGACCGAGAACGGCTGGGTGAACTACAACTCACTGCAGCAGCTGGCGTACTTCGCGACCGTCTTCCTCGCCGCGCCGCTCGCGATCGCAACCGGTGTGCGCATGTCGGGGATCTGGCCCAAGAACGCGACCGCGCTGAACAAGGCGTACCCGGTCGAGTGGGCCCGGAAGATCCACTTCCCGGTGATGCTGTACTTCGTCGCGTTCATCATCGTGCACGTCGCACTCGTCTTCGCCACCGGGGCCCTGCGCAACCTCAACCACATGTACGCCGCGCAGGACGCGGTCAACTGGGTCGGGTTCTGGATCTTCGCCGCGTCCATGGTCGTGATCGCCGCCGGGTGGATCGCCGCGCGGCCGCTCGTCCTCGCCCCGATCGCGCGACTCTTCGGGACCGTCAGCGGCCGGTGACGGATGCCGCACCCGCGGCGAACCCGTCGGCGTAGGCCTCGTCCGCCCCGCGGCGGAACATGTCGCGCTCGGGATCCCGGACGATCGAGCGGGCCCCGGGCAGGTCGAGGTCGCCGACCAGATCCGCTCTGCCCCGCACCACCGCGACGGGCAGTCGGGTCGCCTTGCCCTTCACGAGATCGGTCGCGGCGGCCAGCTCGTCGGCGACGCACGGCATCGTGACGACCAGGGGCCGGCCCTCGGCATCCGTCGCACCGCGCAGGTCCTCGAAGACGTGGACGCCCGCCGCGCCGATCGCGGCGTCGGTCTGCCCCTCGCGCCACGCCCGACCGAGGGTGTCCGAGACGATCACGCCCACCCGCACGCCGAGACGGGCGCGCAGCCCGGTGGCGATCTCCCGCGCCGATGCATCGGGGTCGACCGGCAGGAGCAAGACGGTGCCCTGCGGGGTGTTGGACGCATCCACACCGGCGGCGGCGGCGACGATCCCGAGCTTGTTCTCCACGATCCTCGTCGTGTGACCGCTCTCGGACGTGCGGGATGCGACGACCCTGACCGTTTCCGCCGTGATCGCGTCCTCGCGGTCGTCCGCGGCGATCATGCGGCCTTCGGCCTTCGAGACGATCTTGGAGGTGACCACCAGGATGTCGCCGTCCGCGAGCGTGTCGCCGGCGGCGTCCGCGATCAGCGCGACGAGATCCGACTGCGCGGTGACCTCGGGGATGCCGCGCAGCGGCCAGATCTGCAGCACCGAGACCGTGTCAGCGGACGAACCGCACCTCGGTGAGCGTCTCGCCGAGGAAAGGCTCGGTGTGCGCGGCACCGTCGAGGCTGAACCCGTTGCGGGAGTAGAAGCGGTGCGCGCGAGGGTTGTCCTCGGCGACCCAGAGGTACACCTCTTCGTCGGAGCCGACGACGGCGTCGAACAGACGCTGACCGATGCCGGTGCCGTGCCACGCGTCGAGCAAATAGATGAAGTACAGCTCGCGGAAGCGCGGGGCGTCCTTGTCGCGGGCGGGGCCGGAGCCGGCGAAGCCGACGATCTCACCGTCGGCGAGCGCGGCGAACATTTTGAAGTCGGGACCCTGTGATGCCCAGTGGGTCCACAGCTCGGCCATCCGGCGCGGCGAGATCTTCTCGAGCGCCGCCTTGCTGATCAGGTGGTCGTACGTCTCGTGCCAGCAGGTCGCGTGTACGCGGCCGAGGGCTTCAGCATCGACGTCTCGCACTGGACGGACGACGATGTCGGTCTGCAGTTCGGCTTCCATGGGGCTGACTCTACGCTCGGCTCTGCGGCGGCCAAAATCGGCGCCGGCGCTTGACAATCGGGGTGTCGCGAACGGCGGATGCCGCCTCCGAAGCATGTCGGAATCCGACAACGGAATCGCCCGAGCGGTCGTCGATGGCTACCATCGCTCCTCGTGAACGTGATCTGGCGGACCCTGCTGACGATCTGGCGCGCGAAGATCCAGCTGCGCCGCAAGGGCACCCTCCCCCCGACGGCCGTGGGGCGCGTGTCGGTGCGGACGCTTCCGACCGACATCGACCTGCTCGGGCACATGAACAACGGCCGCTACGGGTCGCTGTTCGACCTCGGCCGCTTCGACCTGCTGATCCGCACGGGTATCTGGGACGTGTTCAGCCGCCAGGGCTGGTACGCGGTCGTGGCCAGCGAGACCATCACGTTCCGCAAGTCGCTGCAGCTGTGGCAGCGCTTCACGGTCGAGTCGCGCCTGCTCGGGCACGACGACAAGTCGGCGTACCTGATGCACCGCGCCGTCGTGGACGGCGAGGTGTACGCCGAGATGATCGTGCGCGCGCGCTTCCTGCGGCGCTCGGGCGGGATCGTGCCGCATGAGGAGCTGTTCCAGGAGTTGCACCGCCCCGACAACCTCCCCGAGCTCGCCCCGTGGGTCGTCGAGTGGGCGGCGGCGTCGGCCCTGCCGTCGACGCGGGTTCCGGCGCCGAGCACCTGGCAGTAGGCCCCGGTAGCGTGGACGCGTGATCGCCGTCCTGCGCCTGGCCGGCCGGCTGCTGTGGCGGCACTGGCCCGCCCTTCTCGCGCTCTACCTCGCGGGCACGCTCGGTCGGTACCTCGCGATCCAGATCGCCGGTTTCGTCGGTGCGTACAGCGCGATCGGCGGTGCGCTGCTCTTCCCCCTCGCGATCCTCGCGCGTCTGGTCGCCCTCGTCGCGATGCTCCTGGTGCTCAGGGACGGCATGGTCGCCCTCGGCGCGATCGCGCCGGTGCCGGTCGATCGGGCCGGGCGGCGCCGGGCGTTCGTCGATGCGCTCATGGCCGGCATCCTGCCCTTCGTGGCGTTCTACGCCGCATGGGGCTATCTGAAAGAGGATGCCGCCGCCTACTTCGCGCGCCTCCTCGACGTGAACACCGGGCTGATCGCCGACGAGATCTTCGGCGGTCGGGAGCGGGCCGGTGACGCGGCGGTCGGGGAGTTGAGCCTCGGCCCGATCACGATCGCGATCATCGTCGCCGCCTTCGCCGGGCGCTGGCTGTGGAAGCGCCATCGCGCGCGACTGCCCCGGGCGTTCGCGGTCGCCGCGGTGTATCTCGAGATCCTGTGGGTCTATCTGTCGGTGACCCTGATCGCGGACGCGCTCGGGATCGTGACCGGCTGGGTGCAGACCCGGCAGGGCATCGTCTGGCTCGCGGAGGCGCGCGCGTGGGTCGCCGATCAGCTCGTGCCGATCGCGTGGATCTGGGACGGCGTGGAGTGGCTCCTCGGCGAGGTCGGAGGCATCGTCCTGCTGCCGATCGCGTGGCTCACGATCGCCGGCGTCATCTACGGGCAGGCGGTCGCGCCGCAGAGCGCGCAGCTCGGCGGTGCGGTCTACACCCGTGCCCGCGCCCGCCTGGACACGCTGCCGGGCAGACTGCGCGCGCGCCTGAAGGACATCTGGTCGGACCTGATCGCCCGCTTCCAGCCGATCGGGCGCGCGATCCTGCTCATGTGGCGCGCCGGACCGGTGCTGATCGGGTCGTACGTCCTGCTGTTCACCGTGCTGCTGTCGCTGGATGCCGCGCTCGAGCTCGGGATCTCCCGCGTCGTCGGCCCGAACGAGCTCGCGTCGTTCTGGATGGTCAACGCGCCGCTGATCTTCCTCGCGGTGCCGCTCGTGATCGAGCCGCTGCGGGTCGTTCTGGTCGCCGGTGCATACGACGCGGTGATCGCGCGGCTGGCGCCCGCCGCGGCGAGCGACGAGGCGGCGCCGGTTCAGGGCGAGACGATCAGCCGCACGTAGTTCGGATACTCCGCAGCGGTCTCGAGGTCGACCGTGAAAGGACCCTCCGCATCGGCCGGGACGATGTAGGCGAGGGTCAGCGAGTAGCGGATCGGGAGCGCGGAGTCGCACGAGGATCGACGCTCGGGGTCGTAGGGCAGATCGAGCTCGAGTGACGCCTCGTTCCACTGACGCTGAGTCCCGCCGATCTCGCGCAGGACGGGCGGGGAGCACGCGATGGGCTCGGCACCGGGATCCACCAGGACACGGGCCATGACGACCTTCGTGCCGGGGGGAGCCGAGGACTCGTCTTCGACGCCCGCACGGGCCGGGCCCACGGTCGCGCCGGCGTAGACCGTCGAGTCGCCGCTGTGCACCGTGACGGGTCTGGTGGCATGCCCCGCGTCGAACTCGGACCACTCGTTCACCGCGACGACTCCGGCCGTGAGCGGCAGCAGGACCGCCACCGCGCCGAGCGCGACCGCATTGCGCCGCCACCAGCCGGTCATCGGGCGCTCCAGACGGTCGGATCGAGCTCGACGTCGGCGGCGGGCTCGACGGTGCCGAGGTCGACGTTCACCGCGATGAGGGAGTCCAGACGCGGGTCGGTGGTCTCTCCGAATCGCAGCGTGGCATCGCCGCCGGTGACGTCGTCGGCGAGCTCGAAGGCGACGCTCCCGGACTGCGGAACCCCCACCGAGAGCGATTGACCCAGGAACGACTCCGGCCGCTCGCTGGCGCGGTAGGTTCGGCCGTCCACCTCGAGGGTCGCCAGGGCGAGGAGGCACCCCTTCTCCGAGACCACGGCTTCGGCATCCAGGTCGACGACGACCCAGTTGCCCTCCGCTCTCCACTCGCCCGCACGAACATCACTCGCGCGCGTCACGTCCGTGACGGTGATCGCGATGTTGCGCCCGACCGCGCGCTCGCCGACGGCCGCGGCCACGACGAACGGCTCCTCCTCGGCGTCCGGCGCGGGAGTGATCGCCGCGACGCCCCACGCCGCGGCGACGAGTCCCGCGCCCGCCGCCCAGGCGAGGACGCGCCTCATGCCCCCGCCCCCACGTCCTCGATGACGACCGTCGTGGTCGCCGCGGGCACCGGATCCGTCCACCACTGCCCACTGGTCACGAACGACCCCGTGTACAGCGTGAGATCGTTCAGCGTCACCGTGAGGTTCTGGTCGGCGTCGAACCGATCGGCATCGACGGCCCACGTCACGACGATCTGCGCGGGGACACCGGGCTGGAGCCACGGTCCCACCGTCGCATCGTCCAGGCGAGCCGTCGAGTCGGGTCCGGCGCTCAGCCCCTCGATCGTGAAGGACTTCGCCACGCTCGTGCCCGGGCTCGTCGGCAGCGGCTGCGTCCATTCGTTCTCGACCGTCACCACGAGCGCGAGGACCCGCTGGCCGTCCTCGACGTAGACGCCGGCATCCGGGAATTCGTCGATCAGCACCGCCCGCTCGACCTGGATCGACAGCTGGGCGTTGCGGTGCGTCGCACCGTCGGCGAGCACCGCGGGCTCGTGCTCCGCGGCGGTCGCGAGTCCCCCGAAAGCGGCGGTCGCAGCGAGGAAGAGTCCTGTTCCGATCGCCGCGAACCAGCGGGTGGGCACCCGATCGGATGCCGCGCGCAACCATCCGAAGCGCGTCCGAGCGCGCGTCACCGGGCTCTGGTCGGGGGGCGTCACCACTTCACCCTACGAAACGTCGTCCTGTCGGCGTACCCCACGGCGCCCGACCGCGCAAGCGGATGGCGCGGCGCGCGCAGGTGCGGTTGCCTTCGGAGGTGCGGTCGTCCCACCCGGGCGATCCCGAAACCTCGAAGGAGTGACCTCATGGACACTGCCACCCTCATCTGGATCGTCATCGCGGTGATCGTCGTCGCGATCATCGTCGTGATCGCGATCATGGCTTCGCGGCGTGCGTCGGCGAAGCGGCTCGAAGCCCAACACTCGAAGGCGGAGGAGCTGCGCGCGGACGCGCGGCAGACCGAGCTCGCCGCGCGCGAGCGCGAAGCGCAGGCCGCCCAGGCGCGGGCCGATGCGGCGACCGCCGCTGCGGAGGCGGAGCAGGCGAAGGCCCGTGCCGCTCAGGCCGGCATCGAGGCGGAGCGCGCCTCGGCCACGATCGGCGAGCACAGCTCGGACGCCGAGCGGCTGCGGGCCGAGCAGGCCGAGAAGCTGCGCAAGGCCGACGAGCTCGACCCGCAGGTCCGCACCGAGCGGGCGGATGCCCGACAGGGCGATGCGCGTCACGCGGACGCCGACGGCGACGGCATCCGGGACGACCGGGAGGGCGACGTCACGCAGGGCTACGTGCCCGCGCCGCGACGCAGTGCCGGGGACGTCCCAGCCGCGCGAGACGGTGTGTCGGGGGACCCCGACGCGGTGCGGGCAGCGCGGGAGCAGCGCCCGCCGGCCTGACCTGCGGTCACACCGGCCGGGCGGCGAACGCGTCGCGCAGCGCCGCCCGCACCGCCCGGATGCCGACCCTCGACGCCGAGGAGGCGCGGGCGGCGCTGAAGATCTCGCGAACCGGCTGACCGGGCAGGTCGACGAGTCGCACCGGCGGATCGATGTCGGTCCACACCAGATCCGGCAGGACTCCGACCGCCCGGCCCGCGGCGATCAGGCGCACGGCGGCGGTGAGGTCGGCGATCTCGAAGCGCACGTCGGGCTCGAATCCCGCGGCGCGGCATTGCTGCACCGCCCACTGACGGGCGGCCGTTCCTGCGGGCTCCATGACCCAGGCGCGGTCGCGGAGGTCGGCGAGGGAGCGGGCGGAGTCCGCCGGTGGCAGGGCGAGCCGGATCGGATCGCTGCCGAGCACGTCGCGCTCGAGCCCGGCTCGATGCGCGCGGGTGTGCCCGGGATACTGCTCCGCGATCACCAGGTCGAATCCGCGGGCGGACAGTTCGAACAGACCCTCTTCCGGCGGCACCTCGGCGATCTCCACCCGCAGGCCCGGTTCGCGCTCGGCCAGCAGGGACAGCGCAGCCGGCAGCAGGGCGTGCGCCGCGGTCTGCAGCACCGCCACGCGCACCGGCGCGATGCCCGGCTGCAGGCTCTCCAGCTCGGCGCGGATCCGCTCTTCGAGCTCGAGCGCCCGCGCCGCGTGCGCGGCCAGCAGGATGCCGGCATCCGTCAACCGCACCCGACGACCGTCGGCGATCAGGAGCGCGACGCCCGCGTCCTTCTCCAGCTGCGCGAGCTGCTGCGAGATCGTCGAGGGGCTGTAGGAGAGCGCCTCGGCGACCGCGGCGAGCGTGCCGCGGAGCGAGAGTTCGTGCAGGAGACGGAGTCGTCGAAGTTCGAACACGGCACCCCCTCGGACCTCGCCTCGGCATTCATCGATGAGAGCGAACGGTACCGATCATAGATGGTTGCTTTTCTCGAACGTTCGGATGCCGCATGCTGGAGGCATGTCCGCCTCTTCGACTGCGCTCCCCGACACGTTGACCGATGAGGCGATCGACCTCGCCCGTCGCTGGGTCGCCGAGAGCGCGGGGGTGCAGGGCGACGCATCCGCGCAGCGCCTCGCCGGCGTGCTGAAGGACCCGGACGGGCTGCCCTTCACGATCGGCTTCGTGGACGGGGTGATGCGTCCGGAGAGCCTGTCCGCGGCGGCATCCAACCTCACGCGGGTCGCCCCGCTCGTGCCGAAGTTCCTGCCGTGGTACCTGCGTGGCGCCGTGCAGGTCGGCGGCGTCGTCGCCCCGGTGCTGCCCACACCGGTCGTGCCGATCGCGCGGCGCGTCCTGCGCGAGATGGTCGGGCATCTGGTGGTCGACGCCCGCCCGGACAAGCTCGGCCCCGCGATCGCGAAGATCCGCGAGAGCGGTGCGCGGCTCAACCTCAACCTGCTCGGCGAAGCGGTGCTCGGCGAGAAGGAGGCGCTGCGCCGGCTCGAGGGGATCCACGACCTCGTCCGCCGGCCCGACGTGGACTACGTCTCGGTCAAGGTCTCGGCGATCGCGAGCCACATCTCGATGTGGGCGTTCGACGACGTCGTCGAACGGGTTGTCACGCGACTGTTGCCGCTGTACCTCACGGCCGCGACCGACGGCACGTTCATCAACCTCGACATGGAGGAGTACCGCGACCTCGACCTCACGATCGCCGTCTTCACCCGACTGCTCGAGGACCCCCGCCTTCAGCAGCTCGAGGCGGGCATCGTGCTGCAGGCCTACCTGCCCGACGCCCTGCCCGCACTCGAGGAGCTCACCGCGTGGGCGCGCGTTCGCGTCGCCGCGGGCGGGGCGCGCATCAAGGTGCGCCTGGTGAAGGGCGCGAACCTCGCGATGGAGCGCGTGGACGCCGTGATGCACGACTGGGCGCTCGCGACGTACGACCGCAAGCTCGACTCGGACGCGAACTACGTGCGGTGCCTGCAGAGCGCGCTGGATCCCGCGCACACCGCCGCGGTGCGGATCGGCGTCGCCGGCCACAACCTCTTCGACATCGCGTACGCGTGGCTGCTCGCCGGTGAGCGCGGGGTGCGCGCCGACGTCGAGTTCGAGATGCTCCTGGGGATGGCGCAGGGGCAGGTCGAGGCCGTCGCGCGCGAGGTGGGACACGTGCTGCTGTACGTGCCGGTCGTCCGTCCGGATGAGTTCGACGTCGCGATCAGCTACCTCGTGCGGCGCCTCGAGGAGAACGCGTCGAGCGAGAACTTCCTCTCGGCGGCATTCGAGCTCGCCGACGACTCCTCTCTGTTCGACCGCGAGCGCGACCGCTTCACCGCCTCGATCGCCCGCGCAGCCGACCCGGCGCTGCCGACGGGGCCGAACCGTCGGCAGGACCGCATTGTCGATGGGGCGCCCCCGGCGCTGGTGCGGCCCGCGGACGGTGAAACGCCGGGGAGAAAAGCGCCCGTCGGGTCCCTCAGCGACGCGAATGGTGCGGATTCTCCCCAGGGTTTGACGCAGGCTGTTCTCGGCATCGCCCGCGGGTCGGCCGGCGAGGGCGACACCGTCCCGATCGAGCCGACGGCCGCCGAGCAGATGTTCGCCGGTGACGCCTACGTCGAGACCGCGGTGTTCGCCGTCCGGCAGGCCGATGACCACGCCGAGGGTGCCCCCGGATTCCGTAACGCCGCCGACACCGACCCCTCGCTTCCGGCGAACCGGGAGTGGAGCCGCGCCATTCTGCAGCGCATCGACTCCTCGACCGCCGGCGACGCGACGATCGCCGCGGCGCTCGTGAGCGATCCGGACGAGCTCGAGGTGATCATCGCCCGGGTCCGTGCCGCCGCCGAGCCCTGGGGACAGCGTCCCGCGGCCGACCGGGCGGCCGTGCTGCAGGCTGCCGCGCGAGCCCTGGAGGCGCGGCGCGGCGAGCTGATCGAGGTCGCGGCGTCGGAGACGGGCAAGGTCTTCGCCGAGGCGGATGTCGAAGTGAGCGAGGCGGTCGACTTCGCGAACTACTACGCCGCGACCGCGCGCGAGCTCGATCGGGTGAGCGGCGCGGTGTTCGTCCCGGCCAGGCTCACGGTCGTGACGCCGCCGTGGAACTTCCCCGTCGCGATCCCGGCGGGCGGCGTTCTCGCCGCCCTCGCCGCCGGGTCGGGTGTCGTGTTCAAGCCGGCGCCACAGGCCCGGCGGTGCGCCGCCGTGCTCGCCGAGGCGCTCTGGGAGGCCGGTGTGCCGCGCGATGTGCTCGCGCTCGTCGACCTCGACGAAGGCGCGCTCGGACGGCACCTCGTTTCGCACCCCGACGTGGACCGGGTGATCCTCACCGGCTCGTGGGAGACCGCCGCACTCTTCCGCTCTTGGCGTCCCGATCTGCCGCTGCTGGCCGAGACGAGCGGCAAGAATGCGATGATCGTGATGCCCTCCGCCGACCTCGATCTCGCCGCGGCCGACCTCGTCAAGAGCGCGTTCGGCCACGCCGGACAGAAGTGCTCCGCCGCCTCGCTCGCGATCCTCGTCGGGCCGGTCGCGCGCTCGCAGCGCTTCGCGCGACAGCTCGTGGATGCCGCGACCTCGCTGCGCGTCGGGCCGCCGACCGATCCGACCGCCGAGGTCGGGCCCGTGATCGAACCACCCCACGGCAAGCTCGCGTGGGCGCTCAGCACACTCGACGACGGCGAGAAATGGCTCGTCGAGCCGCGTCCGCTCGATTTCGGACGCGAGTACGAGGGCAGGTTCTTCAGCCCCGGCATCCGCACCGGCGTGCGCCCCGGATCCCGGTTCCACCGCGAGGAGTTCTTCGGCCCGGTGCTCGGCGTGATGCACGCGCACTCGCTCGCGCACGCGATCGAGCTGCAGAACGCCGTCGCATACGGGCTCACCGCGGGTCTGTACACCCAGAACCCCGACGATCTGGAGGTGTGGCTGGACGAGGTGCAGGCCGGCAATCTCTATGTCAATCGTGGGATCACCGGCGCGATCGTGCAGCGGCAGCCGTTCGGCGGGTGGAAGCGCTCCTCGGTCGGCGCCGGCACGAAGGCCGGTGGTCCGAACTATCTCGTCGGTCTCGGCGCGTGGCGACCGTCCGCGGGGGGTGCCGCCTCGACGACGCTGCACCTGCGCGGGCTCGACTCGCGCATCACGACGCTGATCGAGGCGGCGCAGCCGTCGCTGGACTACGAGGCGTTCGAGTGGCTGCGGCGTGGAGCGCTGTCGGACGCGCTCGCGTGGGACCGCGAGTTCGGGCAGGTGCGGGACGTGTCGCGCCTCGGCGTCGAGCGGAACCTGTTCCGTTACCGCCCCGTCGAGGTCGCGGTGCGCGCCACGAAGGACGCGTCGTGGCAGGCCCTGCTGCGGGTCGTGGTGGCCGGCATCCGGGCGGGGTCGTCCTTCACGCTCAGCGCGCCGGTGGGTCTTCCCGCGTCCGTTCGCCGTGCGCTCGGTGACGAAGGGGTCGCGGTGTTCGTCGAGTCGGACGAGGAATGGCTCCAGCGCATGACCGCGACCGGTGAGGGGGCCGGCCCCCGTCCGCCGCGTGCCCGACTCGTCGGCGCGCCGGACTCCGTCGCCGAGCTGCACCGCGCGCTCGCCGACGCCGTGGCGGGCGACCCCGATCTCGCCGTGTACTCGAACGAGGTCACGACCGCCGGCCGCGTCGAGCTCCTGCCGTTCCTGCACGAGCAGTCGATCACGATCACCGCGCATCGCTTCGGCAACCCCGATCCCTGGAGCGCCTCCGTCATCTGAACTCGCCGACCGTGGGCTCGCGCCCGATGTAAAGAAAGTTTGACACGCACGACTCGCGTCGCGTACCGTGATGTCAAACATTCTAGACATCGGGGGATGCCGTGGGGTACGAGGAACGCAATACCTGGGTCGGCCTGGTCGGCAGCGTGATCGCGATGGCGGTCTACACGATCGCCGTCCTGCAGCAGGCCGACGGCGGGCCGCTGACGGAGGTCGTCTGGTGGCCGATCATGCTGTGGACGATCGGCATCGGCGTCGTCGTGATGATCGTGAGCAGCATCCTGTGGGGGATCGTCGCGGGCATGCGCGACCCCGAGGGCGCGACCCGCTCCGATCTGCGTGACCGGGACATCTCGCGGATGGGGAGCCGGGTCGGTCAGGCGTTCCTGGCGATCGCGGGTGTCGGGGTGATCGTGCTCTGCGCGATCGGGGCCGACCGGTTCTGGATCGCCAACACGATGTTCTTCGGCTTCGCCCTGTCGGCGTTCGTCGGCGGGCTCGCCAGCGTGATCGCCTACCGGCGGGGACTCGTCTGATGGTCAAGCCGACACGGGTCACGAACCGCATCCGGGCACTGCGGGAAGCCGCGGGGATCACGCAGGCCGAGCTCGCCCGCCGCATCGGCGTGACGCGCCAGACCGTCATCGCGATCGAGCAGGAGCGCTATTCGCCCACGCTCGAGCTCGCGTTCCAGATCGCCCGCGTCTTCGGGGCCGGCCTCGACGACGTCTTCCAGTACCCCACCGAAGGAGAATCCGCATGAGCACGTATACCGCCACGACGAAGACCATGACCGCCTGGCGCCAACATCGGTACGGCGGCGCGGACGCCGTCGCCGCCGAGACCGTGCCGGTGCCGGTTCCCCGCGCCGATGAGGTCCTCGTCCGGGTCGACGCCGTCTCGATCAACTCCGGCGACATCCACCTCATGCAGGGCGAACCCCGCCTCGTCCGGCTCTTCCTCGGCCTGCGCCGCCCCCGCGTCGCCGGTCGGGGGATGGACCTGGCCGGCACCGTCGTCGCGCTCGGCGCGGATGTGACCGGGTTGCGGGTCGGCGACCGCGTGGTCGGCGCGCACCAGGACACGCTCGCCGAGTTCGTCGCGGTCCCGCAGAAGCGGCTGTCGGCGATCCCCGCCGAGGTGTCGACGACGGATGCCGCAGCCCTGCCGATCGCGGGCAACACGGCACTGACCGTCCTGGACCGGTGCGGGGTCGGCAAGGACTCGCGGGTGCTCGTGGTCGGCGCCGGCGGGGGCGTGGGGACGTTCACGGTGCAGCTGGCCGCGGCCCTCGGCGCCGAGGTCTGGGCGACGTGCGGGGCACGGGCGGAGGAGACCCTCCGTCGGCTCGGCGCGGCCCGGACGTTCGACTACCGCACGACCGACCTCGCCGATCTGCCCGCCGACCACTTCGACGTCGTCGTGGACATCGCGGGCCTGCCGCCCCTCACGCTCTTGCGTGGACTCCTCCGCCGCGGCGGGAAGGTCGCGCTCGTCGGCGGCGACGGCGGTCGCGTCCTCGGCCCGGTCGGTCGCATCCTCCGGTCCCTCTTCGTCGGGCGGCCCGGCCGCCGCTTCGTCCCGATCACGGCGGTGACGAAGACGCCCGTCACCGAGCGACTGCTCGCGGAGGCGGCATCCGGTCGCCTCACGCCGGTGATCGAGCGCACGTTCGCGTTCCAGGACGCGAGCGCCGCGCTCGCCCACGTCGAAGCCGGTCGCACGGTCGGCAAGGTCCTCGTGCGCGGGGCGCACGCGGGTTGACCGACCCTACGGCTGGACGAGCACCCCGGCGGTGTCGGCGGCCTTCGTCGCCCGGACCAGCTCGTCCTCCCGCGCGTCGTCCGCCGCCTCCTGAAGTGCGGACTTGGCGCGCAGCGGCGGCGTGCGGAAGAACAGCGACAGGATGAACGCCACGATCACGACCCACATCGCGACGCGGTACACCAGCACCGCCGAAGCGTTGAAGGCGATGAGGATCGGCGCGGTCAGCGCGGGAGCCGCGCCCGTGAGGAACGACGTGTCGTCCAGCGCCGCGGAGTCCATCTCGCTCGTGCCGCCGCCCGAGGCGAATCGGTCCTCGATCACGGGGACGGCCGATTCCACGTAGGCCGTGCGCGCGGCGTCGTCGGAGAAGTCGAGCGTCACCGTGCCGTCTTCGGAGATCTGCGCGACCGGGATCTGCTGCTCGAGCTGGCTCGCGGGCACGCCCTGCGCGAGGGCGTCCTCGATCTGGGTGGTCGTGGCGGTCGTGAGCTGTGCGACGATCGGCGCGTAGATCTGGTCCATGATCGCGGCGTTCTCGGGGGCCTCGGCGACCGCCGGGTCCAGCGCCGCATCCAGAGCCGTCGTGAGCGTCTCGGTGTCGGCGAACGAGGTCTGCACGTTCGCGGGCAGCACGGTGAACAGCAGCGAGAGCAGCACCGCGGTGCCGAGCGTCCCGCCGATCTGCCGGAAGAACGTCGATGAGCTCGTCGCGACGCCCATATCGCGGATGCCGACCGAGTTCTGGCTCGCGATCGTGAGGGTCTGCATGAGCTGGCCGAGTCCGAGACCGATGAGCAGCATCCCACCGGCGATGTACCAGTACGAGGTGTCGTACTGCAGGAAGGTCAGGGCGAAGAAACCGAGGGAGAGCAGCGCCGTGCCGAGGATCGGGAACATGCGGTACCGCCCGGTGCGGGCGATGATCTGTCCGGATCCGATCGAGGCGATCATGAGGCCGAGGATCATCGGCAGCATCTGCAGACCGCTCTCGGTCGGCGTCGCGCCCGTGACGAGCTGCAGGTAGAGGGGCAGGGTCAGCATCGCGCCGAACATGCCGAAGCCGATGAAGACGCCGATCACGGTCGCCATCGAGAACGTCGAGGAGCGGAAGAGCTTCAGGGGGATCAGCGCGTCGTCCTTCATGAGAACCTCCGCGATCACGAAGCCGATCACACCGAGGATGCCGACCACGTAGCACGTGATCGCGAGGGGCGACCCCCATCCCCACTCCCGGCCGAGTTCGGCGACGAGCAGCAGCGGGACGAGTGCGATCACGACGAGCGAGGCGCCCCACCAGTCGATCCGCACGGAGTGCGCGGGATGGCGGGGGATGTGCAGGAAGCGCAGCACGATGCCGAGCGCGACGAGGCCGATCGGGACGTTGATGAGGAAGACCCAGCGCCAGCCCGCGATCCAGAGGATCTGGTCGGCTCCGGCGAACAGGCCGCCCACGAGCGGGCCGATCACGCTCGAGATGCCGAAGACCGCGAGGAAGTAGCCCTGATACTTCGCGCGCTCGCGCGGCGCGAGGATGTCGCCCATGATCGCGAGCGGCATCGACATCAGGCCGCCGGCGCCGAGGCCCTGTATCGCGCGGAACGCGGCCAGCTCGATCATCGAGGTGGAGAAGCTCGCCAGGAGCGAGCCGATCATGAACACGACGATCGCGAAGATGAACAGCGGGCGCCGGCCGAAGATGTCCGAGAGCTTGCCGTAGATGGGTGTGGAGATCGTGGAGACGATCAGGTAGGCCGTCGTGACCCACGCCTGCTGGCTCAACCCGTTCAGGTCGTCGCCGATCGTCCGGATCGCCGTGCCGACGACCGTCTGGTCCAGCGCGGAGAGGAACATCCCGGCCATCAGGCCGAATATGACGAACATGATCATGCGGTGCGTCATCACCGGTTCCGCGCCGCGGGTGCGGATGCGGCCGGTGGCCGTCGTAGCGTCAGACATCGAGACCTCGGAGCGAGAAGAGGAGCACTCAGCGACGACGGTAGTTGTCGCAGGTCAACTACCTTAGCGCGGATATCGCTGTGCGAGAATGAAATCGGCGTGCCCGAGTCGCCGGCTTCCGCAGCTCCGCCGGGCCCCGAGGACAGCGTCCGCCGCCCCTCTGCACAGGAGCTCATCATGACGCAGAACATCGCGCCGGCATCCACCACCGCCGGCACCACCGCCCGCACCGCGCACCACCGCCGCTACCTGATGTGCCGCCCCGAGCACTTCACGGTGAGCTACACGATCAACCCGTGGATGGAGCCGGCCAACCCGACGGACACGGCGCGCGCCGTCCGGCAGTGGCAAGACCTGTACGACACGTACATCGCGCTCGGCCACGAGATCGAATTGATCGACCCCGTCGAGGGGCTGCCGGACATGGTCTACACCGCGAACGGCGGGTTCCTGATCGACGGGATCGCCTACGGGCCGAAGTTCCGCTTCGCCGAGCGCGCCGGGGAGGCCGGTCCCTTCATCGACTGGTTCCGGGCGGCGGGTTTCGACACCCGTGAGCCGGTCGAGGTCAACGAGGGCGAGGGCGATTTCCTCCTCGTCGGCGACGTGATCCTCGCCGGCACCGGCTTCCGCTCCACCGGAGACAGCCACCGCGAGGTGGGCGAGGTCTTCGGCCGCGAGGTCATCTCGCTCACGCTCACCGACCCCCGGTTCTATCACCTGGACACGGCGATCGCGGTGCTCGATCCGATCGAGGGCATCGAGAACGGCGGACCCGAGCGGGCCAACATCGCCTATCTGCCGTCGGCGTTCGACGAGGCGAGCCAGGCGATCCTCGCCACGCGCTACCCCGATGCGATCCACGTGTCGGATGAGGACGGCGCGGTGTTCGGGCTCAACTCCGCCAGCGACGGCTACAACGTCATCATCTCGCCGCGCGCGAAGGGCTTCGAGGCGCAGCTGCGCGAGCGCGGCTACAACCCGATCATGGTCGATCTGTCCGAACTCCTCCTCGGCGGCGGCGGCATCAAGTGCTGCACGCTCGAGCTGCGCGGGGCCCGGGCATGACGACCCCGCAGGTTCTCGACGCGAACTCGGCGGCGATCATCGCCGCCGAGGACGAGCACGTCGCGCACAACTACCACCCGCTGCCCGTCGTGATCGCCTCCGGGGAAGGTGCATGGGTGACCGACGTCGAGGGTCGGCGCTACCTCGACCTGCTCGCGGCCTATTCCGCCGTGAACTTCGGCCACTCCCACCCGGCCATCCTCGCCGCGGCGCGCGAGCAGCTGGGCCGCATCACCCTCACGAGCCGGGCGTTCCACAACGATCGGCTCGGCGTGTTCGCCGCCGCGCTGGCCGAGCTGTGCGGCAAGGACCTCGTGCTGCCGATGAACACCGGCGCCGAGGCGGTCGAGACCGGCATCAAAGTGGCCCGCGCGTGGGGCTACCGCGTGAAGGGCATTGCCGATGATCGCGCGACGGTGATCGTGGCGGGAGGCAACTTCCACGGTCGCACGACGACGATCGTGGGCTTCAGTGACGACCCGCAGGCGCGCGACGGCTTCGGGCCGTACGCCCCGGGCTTCGTGACGGTGCCCTACGCGGATGCCGCAGCCCTCGAGGCAGCGATCGACGAGAACACGGCAGCGGTGCTGCTGGAGCCGATCCAGGGAGAGGCCGGGGTCGTCATCCCGCCGGCGGGGTACCTGCGCGCCGTCCGCGAGATCACTTCCCGGCACGGCGTGCTCATGATCGCCGACGAGATCCAGTCCGGGCTCGGCAGGGTGGGCGAGACGTTCGCGTGCGACCGTGAGGGCGTGGTTCCCGATGTGTACCTCCTCGGCAAGGCGCTCGGCGGCGGCATCCTGCCCGTCTCCGCCGTGGTGGCGAACCGCGACGTGCTCGGCGTGATCCGGCCGGGCGAGCACGGGTCGACGTTCGGCGGCAATCCCCTGGCGGCGGCCGTCGGGACGCGGGTCGTGGAGATGCTCGCGACCGGAGAGTTCCAGCGACGCGCCGCGGCGCTCGGCGAGCATCTTGAGGCCAAGCTCACCGAGCTCGTCGGAGACGGCGTGACCGGCATCCGTGTCGCCGGCCTCTGGGCGGGTGTGGACATCGACCCGGCCCGCGGCACGGGGCGGGAGATCGCCGAGAAGCTGCTTGCGCGTGGGGTGCTGGTCAAGGACACGCATGGACAGACGATCCGCATCGCGCCGCCGCTCGTGATCCGCGGCACCGAGCTGGACTGGGCGGTCGAGCAGCTCCGGGTGGTTCTCGCCGGCTGATCGCCCCGGCGGCCCGGCCCGCCGGCCCGCCCGGGCGGCCCGGCCGCCGGCCCGCCCGTTCGGCCTGCGCCGCACCGCCGAGGGCCGTCCGCTCGCCCGGACACTCGGCCTGCGCCGCGCCGGCTGGCCCGTTCACCCGCCCGCCCTCCGTCCGGCCTGCGCCGCCCGCCCTCCGTCCGGCCTGCGCCGCCCGGCGCCGCGCCGTCCGCGCGGCCGCTCACCCGTGCCGAAAGACTGCTGAGAGTGACGGGCGGGGCGGTTCAGGGCCGCCCGCGGCGACAGCTGCCCCACTCAGCCGTCTTTGGGCACCGCTCGCCGGGGAGATGGCCGTTGACAGGGCCGCGAAGCGCGCACTAATCTGTGAGAGCGCTCTCTGGGAGCGCTCTCACGCGTTCGCACCGAAGACGAGGAAGTCTGTCTTGACCCGACCACACCCCAGCCGCCGGGCCATCGCCGCGGCGACCTTTGCGGCTCTCGCCGCGACAGCGCTCGTTCCCACCGCGGCCGCGGCCGCTGAGGAGACCGTGACGACCCTGTACGACTTCGAGGACGGCACGACCTCGCACATCCAGTGGGGTGCCGCCGGCGCCGGGGTGCAGTCCGTGGCCGACTCGGGCGTCGGCTCGTGGTCGGATTCGGTGCCGAACGCGAACGTGCTCTCCTACGGCTTCGACCTCACCGCCGACCCGTTCTACGGAGGAATCGGCTTCGAGTACACGGGCGGGCAGCCCGCGCAGGACTGGAGCGCGTACGACGGCGTGCAGTTCTGGATGTACAGCGACGGCAGCGCCTCGTCGGTGCAGGTCGAGCTTCTCGATGCGGTCACGGCCGACTCCACGGTCCACGACCGCTGGGACGTCGTGGTGCCGCTCGGCCCCGCGGGCTGGAACCTCGTGAAGCTCCCGTTCGCGAGCTTCGGGTACGCCACCGATTACCAGGACGGAGGGGCGCCGAACGACGGCACTCTCGACCTCGACTTCGTCCGCGGACTCCTCTTCCCGGCGAACGCGGGCAAGGCCGTCGTCAAGCTCGACGAGATCGGCCTCTATGCCGGCACGGTCGTCGCTCCCTCGGTCGGCGTCACGACGACCGCCCTCGACGTGGTCGAGGGCTCCGACGCGGTGATCCCCGTGCGCCTGTCAACCGCGCCGACGAGCGACGTGACCGTCGACTTCACGACGGCCGACGGCACGGCGGTCGCCGGAACCGACTACACCGCGACCAGCGGCACCCTCACGTTCGCCGCCGGCGTGCGCGACGCGCAGATCGTCGTCCCGACGACGGCGAACGAGACCGTGGACGGCAACCGCACGTTCACCGTCGCGCTCTCCGGTGCGGCCGGCGCCACGGTCGGCGCTGCCGCGACGACCGTCACCGTGCGCGACGACGATTCCGCGCCGGCCGGCGCGATCGGCGTGCTGACCGATACGGTCGAGGACTTCGAGGCGGAGCTGGTGCTGGGGGATCCGGCGGCGGTGCCGCCGGTGGGGTGGTTCGCGGCGCAGGGTGCGGGCAACGTGCCGTCGTTCGAGCGGGTGGCGGATGCCGGTCGTCCGGGTGCGGCGGACGGCAACGACGCGCTGGCGCTGGGTTTCGATACGTCGTCGTGGGCGGTCGTGATCGACAACTTCACCACGGACGGGTCCACGTGGGTGCCGCAGGACTGGTCGGCGTACCGGGGTGTCGGGTTCTGGATGCGCGGGTCGAACTCGGGTGCTCCGATGTTCGTGGACGTGCTGGACAACCGCACGCCCGGTTCGACGGTCGATGACGCGGAGCGGATGTCGGTGCGGTTCACGGATGACTTCACCGGGTGGAGGTTCGTGGAGTTCCCGTTCTCGGACTTCACGCGCAAGAACATCGGCAACGGCGCCCCGGACGACGGGTTCACGCTGACGGAGGTCCACGGCATCGGCATCGGTGTCGAGCAGACCTCCACCCCCGTCCAGCCCGACCTCCTCATCGACGACATCACCCTCGTCGGTCAGGCGGACACCAACCGGCCGCTCATGATCAACACCGCCCGGGCGATCTTCACGGTCGCGGAAGGGGATGACGCCGAGGTGCTCGTGCGCCTGACCCGTGCCGCGGACCAGGACGTCACGGTGGCGTACCGCACCGAAGAAGCGGTCGACCGCACGTCCACCGAGGACCCGCCGGCCACGCCCGACGTGGACTACGTGAGCACGAGCGGCACCCTCACGATCCCTGCGGGCTCCCGAGACGGTGTCATCACGGTCCCGACGCTCGCCGACGGCAAGGCGGAGGTGGATGAGACCTTCCTCGTGCGGCTCTCCGACCCCGTGGGCGCCGAGCTGAACCCGCTCGCGGTGGCTCGGGTCAGCATCCAGGACAGCGATGCACCGTTGCCGGGCCTGCTCGACGACTTCGAGAACGGCACCGCGGGCCTGGACCCGATCGGCGACGCCGCGCTGTCCACGCGCCTCGTGGCGGCATCCGACGACGACGCGTACGAGGGGCAGGACCTCTTCGAGAACGTGCTCGACATCGACGGCACCGGCGGATACGCCCGCAGCTTCGCCCAGCCGCAGGACTGGAGCGCACACGAGGGGATCGGCTTCTGGTACGACGGGCAGGGCGACGGCCGCGACGTGACGTTGCGCGTCCACGACACGACGCCGGTCGACGCGGGTCCTGAGGACTGGACGCTCGCGTGGTCGGATGAGTTCGACGCACCGGCCGGTACCCGGGCCGACTCCCGCTACTGGTCGTACGAGACCGGCGGCTGGGGCTGGGGCAACGACGAGTTGCAGTACTACAGCGACTCGACCGACAACGCGGCGCACGACGGCGAGGGGAACATGGTGATCACGACCCGCGCGGTCGAGGAGCCCGCGGCTTCGGGTCTTGAGTGCTGGTACGGACCGTGCGAATACACCTCGGCGCGCCTGATCACCGAGGGCAAGCTCGAGGTGCTGCACGGCCGCATGGAGGCGCGTGCGCAGATGCCGGACGGCGAAGCGGGCATCTGGCCGGCCATCTGGTCGCTGGGCAACGACTTCCGTGACGTCGGATGGCCGCGTACCGGCGAGATCGACATCATGGAGTACGTCGGCAAACTCCCCGAGGAGATCTTCGGCACGATCCACGGCCCCGGGTACAGCGGCGGCCAGGCCTACGGCGACACATACGACTTCGGTGAAGACCTGAGCAACGAGTGGCTGACGTTCGCGGTGGAGTGGGAAGAGGGCGAGATCCGCTGGTACGTGCAGCGCGACGGCGGCGAGGAGATCCTGTTCCACACCGCGACGCCCGAGGACATCGCGCCGAACGACTGGGTGTACGAGCACCCGTTCACCCTCCTGATGAACATGGCGGTCGGCGGCAACTTCGGCGGCCCGCTTGCGGACACCCTCACCTTTCCGCAACAGCTGAAGGTCGACTACGTACGCGTCTACCAGGCGCCACAGGAGACCGAGAAGTTCGAGGCGACGTTCACGGACGATGAGGCGGGATGGCGGTTCGTGCAGCTGCCGTTCGCCGACTTCGCGCGGTCGGCTCAGCAGCAGGAGGGCGCCGCGGACGACGGCTTCGGTCGCACGGCGGTGACCGGCTACGAGATCGAGGTCGCCGGTGCTCCGCTGCCGGACGCCACGAGCCTGTCGCTGTTCGCCGCGCCCGAGGGCGCGGTGAGCCTGGACAAGGTGCAGGTGCTCACCGAAGTCACCGACCCGACCACCGGCGGCGGTGGCGACGGTGACGGCGGCGGAGACGGGAACGGTGACGGGACCGGGACCGGTACGGGCTCCACCGGCGGCGCGTCCGGTGGTCAGGCCTCCGGCGGTGCGGGCGGTCTCGCGACGACGGGCGGAGTCGATGTGACACCGCTCGCGGGGCTCGCCCTGCTGCTCCTGGGACTGGGCGCCCTGCTCATGCGTCGCCGACGGAAGACTCGCGCCGAGCACTGACAGCGCCCGTGCGGCATCCGTTCTTCCGGGGACGGATGCCGCACCGCTGCGTGCGGCCGGTCAGGCGAAGACCGAGATGAAGCGCTCGTGCCAGCCGGTCGCGCCGTCGGGATCGACGCGCGAGACGTCGGCGGTCTGCACCTCACCCGTCGCGCTGACGGCCCGGCAGCGGATCAGGTGATCGCCGACGGTCGCCGTCCACGGGATGCTCCACTGCACCCACGTGTCGTTCGAGATCGCGGTGGCGAGCGTCGCCTGCTGCCACTCGCCCTCGTCGATCTGGACCTCGACCGCGGAGATGCCGACCTGCTGCTGCCACGCGACGCCGGCGATCACCGAGTCGCCCGCGCTCATGCCCTGCTGCTTCTTGGGGACGTCGATGCGCGACTGCAGCTTGATGGGTCCCCGCTCGGACCACCCGCGGGTCGTCCAGTACGCGGTGGCCTTGTCGAATCGCGTGACCTCGAGCTCGGTGACCCACTTCGTCGCCGAGACGTAGCCGTACAGACCCGGCACGACCATCCGCACGGGGAAGCCGTGCTCGGGCGGGAGCGGTTCACCGTTCATCCCGACCGCGAGGATCGCATTCCGCTCGTCCGTGAGCGCCTCGATCGGCGAACTCGCGGTGAAGCCGTCGATCGAGCGGGAGAGCACCATGTCGGCATCCGCCTGCGGCACGGCCCGGGCCAGGAGCTCGCGGATCGGGTACCCCAGCCACAGCGCGTTGCCGATCAGGTCGCCGCCGACGGGGTTCGACACGCAGGCGAGGGTCGTGTGGCTCTCTTCGAGCGGGAGCGCGAGCAGTTCGTCCCACGTGAGGGTCACTTCGTTCTCGACCATGCCGTGGATGCGCAGGCTCCACTCCGCCGGGTCGATCTGCGGCACGATCAGCGCGGTGTCGATCCGGTAGAACCGGTCGTTCGGGGTGACCACCGGGTCGAGCCCCGTGATGCCGAGCTCGGCACCTGCCGGGACGGGGGCTGCTGCGACGGCGGGCGTCGGCAGGGTGAGCGCTTCGCGCACCGCCGTCACCGCGCGCGAGCCCGCCCGCGCGACGCTCGAGCCGACGGTCGCGAGCACGCCGACCGCGGCGGTGCCTACGGTCCACAGCAGGAAGGTGCGACGGGATGCCGCCGCCGGGCGGACCGCCGTCTCCTCGGCATCCGATCCGACGTCCTCCGCCGGTGCGGTCGCGCGTTCGGGAAGACGGGCGATCAGCAGGTTCAGCGCGAGCGCCGAGGCCACGCCCGCGGAGAGCGAGGGGACCCAGTCGAGCTGGCCGGGGTTCGCGCGCGTCATGGCCGCGAGCACCCCGACACCGCCGAAGACGATCATGAGCGCGAGCCCGAACGGCGGACGCGCGCGTTCGATCAGCCCCGCGATCGCGGCGACGAGGACGAGCACGATGCTGATCCCGACGATGAGCGCGATCTTGTCGGCGGTGCCGAACAGGGCGATCGCCGTCTCCTTCGCCCACGCCGGTGCGAAGTCGATCAGGGCGGAGCCGATCACCGCGACCGGGCTCGCCGCCGGGGCGACGAACACGGCGACGATCTCGCCGACACCCGCGCCGAACAGGGCCGCGGCGATCCCCGCGACCGCCGCCGCGGCGGGAGAAGTCCTCGTTGCACGCGCCACGTCACGAGCCTACGACCGCGCGGGCGCGTGCGGCCGGGAACGGCCTGGATCCGCCCGTGCAGGCGAAACACGCGGGCAACAAGCCCCGGACTAGAGTCGTCGCATGGGTGATCTCTTCGACGGCTACGGCTCCACTCTGGCGCCCCGAAAGACGGCGTCCGGCATCCCCGCGTTCGACGAGATGTTCGGTGCGCCGACGCATCCCGGCGACCCCGCGGAGTCGCGCGCGGCCTACCGCGAGCTGTACCAGGCCCTCGCCCAGATGACGCAGGAGGAGCTCCGCGGACGCACCGAGTCGCTCGCCAGCTCCTACCTCGCCCAGGGGGTCACGTTCGACTTCGCGGGCGAGGAGCGGCCCTTCCCGCTGGATGCCGTGCCCCGGGTCATCACGTACGACGAGTGGTCGCGCGTCGAAGCCGGGGTGAAGCAGCGCGTCAAGGCGCTCGAGGCGTTCCTCGACGACGCGTACGGACGTCAGCACTGCGTCCGCGACGGCGTGCTGCCCGCGGGTCTCATCGCCTCGTCGCAGTACTTCTACCGGCAGGCGGCGGGCATCCAGAGCGCGAACGGCGTGCGCATTCAGGTGTCCGGCATCGATCTGATCCGCGACGAGCACGGCGAGATGCGCGTGCTCGAGGACAACGTCCGCGTTCCGAGCGGCGTGAGCTACGTGATCTCCAACCGCCGGGTGATGGCTCAGACGCTCCCCGAGCTGTTCGTCTCGATGCGCGTGCGTCCGGTCGGGGACTACCCGAACAAGCTCCTCGCCGCCCTGCGCGCTTCGGCGCCGGCGGGCATCGAGGACCCCAACGTCGTCGTGCTGACCCCGGGTGTCTACAACTCCGCCTACTTCGAGCACACCCTGCTCGCCCGCCTCATGGGCGTCGAGCTCGTGGAGGGGCGCGACCTCCTGTGCGTGGGCGGCAAGGTGTTCATGCGCACGACCCGCGGACCCCAGCGCGTCGACGTGATCTACCGGCGTGTCGACGACGAGTTCCTCGATCCGCTGCAGTTCCGCGCCGACTCGATGCTCGGCGCGCCGGGGCTCATGCTCGCCGCGCGCCTGGGCAACGTCACGATCGCGAACGCGGTCGGCAACGGCGTCGCCGACGACAAGCTCCTCTACACCTACGTCCCCGATCTCATCCGCTACTACCTGGCGGAGGAGCCGATCCTCAAGAACGTCGACACATGGCGGCTGGAGGATCCGGGCGCTCTGGAAGAAGTGCTCGACCGGCTGCCCGAACTCGTCGTGAAGCCCGTCGACGGCTCCGGCGGCAAGGGCCTGGTCGTGGGCCCCGACGCATCGCCCGCCGAGCTCGAGGCGCTGCGGCAGCGCCTGCTCGCCGATCCGCGCGGGTGGATCGCGCAGCCGGTCGTGATGCTCTCCACGATCCCGACGCTCGTCGAGGACGGCATGCGCCCGCGTCACGCCGACCTCCGCCCGTTCGCGGTGAACGACGGCGAAGACGTGTGGGTGCTTCCCGGCGGTCTCACCCGCGTCGCGCTGCCGGAAGGGCAGCTCGTCGTGAACTCCAGCCAGGGTGGCGGCTCGAAGGACACCTGGATCGTCGGAGGTTCCGCGCCGAGCCATGTCGAATACGGTCAAGGCAGCGGCCTGGCCGGCCTCGTCGCCGATCAGGCGGCCACGGTCACCGCCGCCATCCCGATCATCTATGACGGGCAGCCCCCGCCGGCGCATTCTCCGCAGGACCGCCCGGCTTCGCGCACCGAGCAGCAGGAGCAACAGCAGCAGCAGGCCGATTCACCCGCGAGACCGCATCCGGACGCCGAGACGCAGGGGAATCCCCGTGGTCCCGGCGCGCCGCTGCAGTCTCGCGGACAGAGTGAGGACCGTTCATGCTGAGCCGCATCGCCGAGAGCCTGTTCTGGATCGGCCGCTACATCGAGCGCAGCGACGGCACCGCCCGCATCCTCGACGTGCACCTCCAGCTGCTGCTGGAGGATCCCTGGATCGACGAGGACACCGCCTGCCGGTCGCTCCTGCTCGTCATGGGATCCATCCCGCCTCCGCCGGGCGAGATCGTCCGCCGCGAGGACGTGCTCGCCCGGCTCGCGGTCGACCGGAACAACTCGGCATCCATCGCGTATTCGCTCACCTCGGCCCGCGAGAACGCGCGCCGCGCGCGCGAGATCGTCTCGACCGAGCTGTGGGAGACGCTCAACACGACCAATTCCCGGATGCCGCGACGCCTGCAGACCGACAAGGTGCACGGCTTCTTCCAGTGGGTCAGGGAGCGCTCCGCGCTCGCGGTCGGCATCGTCGACTCTTCGACCAGCCGCGACGAAGCCTGGCAGTTCTTCACGCTCGGCCGGAGCATCGAGCGTGCGGACATGACCGCGCGCCTGCTCGCGACCCGGTCGCTCACCGAGGCCTCCGGTCCGTCCTGGACGACGATCCTCCGCTCGTGCGGCGCGTACGAGGCGTACCTGCGGACCTACCGCGGGATGCCGAGCGCGACCAACGCGGCGGAGTTCCTGCTGCTCGACCGGCTCTTCCCGCGGTCGATCATCTACTCGATCTCGCGCGCCGAGGACTGCATGAGTGCGATCGACCCGCGCGCGGACCGCGTCGGCCACTCCAACACGGTGCTCCGCGCGCTCGGTCGCATCCGCAATGACCTGGAGTACCGACCGGTGAGCGAGATCCTGAACGAGCTGCCCGAGCACATGGACCGCGTCCAGAAGGTGACGCGCGAGGCGTCCGAGGCGATCAGGGCGCGCTTCTTCCCGACGCAGGCCGAGCCGAACTGGATCGGAGAGACCTCATGAGGCGCCTGAGGATCGAGCATCAGACCGGGTTCACGTACCAGGGCGACGTCTCGGCGTCGTACAACGAAGCGCGGATGCTGCCCGGATCGACCGACAGCCAGTTCGTGCTCAGCTCATCGCTGGACATCGAGCCGTCGGCATCCGTCAACCACTACGTCGACTACTTCGGCACGCGCGTGGCGTCCTTCGACGTCCTCTCTCCGCACTCGTCGCTCACGATCACCGCGCGCTCGCTCGTGGAGGTCAGGCCGCGCCCTCTCGCGCACCCCGACATCACGTGGGACCAGCTGCACGCCGAGGCGGCACGCTCGATCGAGACCGTCGAGCATCTCGGTCAGAGCGCCCGCACCCGTCCGCACGCCGAAGTGGCCGAGATCGCGCGGGCGATCGCCGCCCAGCACGATCGGCCGGCGGTCGCGGCGCACGAGATCGCGATGGCGATCGGCAACGCGGTGGAGTACATGCACGGCATCACCGGTGTGCACTCCACGGCCGCCGAGGCGTGGGAGGCGCGCAAGGGCGTCTGCCAAGACATCGCGCACATCACGCTCGGCGCACTCCGCGAGGTCGGCATCCCGGCCCGCTATGTGTCGGGCTATCTGCACCCGCGCCCCGAGGCGGACGTCGGGGTTCCGGTGACCGGGGAGTCCCACGCGTGGGTGGAGTGGTTCGCGGGCGACTGGCAGGGCTTCGACCCGACGAACAACCTCGACATCGGCGACCGTCACGTGCTCGTCGGGCGCGGCCGGGACTACAACGACGTGCCGCCGCTGCGGGGCGTGTACGCGGGTCCGTTCAAGTCCCAGCTGCACGTGAAGGTCACGATCACGCGCGAAGCGTGACCGACATCGAGATGGCGCGCATCGCGCCGGGACGCGTCACCCTGCACGATGCGCGGCGCAAGCGCCGGTGGACCGTCGAGCTCGAAGGCTTCGAGATCGGCGTGTATCCGGTCACGCAGGAGCTGCAGGCGGAGCTCCTCGGCGAGCCGGCGCGCCACCCGCGACGCCCCGCGACCGATGTCAGCTGGCTCCGCGCGGTCCGACTGTGCAATGCGGCATCCGAATGGGAAGGCCTCGACGCGGCGTACACGTTCGAGGGCGAGGAGGTCACGTGGCACGTCGACTCCGACGGCTACCGCCTGCCGACCGAGGCCGAGTGGGAGTACGCGTGCCGCGCGGGGTCGACCGGGCCGCACTACGGTCCGCTCGCCGAGGTCGCCTGGACCGCGGCGGACGGGGTGAGCGCGCCGCAGGAGATCGGCGGCAAGCTCCCGAATCTCAACGGACTGTTCGACACGCTCGGCAACGTCTGGGAGTGGTGCTGGGACCTCCTGGACCCCGCCCGGTACGACCAGTACCGCGTCTTCCGCGGCGGCGGATACGCAGATGACGCGTGGAGCGTGCGCGCCTCCACGCGGCGGGGCGGGGCTCCGCGCATGCACCATGACGACGTCGGCGTGCGATTCGCACGCGGCGGCTTCGACGGGACGGATGCCGCGCAGGGCTGGTCGGCTCGGGCCGACCGGGAACGCGCCGATCCGGACGGTCCGTTGCCGTCCGGATGGACGCCGAGACGCTGAGGGCGCGCCCGGCCGAAGCCGGACGCGCCCGTGTGCGCGGGACCGCTCAGGCGGTGACGCGGTTCTTGTCGTACGTCGCCGAGCCGAACCCGAGGATCAGGTAGCCGATCGCGGAGAGGAGCCACAGCAGGAAGATCGAGAACACCGCACCCTGGCCGAACCCCTTGCCGACGCGGAGCGAGACGATGATGTGGAAGATGATGTTCACGATCGGGATCAGGTACAGAAGCCCGAGCCACGCCGAGAAGCCGGCGATCTTGACCAGGACGAACGCGTTCACGATCGGGATGATCGCGAGCCAGCCCGGGTAGCCGGCCTTCGTGAAGACCTTCCACAGCGCGATGACGATGATGATGTAGATGACGAGGCCGAAGAAGCCCTGCACCGCGGTGAGGCCGGTGACATCCGCTTGCTGAGTGATTGATGTGAGAGCAGTCATGGCGCTCAGCATAGGGGTCGGTATCCGCACGCCGAGGCCACGTGACGTCGGACGTCAGGGTCGTGTCGACCCCAGGCGGTCGGCAACGTCATCCAGCACGGCCTCGTCGCCGGCGTACAGTCCGCTCTCGCGCGGCCAGTGCGCGACGACGTCGGTGAAGCCGAGCTCGGCCGCCCGGGCCACGTCGTCACGGTACGCGGCGGCACTGCGCAGCGAATACGCCACTTCGTTGTCCAGGGAGAGGACGCGGGCGATATGCGGCCGGCCCACCGCTTCGGCGGCATCCTCGAAGCGGCGGGCGAGGTCCGCGACACCGCGCCACCAGTCCTCGCGGTCCTCTTCGGGCCCACCGGTCGTGATCCACCCGTCGCCGCGGGCGGCGGCGTAGCGGATCGCCTTCGGACCGTTGCCGGCCAGCCAGAGCGGTGCGCGCGGCTCCTGCGCCGGCGCGCCCACCATGCGTGCGGCGTCGGCGGTGAACCAGTCGCCGCGGAACGAGATCCCGCCCGAGCCGGGCTCCTCGAAGCGCAGGAGCGTGTCGAGCGCGTCGGCGAACTCGACGTATCGGTCGTGGCGTTCGCGGGGGGTCAGCATCCGCTGTCCGAGCACCGTCGCATCGAATCCGGTCCCGCCCGAGCCGACCCCGACGATCAGGCGGCCGCCGGCGATGTCGTCGAGGGTCGCCAGCTCCTTCGCGAACGGAACGGGATGCCGGAAGTTGGGGCTCGCCACGAACAGGCCCAGGCGCATGCGCCCCGTGACGGTCGCGGCCGCGGTGAGGGTCGGGATCGTCGCGTGCCAGCGCTGGTTTGCGAGACTCCGCCAGGACAGGTGGTCGTACGTCCACGCGTGATCGAAGCCGTACTCCTCCGCCCGCCGCCACTTCTGCGCGGCATCCGGCCAGTCGGTCTGGGGGAGGATGACGATTCCGTGTCTCACCCCGGCCACGGTACGCCTCCGGGTGCGCGCGTAGGGTGAGGGGATGCCGCAGAACTGGGCCGGAACCCACGTCTACACCGCTCCGCGCATCGTGAGCGCCTCCAGCGTCGAGGAGGTCCGGCGCGCGGTCGCGGGCGACGGTCCGGTGCACGCGCTCGGCACCCGCCACTCCTTCACCGACCTGCCCGACACGACCGGGACCCTGATCGATCTCGCCGGGCTGTCGGGCGGGTTCGTGCTCGATGAGGACGCCCGCACCGTCGAGGTGGCGGCCGGCACACGCTACGGCGAGCTCGCGCTCTGGCTCGACGGTCGCGGGTGGGCGCTGCACAACCTCGGCTCCCTCCCGCACATCTCCGTGGGTGGGGCGACCGCGACGGGCACGCACGGATCGGGTGATCGCAACGGCGTCCTCACGAGCGCGGTGCGCGGCATCCGTTTCGTCGGCGCCGACGGCGACGTGCACGACGTGCGGCGCGGCGACCCCGACTTCGCGGCGCTCGCGGTCGGGCTCGGCGCGTTCGGCGTCGTCGTGGCCCTCACGCTCGAGGTGCAGCCGTCCTACCGCGCGCGGCAGGACGTCTACCAGAACGTGTCGTGGGATGCCGCGCTCGAGCGCTTCGACGAGGTGACCGGCGCCGGCTACAGCGTGTCGGTGTTCACACGCTGGGAGCCGGAGCTTCTCGGCGACGTGTGGGTCAAGACCCGGCTCGAGACGGACGACGATCCGGTGCCGGATGAGCTGCTCGACGGCACGCGCGTGATCGAGGCGAACCCGCTCCAGGGGCTCCCCGATCTCACGGTGCTCGGTGGTGTCCCGGGCCCGTGGATGGAGCGGCTCCCGCACTTCCGGCTGGATGGGAAGCCGTCCTTCGGAGACGAGATCCAGAGCGAGTACTTCGTGCCGCGCTCATCCGCGCCGGCGGCACTGCAGGCGATGCGCGAGCTCGCGCCGCTCGTGCAGCCGGTCCTGTTCGTGTCGGAGCTGCGGACGGCGGCATCCGATGATCTCTGGCTGAGCGGCGCGTACGAGCGCGACTTCCTCGCGATCCACTTCACGTGGCACAACGACGACGCCGGCGTCCGCGCCGTGCTGCCGGCGGTCGAGCAGGCGCTCGCGCCGTTCGGTGCGCGCCCGCACTGGGGCAAGCTGCACCTGTTCGACGCCGCCGACATGGCGCGCGTGCATCCGCGCCTGGCCGACGCACGCGCGGTCTTCGAGGCCCGCGACCCCGGTCGCCGCTTCGCGAACGCGCACCTCGAGCGCATCGGGGTGCGCTGAGCCGCTCCTTGTGCGCGTCGAGTGCACGAACCCACGCCGAGCGCACGGGTTCTTCGCGCACGGACGTCGTGCTCTGGCGGCGAAGCCGTGCGCTCGGCGAAGCGAGCGCGATGCTCAGCCCGCGCGACGCAGGGGTGGGGGAGGAAGGCGCAGCGGGGTGGTCTCGGCGACCTGATCCGAGAACTCCTCCGGTGCCGGCGCGATCACCGCGATCGGCAGGGTCTCGTCGATCGTGAGCCGGAACCGTCGGTTCTCGCTGCGGCGCACGCGCCCCGACGCCAGGAGCCAGGTCGCGCCGATCGCGAACGCCACCAAGGCGGCCGCAGCGCCCAGGAGGATCGCCATGCGCGGGCCGTACTCCGCCGCGACCCATCCGACGATCGGCGCGCCGATCGGGGTGCCGCCCATCAGGATCGCCATGTACAGCGCGAGGACTCGACCGCGCAGCGCCGGATCGGTCGTGGTCTGCACGTAGCCGTTCGCGGTCGTGAGCATCGTGACCACCGCGAATCCGGTGAACATGAGCGTGGCGGCATACGCCCAGTACCCGGGCATGAGCGCCGACACTCCGGCCGCCGCCGCGAACAGGATCGTCCCGCCGACCACGACGCGCAGGCGCGCCCGGTCGCGGCGCGCGGCCAGCAGGGCGCCCGCGAGGGACCCGATCGCGAGGATCGAGCTCAGCAGCCCGAACCCGTCGGCGTCGCGGCCGAACTCCAGCGCCATCGTCGAGGCGAAGATCGGGAAGTTCATTCCGAACGCGCCGACCAGGAACACCATCGCGAAGATGACGATCAGGTCGGGGCGCTTGCCGACATAGCGGAAGCCGTCCGCCAGGCGCGAGGCGCCCGCCGTGTTCACCCGCGGCATGAGCTCGTGCGGACGGATCAGCATGAGGGCGATGATCATGCCGAAGAACGTCACGGCGTTGACCAGGAACACCCAGCCCGTCCCGACGGCCACGATGAGCACGCCCGCGACGGCGGGGCCGATCATGCGGGCGCCGTTGAAGGATGCCGCGTTCAGAGCGACCGCGTTCGATGCGTTCTCGCGCGTGACCACGTCGGAGACGAACGCCTGCCGCGCCGGGTTGTCGAACGCCGTCACGACACCGAGCGCGAGGGCGAAACCGTACATGATCGGGAGCGTCATCGACCCGGTGAGGATCATGACGCCGAGCGCGATCGCGAGGAGCAGCAGCACACCCTGCGTCACCATGAGGAGCTTGCGCCGCTCGAACCGGTCCGCCACCCATCCCGTCACACCGACCAGCAGCAGCGGCGGGGCGAACTGGAGGGCCATCGTGATGCCCATCGCGGCCGCGTCGTTGTCGGTGAGCTCGGTCAGCACGACCCAGTTCTGCGCGGTCGCCTGCATCCAGGCGCCGATGTTGGACACGAGCGCGCCGATGAACCACACGCGGTAGTTGAAGACCGAGAAGGACCGGAACATGGCGCTCATCGGTTCACCATCCGCCCCATGATCTCGGCGGCCTTCGCGAGGGTCTCGCGCTCGCCGGGTTCGAGCTCGGCCAGCGCCTCCTCGACCCACGCGTCGCGGCGTCGGGCGGTCTCATCGACCACGGCGCGGCCCGATGCGGTCAGGTCGATCACGACCTTGCGGCCGTCGCTCTCATCCGCGCCGCGGGTGATGTAGCCGGCATCCTGCAGGCAGTTCACGGTGCGGGTCATCGCCGGCGCCGACACACGCTCGCGGTCGGCGAGCTGGGTGAGCGTATGCGGGCCGTGCAGGAACAGCACGGCGAGCACACCGAACTGGCCGTCGCTCATCGAGTCGACCGCGCGCTGCGTGCGCATGCGGCGGGCGAGGCGGAACGTCGCGATACGCAGATCCGACGCCTCCTGGGAAAGGTCGTGGGGGGATGCTGCGCTGTCGGTCATTGATCCTTAGCTTAGTTCATTATCCTTGCTAAGTAAATTCGCCTCGGCCTCCGCCGACGCCTCGGCGTCCTGCTGCTCGCGTGTCTTGTGCGCCCCGCCGAGGGAGAAGGTCGCGATGAGCCCGATCACGAGGAACCCGGTCGCGGCGAACGCGGACAGGCGGGTGCCGTCCGAGAACGCCGTCTTGGCGGCATCCGCGATGTCAGCCGTCTGCGGGTTGGCCTCGAGGCCTGCGATCGCGCCGCCCGCGGAGTCGACGACGGCGCTCACGACCTGGTCGATCTGGTCGGCGGGCAGGTTCTGCTCCTGCAGAGACGACGTGAGGATGCCGGCGGTGCTGGTGAACAGGATCGTGCCGAGGATCGCGACGCCGAGCGCGGAGCCGACCTGACGGGCGGTGGACTGCGTGCCCGAGCCCTGGCCGGACATCTCGACCGGAACGTCCTGCAGGATGACGCCGGTCAGCTGCGCGGTGGCCAGGCCCACGCCGAATCCATAGACGAACAGCGCCGGGATCAGCCATCCCCACACCGCGTCCGGACCGATGATGAGGCCGACGGAGGCGACGCCGATGATCTCCGCGACGAGGCCGACGCGCACGATCGTGACCGGGGAGATCTTGCCCGACGTCGCTCCCGCGAACCCGCTGGCCATGAACGACCCGATCGCGAGGGAGAGGAGGAGGAAACCGGTCTGCAGGGCGTCGAATCCGAGGACGAACTGCAGCCACAGCGGCAGGGTGAGGATGATGCCGAACTCGCCGAGCGAGATGAGCATCGCGGCGATGTTGCCGTTGCGGAAAGACGAGATGCGGAAGAGCGAGAACTCCAGCAGGACGGACTTGCCGGTGCGCTTGCGGTGCAGTTCCCACGTGATGAACCCGACGAGCGCGAGGAGGGAGATCGCGAACGCGATCGGCACGGGCGACAGGTCGAACGGCCAGGTGAATCCGCCGATCTCCATGGGCGTGTCGGTGAGCCACCAGCCGTATGTGCGGCCTTCGATCAGGCCGAACACGAGCGGGCCGAAGACGAGGACCGACAGGACGGCGCCGAGGTAGTCGATCTTCCCGTAGGTCGCCTCGCGGGACTCGGCGACCGTGAGCAGCACGCCGATGAAGATGATGATGCCGAGGGGCACGTTGATGCCGAACGCCCACCGCCACGAGAACGCGGTCGTGAGCCATCCGCCCAGGAGCGGACCGACGGCGACCATGCCACCGATCGTCGAGCCCCACACCGCGAAGGCGATGCCGCGCTCGCGGCCCCGGAAGGTCGCGTTGATGAGCGACAGGGTGGTGGGGAGCACCATCGCACCGCCGACTCCCTGGATGAGCCGGGCGAGGATCAGCAGGTCGCCCGAGGGGGCGAGACCTGCCATGACGGAGGCGATCGTGAAGATGATGATGCCGAGGAGCATCATCCGGCGTCTGCCGAACTTGTCGGCGAGGCTTCCGAAGAGCAGGAGCAGCGCGGCGAAGACCAGGGTGTAGGCCTCCTGCACCCACTGGACCTGGGTGGAGGAGATGCCGAGGTCGTCCACGATCGTGGGGATCGCGACGTTGACGATCGTCGAGTCGACGATGATGAGGGCGACGCCCAGGCTGATGAAGACGAGCCCGAACCAGCGGACGCGGGACGACGATGCGGTCATTTAGCTAGTCTATCTAGCAATCTCGGCTTGTCGAGAGGTGCGGCAGTCGACGAGGGCGGATGCCGGCGGGCGCTGTCTAGACTCGCACCATGCCCGAGTTCATCGATGCGCACGGCATCGCGATCGTCTACGACGTCCATCCCGCGCAGGGCACACCTCGGGGCGTGGTGCAGCTCGCCCACGGGGTCGGCGAGCACGCGGGCCGCTACGGCGACCTGATCGCCGCGCTCACCGCCGCCGGATTCGCGGTGTACGCGGACGACCACCGCGGCCACGGTCGCACGGGTCTCAAGCAGCACAGCGAGGATCCATCACGGTTGGGCCGCCTCGGCAAGGGCGGACTGCCGGCGACCGTGGACGCCGTGTGGCAGTTCACCGAGCTGATCCGCGCCGAGAACCCCGACCTGCCGCTCATCCTCCTCGGACACTCGTGGGGGTCGTTCCTCGCGCAGATGCTCGTGAACGACCACGCCGAGGCGTACGACGCGCTCGTCCTGAGCGGCTCGGCGCTGCGCTGGCCCGGCTCGCTGAACTCGGGCGACCTGAACGCGCCGTGGAAGCACAAGGACGCCACCGGCACGGAGTGGCTCTCCACCGACGCCGCGGTCGGTCAGGCGTTCCTCGACGATCCGCTGACGACATCCACTCCGCTGCTGAAGCTGTTCGGGCCCATCGACGCGGCGCGCCTCATGGGCAAGCCGAAGCGCAACCTCGGCCGCGACATCCCGACGCTCCTCATGGTGGGGCGCGATGACACCGTGGGGGGTCCCGTCAGCGTGCACAAGCTCGCCGACGCCTACCGCACCCGCTCCGGCTTCACGGATGTCACGACGTTCGTCTACCCGGACATGCGGCACGAGATCTTCAACGAGGTCGATCGGGCGCGCGTGTTCGCCGACCTCCTCGCATGGCTCGACGCGCGCTTCGCCGCGCGGGACTGACGGACCGGCATCCGCTCGCCCGCCGGCGACGCACCTAGGCTGAGAGCCATGCACGGCGAATACAAGGTGCCCGGGGGAAAGCTGGTCGTCGTCGACCTCGAAGAGCGCGACGGGCGGATCGCGGAGTTCCATCTCGCCGGCGACTTCTTCCTCGAGCCGGACAGCGCGCTGGATGACATCGACGCGGCCGTCAACGGGCTTCCCGTCGAAGCGGATGCCGCCACGATCGCCGCCGCCGTGCGCAGCGCGCTGCCCGAGGGTGCGCAGCTGCTCGGGTTCACCCCTGAGGCCGTCGGCACCGCGGTGCGCCGCGCGCTCGTCGTCGCGCCCGGGTGGGGGGACTTCGACTGGGAGGTCGTGCACGATCGGCCCGTCTCGCCCCGCATGAACCTCGCCCTGGACGAAGTGCTGACGACCCGAGTGGGGGACGGTCGCCGCCGGCCCACGCTGCGGCTCTGGGAGTGGGACGAGTCCGCCGTCGTGATCGGCTCGTTCCAGTCGTACCGCAACGAGGTCGACCCGGAGGGCGCGGCCAAGCACGGCTTCGACGTCGTCCGGCGGATCTCGGGCGGCGGGGCGATGATGATGGGCGCGAACTCGATCGTCACGTACTCGCTCTACGTGCCCTCCTCCCTCGTGTCGGGCATGACGTTCGCCGACTCGTACGCGTTCCTGGACGACTGGGTGCTGCAGGCGCTGCGCTCGCTCGGCGTCGAGGCGACCTACCAGCCGCTGAACGACATCGCCTCGCCACAGGGGAAGATCGGCGGGGCGGCGCAGAAGCGCCTCGCGAACGGCGGGGTCCTGCACCATGCGACGCTCTCGTACGACATGGACGGTCAGGTCATGACCGAAGTGCTGCGGATCGGCCGCGAGAAGCTGAGCGACAAGGGCACCGTGTCCGCGGCCAAACGGGTCGACCCGCTACGGCGTCGGACGGGCCTGCCGCGCGAAGCCATCATCGAGCGGTTCATCCAGACCTTCTCGACGCTGTACGGGGCCGTCCCCGGATCGATCACGGACGAGGAGTACGCCGAGGCCGAAGCGCTGGTCGCGTCGAAGTTCGCGACCGACCCGTGGCTGCACCGCGTGCCGTGACGGAGGCCGCACGCGGGGCCGTCACGATCCACCACGGCGACAACCTGTCCGTCGCCTCCGCGCTCGAGGCCGGCTCGTTCACCCTGATCTACCTGGATCCGCCGTTCAACACCGGTCGCGTGCAGGGCAAGGCGCTCGAGACCGCGCGTAGCGCGACCGTCGCGGCGGCATCCGGCTCGCTGCGTCGTGGATTCCACGGGCGTGAGTACGAGCGCCTGCGCGGCGACCTGCGCACGTACGACGACCGCTTCGACGACTACTGGGGCTTCCTCGAACCGCGGCTGCTCGAGGCGTGGCGGCTGCTCGCCGACGACGGCACCCTGTACGTGCATCTGGACTACCGCGAGGCGCACTACGCGAAAGTGCTGATGGACGCGCTGTTCGGACGCGAGCGGTTCCTCAACGAGCTCATCTGGGCCTACGACTACGGCGCAAAGAGCCGCCGGCGCTGGCCCACGAAGCACGACACGATCCTGGTGTACGTGAAGGATCCCGACGGGTACTGGTTCGACTCCGAGCAGGTGGACCGCGAGCCGTACATGGCACCCGGACTCGTGACGGCCGAGAAGGCGGCGCGCGGCAAGCTCCCGACCGATGTGTGGTGGCACACGATCGTGCCGACGACGGGCCGCGAGAAGACCGGGTACCCGACGCAGAAACCCGAAGGAATTTTGCGTCGGATCGTGCAGGCCTCCAGCCGGCCCGGCGATCGGGTGCTCGACCTCTTCGCCGGGAGCGGCACGACCGGCGCGGTCGCGGCGGCGCTCGGCCGCGATGCCGTGCTCGTCGACGCGAATCCCGAGGCGATCGCGATCATGCGGGAAAGGATTCCCGACGCGGTCGTCGCCGGCTGAGCCTTCCGGCGATCGCCGACCCTAGGCTGGGACGATGCGATTCGGAACCTTCATCCCCCAAGGCTGGCGACTCGATCTGGTCGACATCGATCCCGCGGAGCAGTGGTCCGTCATGAACGGGCTCGCTCAGCGAGCGGATGCCGGACCCTGGGAATCGCTCTGGGTGTACGACCACTTCCACACCGTGCCGCTGCCGACCGAGGAGGCCACGCACGAGGCGTGGACGCTCATGTCGGCCTTCGCGGCCTCGACCGAGCGCATCCGGCTCGGCCAGATGTGCACCTCGATGGGCTACCGCAACCCCGCCTACCTCGCGAAGGTCGCCGCGACCGTCGACCTCATCTCAGCCGGGCGCGCCGAGATGGGCATCGGCGGCGGCTGGTACGAGCACGAGTGGCGCGCGTACGGCTACGGCTTCCCGGCGATCAAGGAGCGGCTCGGACGCCTCCGCGAAGGCGTCGAGATCATGCACCAGGCCTGGACCACCGGCACCGCGGCCCTCGACGGCACGTACTACCAGGTCGACGGCGCGATCGTCCGGCCTCTGCCGCTGCAGGAGAGCGGCATCCCGCTGTGGATCGCCGGAGGCGGCGAGAAGGTGACCCTCAAGATCGCCGCGCAGTACGCCTCGTACACGAACTTCGCCGGCTCGGTCGAGGAGTTCGACCACAAGAGCGAGATCCTCCGCGGACACTGCGAGAACCTCGGACGCGACTTCGGCGCGATCACCCGGTCGTCGAACTTCAACACGATCGTGGGGGCGACCGAGGCCGAGGCCGCCGATCGCCTCGCCGCCGTGATCGCGCGGCTGCGTCCGCACGTCGGAGACGAGCGCGCCGCGGCGATCGAGGCGGATTACACGTCCTCGCCCGGATTCGGCACTCCCGAGCAGGTCGCCGAGCGGCTCGCCGAGCGGGCCGCGCACGGCCTCGGCTATGCGATCCACTACTTCCCCGAGGCGGCGTACGACCAGAGCGGAATGGAGCTCTTCGAGCGCGAGGTCATCCCCGCGCTGAGCTGATCCGCCGCCGCCGCCGACGTCCGTCGGGCGCAGGTGTGAAAGCGCGGGGCGAAACCGTTCGATCGGCACGTCTGCGCCGGGTTCGGTGCCGGTTTCGCCCCGGGCTTTCACAAAGTGGCGCGATGCGGTGTGCCCGGGGCGTGCAGGAGAGACGGACGCCGGCGGCGTGCGGGGTGATCGACTCCTCCCCAACGAGCCGGGAGCACTCCGAGTCCACAGATCTGCCGACCGTCCACTCCGACTCGCGTGTGTTCGTGGACCGTGTCTGGATGCGCGAGGCCACCCCGATTCCGACCTTCTTCCGCCGTTCGGACCTGCGAGCCCAGGGCTGGACCGATCGAGCGCTCGGCGCGGCGGTCGCCGCCGGGCGGATCCTCCGCCCGCGGCCCGGCGCATATCTGCCGCCGGGTACGCCGACCGAAGTGGTCGACGCCATGGCGCTCGGTGGTCTCCTCACCTGCACCTCCGCGCTCGCGCACCACGGCGTCTTCGTGCTCGACGCCTCGACGCTGCATGTACACCTGCACACCCGCCGTCCGTCGTCGTCCGCGCCGACCCGAACGCTTCGTCGCCACTGGGGGAGGCTGCACCGCGCGCCGCACCCCCGCTCGACTGTGGTCGAGCCGCTGGATGCGCTCGTGTGCGCGATGCGCTGTCAGACCCCGCGTGCGGCGCTGGCGACCCTCGACTCCGCCCTCCACCGTGGCGTCCTGCGTCCGGACGAGCTCGACGAACTGTTCCGTCTGCTTCCTCGGCGCCACCGAGTCCTTCGCAGGCTGGTCGACGCCCGCGCAGAGTCGGGTCCCGAGACACTGGTCCGCCTCCTTCTGCGCTCGCTCGGAGCGTCTTTCGACCTGCAGGTCGTCATTGCCGGGGTCGGGCGTGTCGACTTCGTCGTAGACGGATGGCTGATCATTGAGTGCGACAGCGAGGAGTTCCATTCCAGCTGGGATGCCCAGCGCCGAGATCGTCGCCGCGACCAGGTTGCGGCCGCGCTCGGCTATTCCACCTTCCGACCCATCGCGGAGGACATCCTCTGGCATCCCGACCTCGTGCGCGCCGCCATCCACGGCCTTCTGCTGTCCCGCCGCGGCACCGCCGGGCGCGTTCGCGCCGGGGTGGTGTGAAACCCCGGGGAGATTCCGCACCCGCTCCCGCTCGAGACGACCATGCAGTGCGAAATCGCCCCGGCGCTTCACGCGAAGCGTCCCAAAGGGCGGATCAGACCAGCGCGCGGACGCTCGCGTAGCCGTCCGCGATCACGTCCGGACGCGAGGGGTCGCCGCCGAATACGCGCGTGGTTCCGGATGCCGCAGACCACGCCGGCCAGCCCGGGTCGGCATCCCTCACGAAGGCCGCGGCGGCACCGTGCAGGGCTGCGGCGAGCGCGCGCGGCGGATCATCGCCGGCGAGGGCCGGTACGGCTTCGGCGCCGAGGCAGTCGAACCAGAACGGCACGTCCAGGCAGTGGCAGGCCCACCCGATCGTCGGGGAGGTCCAGGAGAACCGGTACACCCACGTGCGCTCGCCGCCGCGCGCCTCCGCGGCCCGCGCGACGACCGAGCGGAACACGACGTCGCTCACGTAGCGCCCGAGGACGGCCGCCGTCCCCTTGCGGCGCTGCGCGGCGTTCGCAGCGAGGTACGCCTTGCGTGTGCGCGCGTCGACGTTGAGCCGGCCGAGTGCGAGCGAGGCAGGGATGAGGCGAAGCAGATTCTTCGCGCCGTCGGTCACCATGGTGAATTCGTCGTCGGTGGCGCCGACCACCAGGGGGATGTCCGCGCCGACGCCGGCGTGCAGCGAGTCGATCGTCGGCCGGGTGATGAGGTCGCCGTCGATCATCGGACCCCAGGTCAAGCCGTCCTCGAGCAGCGCGTGCACGAACGCGAGGCGATCGGTGGACGCGGGGCGTCCCGCCCGTTCCTGCAGTCCCGTGAGGGTGGCCTCGTCGACCGAGGCGAATCCCTCTCGCGTCGCCGGGACGCCGGCGAGGTTCGCGAGCTTGGCCGCCAGGGTCCGTGCCCGTTCGCCGGGCACATCGCCGAGCGCGGGCGAGAGCGCCCACGCCGCATGGAACAGCCCCTGCGCGGCCGGCATCCCGAGCAGGGTCAGCACGGCGCCGCCGCCGGCGGACTGACCCGCGATCGTGACCCGCGAGGGGTCTCCGCCGAACGCGGCGACGTTCGTCTGCACCCATTCGAGCGCGGCGAGCCAGTCGCGCACGCCCCGGTTGCTCGGCGCGCCCGCGATGTGGCCGAAGCCGTCGAAGCCGAGCCGGTATGAGATCGTGATGGTGACGACGCCGTCGCGGTTGAACGCGGCGCCGTCGTACCAGGGGCTCGCCGGCGACCCCTCCGTGAACCCGCCGCCGTGGATATAGACGAGCACCGGGAGGGCGGCATCCGCTCGCCCCGGCGCCGGGGTGAACACGTTGACGTTGAGAGTCGCCTCGCCGGCGACCGCCGGCTCGGGGATCAGGGTCTTCTCGCCCGGCTTCTCTCGCTTGGCCGTGGCGGCGTACGCCACGGCGTCGCGGACGCCGTCCCAGGGCTCGGGCGGCACGGGCGCCGCGAAGCGCAGGTCGCCGACGGGAGCCTGGGCGAACGGGATGCCGAGGAAGGCGGCGGAGTCGCCGCGCCAGAACCCGCGGACCTCGCCCGGCGTGATGCGGACGACGGGATCGGGATGCTGCGTCATCAGGCCACCGTATCCGCCGCCCGCCCGGCGGTCAGGTGGCGCTGGCGCATCGCGAGGAAGAGCGGAAACGTGAAGGCGAACGCGGTGAGCCCGGATGCCACGACGTACAGCCAGCCGAACCGCATGCCGATGCGGCGAGCCTCCACGATGATGAAGACGCTTCCGGCGATCGCGACGACCATCAGGTCGACCGAGATCGACGAGACGGCGGGGCCGCTCGAGACGAGGTCGCCGATGAAATCGACCATCTGCACGATCGCGATGACGTTGAACGTCCACGTGCCGATGAGGCCGGCGACGGCGAGGAGCAGGTAGATCACGGCGAGCGGTGTCCAGTGACGGGTCATGGCGCCATGATGCCAGTCCCGGGCGCGCCCACGGCCGCCGCGTGTCAACCCCGCCCCGTCGGGTCCGCGGGGCCGTACCGTGGAGAGCGTGACGAACACTTCGCGTACCTCAGGAACGGATGCCGCGGCAAAGCCGACCGGCAAGGACATCGCCCGTCAGATCGCGGTGATCTCGGCGCTGGGCTTCACCCTGGTCGCCGTGCTCGTCGGCGTCGGGGGCCTCGGCGGCACCGAGGTGGAGAATACGCAGGGCGGACAGCTGTCGGCGCAGGGCTCGTTCCTGGCTCCCGCGACGCCCGCGTTCAGCATCTGGTCGGTGATCTACACCGGCCTGATCGCCTACGTGATCTGGCAGGCCCTGCCGAGCCAGCGGGCGTCGGAGAGGCAGCGGGCGATCGGCTGGTGGATCGCGCTCACGATCGTCCTCAACGGCTTGTGGCTGGTCGCCTCTCAGTTCCTCACGATCGAGTGGACCGTGATCATCATCGTCCTCCTCGCGATCGCGCTGTCGATCACGTTCCGCATCTCCGTGAAGACCCGCGTGCCTCGCGGCGGCTTCCTGGACGCGCTCCTGATCGACGGCGTCACCGGCCTGCACCTGGGCTGGGTGACGCTGGCCACCGTCGCGAACATCGCGGCCTGGCTCACCGGCATCGTGCCGGAATCGTGGGCCGATTCGGCATCCGTCATCGGCGTGGTCGTGCTGATCGCCGTGCTGCTGATCGGACTCGGGATCTCGTGGCGCAGCGGCTGGCGCGTCGCCCCCGCGCTGGCGCTCGGCTGGGGCCTGTCCTGGCTCGCGGTGGGGCGCCTGGAGGGTGACCCGCAGAACCAGGCGATCGGCGTGACCGCGATCATCGTCGCCGTCATCATCGTGCTGGTCCCCGTGGTCGTCGCGGGCCTGCGATTGCTGCGCCCCGAGCGCGACTGACCCGGTCCTGCGTTCACTGAGACGACAACTGCACGTCGAAACGGTGGGGTGAACCCACAGTGTCGACGTGCAGATGTCGTCTCACGGGGACCGACGGTCGGCGAGCTCAGGTCGCCAGGAAAGCCAGGAGCGCCTCGTTCACCTCGTCGGCGTGGGTCCAGAGCATGCCGTGCGGGGCGCCCTCGATCTCGACGTAGGTCGCGTCGGGCAGCAGGTCCTTGAACCGACGTGCGGTCGCGTCGATCGGCAGGATCCGATCCGCCGTCCCGTGCACGATCAGCGCCGGCACGTCGACCTTCTCGATGTCGGCGCGGAAATCGGTCGGCCAGGTGAGGGGGGCGGCGGCGATCGCCGAATTGCCCGCCCGGTTCGCGGTCTGGATGCTGGCGTCGACGGCTTCCTGCGAGATGCGGGATCCGAGGTTGTCGTCGAGGTTGTAGAAGTCGGCGAAGAACCCGGTGAGGAACGCGTACCGGTCATCGCGGACGGATGCCGCGGTGTCGTCGAAGAACTCCTGGGGCGCCGCGCCGTCCGGGTTCTCGTCGGTGTTCAACAGGTAGGGCTCGAGGGATCCGAGGAACACCGCCTTGCGCACCCGCTCGTTCCCATAGCGCGTGAAGTAGCGCGCCACTTCGCCGGTCCCCATCGAGAAGCCGACGAGGGTCGCCTTCTCCAGGTCGAGCGTGTGCATGAGCGCGCCGAGATCGTCGGCGAACGTGTCGTAGTCCGATCCGGCCAGGGTCTTGCTCGACCCGCCGAAACCTCGCCGGTCGTACGTGATGACGCGGTAGCCCGCCTCGAGGAGCGCAGCCTCCTGCTTGCTCCAGGACGCCCCGTCCAGCGGGAATCCGTGGATCAGGACGACCGTCTGCCCCTTGCCGTGATCGGTGTAGTGGAGCCTGATGTCGGCCGAGTTCTCGACTCCGACGGTGATGTAGGCCATGCGTTCATCCCCTCTTGCCGAGGTTGCCCGGTCGCGGGCGGCGAAGTGCCCCGGCGCTGTGTCCGACGGTACGGGCCCGCCGGTTCGCCGGACCAGGGGTTGCGGTCGCTCCGCGGACCCGTTAGGACTCCCGGCCCGCGCCGGCTGAGGGGACGACGGTGAAGACCGTGGGTGCGGTGAAGCCGGATGCCGAGAATGCGTCGATTGCGGCATTCCGCACATCGTCCACACGGTCTCGATCCACGAGCGCGATCGCGGCGCCGCCGAACCCGCCCCCGGTCATGCGCGCGCCGATCGCGCCCGCCGACATCGCCGCGTCCACGGCCGTATCGAGCTCGGGCACCGAGATCTCGAAGTCGTCGCGCATCGACGCATGGGAGGCGCGGAGCAGGTCGCCGATCGCGCGAGGGCCGTCGGTGCGGAGGGCGTGCACGCTGTCGAGCACACGCTGGTTCTCGGTCACGACGTGCCGGACGCGACGGAAGGTGACGTCGTCCATGAGCTGCTCGGCGCGGGGCAGATCCGTCACGGAGAGGTCGCGCAGCGCCTCGACGCCCATGATCGCCGCGCCGCGCTCGCACGCCGCCCGGCGCTCGCCGTACCCGCCGGTCGCGTGCGAGTGCTTCACGCCGGTGTCGATCACGACGAGCTGGAGCCCGGCATCCGCGAAGCCGAGGTCGACGATCTGCGTCTCGAGCGTTCGGCAGTCCAGGAAGATCGCGGCGTCTTCGCGCCCGAGCATCGACGCCATCTGGTCCATGATCCCGGTGGGCGCCCCGACGGCCTCGTTCTCGGCCGTCCGGCCGATCCGGGCGAGGGCGACCGCGTCCTGCCCGAGGTTCCAGGTGTCGTTCAGCGCGGTGGCGGTGGCGCCCTCGATCGCGGCGGACGAGGACAGCCCCGCACCGATCGGCACGTCCGAGGCGATCGCGAGGTCGACGCCGGGCACGCTCTCGGGGTTGACGCCCGCAGCGCGCAGCAGCGCCCACGCTACGCCGAGCGCGTACGCCGCCCACTCCGGCACGGTCTCGCGACGGCCGGGGAAGAGCGCATCGAGCTCGGCGAGCGGCACGGTGACGGGCTCGGACGCGAACGTCGAGGCGACCCGGATGCCGGCATCCGGGCGTATGCCGAGAGCGACATGCGTCCGCTGCTGGATCGCGAAAGGCAGAACGAAGCCGTCGTTGTAGTCGGTGTGCTCGCCGATGAGGTTCACGCGGCCCGGCGCGGACCACGTGCCGATCGGTGCTTCTCCGGTCAGGCTCCGGAAGAGGGCGTCGGCGGCGTTCGCGGCATCCGTCACAGGGTCACCTCGGGGATGGAGTCGATCGCGGCGCGCAGTTTCGCGGCCGCGGCTTCGGGCGGGACGTCGCCGATCCAGGCGCCCATGGCGGCCTCGGACCCGGCGAGGAACTTGAGCTTGTCCGCGGCGCGGCGGGGCGAAGTGAGCTCCAGGCGCAGGCGCACCGTGTCGCGGCCGACCGCGACGGGGGCCTGGTGCCACGCGGCGATGTACGGAGTCGGCGTGTCGTACAGCGCGTCGACTCCACGAAGGAGCCGGAGGTAGAGCGGGGCGAGCTCGTCGCGCTCGGCATCCGTCGTCTCGGCGATGTCGGCGACCTGCCGGTGCGGCATGAGGTGGACCTCGAGCGGCCAGCGTGCGGCGAAGGGGACGAACGCGGTCCAGTGCTCGCCGCGCAGAAGCACGCGGTCGGAGTCCTGTTCGAACGCGAGGATGCGCTCGAACAGATCCGCGCCCTCGCGGTCGAGCTGAGCGAGCAGCCGCTGCGTGCGCGGCGTGACGTACGGATACGCATAGATCTGGCCGTGCGGATGGGGGAGGGTGACCCCGATCGCCTCGCCGCGGTTCTCGAACGGGAACACCTGCTGGACGCCGGGCAGCGCCGCGAGGGCGGCGGTGCGGTCCGCCCAGGCCTCGATGACCGTGCGGGCGCGGGTGGGGCTCAGCGTGCCGAACGAGCCCTCGTGCTCCGGACTGAAGCACACGACCTCGCACCGGCCCACGCTCGTGCGCGTGCGGCCGAGGCCCGGCGCGTCGAGGTCGTCGAGGCCGGTCGGCGGGTCGACCGCGGCGGGCGCGTCGCCATGAGCCTCGGCGAGCGCCGGCCCGAAGGACGGCGAGCGGTTCTCGAACACCGCGACGTCGTATCGCGAGGGGATCTCGGAGGGGTTGGTCGGCGTCTGCGGGGCGAGCGGGTCGAGCTCGGCGGGCGGCAGGAACGCGCGGTTCTGGCGGGCCGCGGCGACCGAGATCCAGTCGCCGGTCAGCACGTCACGACGCATGGTCGCGGTCTCTCCGCGCGGATCGAGCGTGCGAGTGTCGACGTTGCGCTCGGGGCCCAGGGTGGTGCCCGGGTCGTCGAAGTAGATCAGTTCGCGGCCGTCGGCCAGGCGGGTGGGTCGCTTCACGACGCCGGCGCCGAGGTGCTCTGTGCGAAACTCCGTCATGTTCACGTCAACACGGTAACAGAGAGGCCGTGATAACGTCAACACGGAACGGATCTGCGGAGTTCTGCACGGGGAGGGCGCATGACAGCCGAGAAGCGGGTCTCGATGCGCGACGTCGCCCTGCTCGCGGGGGTGTCGGGCCAGACGGTGTCGCGCGTCGTGAACGAGAGTCCGCGCGTCGACCCGGCGACCCGGCAGCGCGTCGAGTCGGCGATGGCCCGCCTCGGCTATCGCCCGCACCGCGCAGCCCGCGCCCTGCGCACCGGCCGCAGCCACACGATCGGCCTCGTGGTCTCGACGCTCGCCTCCGTGGGCAACTCGCGCATGCTGCAGGCCGTCGCGGATGCCGCCTCCCGTCGCGGCTACGCACTGACCGTCGTGACCGCCGCCGATGCCGACGCCCTCGGCGCCGCGTTCGACCACCTGCGCGACCAGGGCGTGGACGGCGCGATCGTGCTGAACGAGGCGACCGCCGCCGCCCGCGGCGCCGCGTCGCCGTCCGGGCTCCAGCTCGTGGTCGTCGACTCGCCCGACGACGACAGGTTCGGCGTCGTGCAGTCCGATCACGACGCGGGTGCGCGCGCCGCGACCACCCACTTGCTCGACCTCGGACATCCCACGGTGTGGCACCTCGCCGGACCCGCGGACTCGTATGCCGCCGCCGAGCGTGAGCGCGGCTGGCGTGCGGCGCTGGAAGGCGCCGGGCTCGTCGTGCCGCCGGTCGTGCACGGTGACTGGACCTCGGCATCCGGCCATCGACAGGGCCGAACGCTCGCCGAGCGCCCCGATGTCTCGGCGGTCTTCGCGGCGAACGACCAGATGGCCCTCGGGCTCCTGCGGGCTCTGGCCGAAGCGGGCCGCGCCGTGCCCGGTGACGTCTCGGTCGTGGGCTTCGACGACATCGCGGATGCCGCCGACTACCTGCCTCCGCTGACCACGGTGCGACAGGACTTCGATGCTCTCGGGGAGCGGGCGGTCGACGCGCTCATCGGCGAGATCGATGGCGATCCCGGCGTGCGCGAGACGGTGCCGACCCGACTCGTGGTGCGGGAGAGCACGGGGCCGGGGCGATGACCGTCGTGCTCGCCCCCGACAGCTTCAAGGGGTCGATCGCCGCCGCGGCGGCCGCGGCCGCGCTCGCCGAGGGGTGGCGCTCGGTCGATCCCGACACCGCCATCGTGCCGCGTCCGATGGCCGACGGTGGCGAGGGGACCCTCGACGCGTTCGCCGCGGCGATCCCCGACGCCACCCGTGTGCCGGTGACCGTGACGGGTCCGCACGGGCGCCCGCTCGCCGCATCCTGGCTGCTCCTCCCGCCCACCGACGACGCGCCGCGCGGCACCGCCGTCGTCGAACTCGCGTCCACGTCCGGGATCGAGCTGCTCGGCTCGGCGCTGCTCCCGCTCGACGCGCACTCGCTCGGCTTCGGTCAGGCGATCGCCGCGGCGCTCGATCACGGCGTCTCGCGGCTCGTGCTGGGCATCGGCAGCAGCGCGTCCACCGACGGCGGCATGGGCGTGCTCACCGCCCTCGGCGCGCGATTCACGGATGCCGCCGGCCAGGCGATCCCGCTCGGCGCCCGCGGACTGGACGCCCTGGTCGCGGCCGATCTCACCGCACTGCGGGCTCTGCCCGGCGGCGGTGCCCTCGTCCTGAGCGATGTGACGAACCCGCTCCTGGGTGCGTTCGGCGCGGCCGCCGTGTTCGGGCCCCAGAAGGGTCTCGGCCAGAGCGCGGTGATCCGGGCCGACGCGGGTCTGCGCCGGCTCGCGGAGCTCCTCCCCGCCGACACCGACACCCCCGGAGCCGGAGCCGCGGGCGGCGTCGGCTTCGCCCTCCGCGCCTGGGGCGCTCGACTGGTGCCGGGTGCCGCCGAGGTCGCCGGACTCATCGGCCTGCCGGAGGCTCTGGCCGCGGCATCCGTCGTCGTGACCGGCGAGGGATCTTTCGACGGTCAGTCCGCCGCCGGGAAGGCTCCCACGCACGTCGGCGCGCTCGCCGCAGCCGCGGGTGTGCCGGTCGCCCTCGTCGCCGGCCGGATCACCGCGGATGCCGACACCTCGGCATTCGCGCACGCCGTGTCGCTCACCGAGCTGGCCGGCAGTGCCGATGCGGCGCTCGCGGATCCGGCGCGGTGGCTGCGGGCGGCCGGCGCCGCGCTCGCGCGCGGTTAGCCGGCACAGCCGCCGACGGCTCAGGCCCCGCCGAGCGCCTCCGCGACGACCGCGCGGGCCTCCTCCTGCACTTCGCGCAAGTGGTCCTCGCCGCGCAGCGACTCGGCGTACAGCTTGTACACGTCCTCCGTGCCCGAGGGGCGCGCCGCGAACCACGCGTGCTCGGTCTGGACCTTGAGGCCCCCGATCGCCGCACCGTTGCCCGGCGCGTGCGAGAGCTTCGCGGTGATCGGCTCGCCGGAGAGCTCGGTCGCGGTCACCGCCTCGGGTGCGAGCTTCGCGAGCGCGGCCTTCTGCGCCGGCGAGGCGGGGGCGTCGACCCGCTGGTACGCGGACGAGCCGAACGTGTCCTCGAGTTCGCTGTAGCGCTGCGACGGGGTCTTGCCCGTCACCGCCAGGATCTCGGCGGCCAGCAGGCACAGCAGGATGCCGTCCTTGTCGGTCGTCCACACGGTTCCGTCGAACCGGAGGAAGGACGCGCCGGCGGACTCCTCGCCACCGAACGCGACCGAGCCGTCGAGCAGGCCCGGGACGAACCACTTGAAGCCGACCGGCACCTCCAGGAGCGTGCGGCCGAGCGACTCCGCCACCCGGTCGATGATCATCGAGCTCACCAGGGTCTTGCCCACGGCGGCATCCGCGGGCCACCCCGGGCGGTGCGCATACAGGTAGTCGATCGCGACGGCGAGGTAGCGGTTGGGGTTCATCAGCCCGGCGTCCGGGGTGACGATGCCGTGGCGGTCGGCATCCGCGTCGTTCCCGGTGAGGATGTCGTAGTCGTGGCGCTTCGCGACGAGGGAGGCCATCGCGCTCGGCGAGGAGGGATCCATGCGGATCTTCTCGTCCCAGTCGAGCGTCATGAACTTCCAGGTCGGATCGACGTCCGGGTTCACCACGGTGAGGTCGAGCCCGTAATGCTCGGCGATGAGCGCCCAGTACTCCACGGACGCGCCGCCGAGAGGGTCCGCGCCGATGCGGACGCCGGCCTTCTTGATCGCCTCGATGTCGATGATGTTCTCGAGGTCGCGGACGTACGCCTCGCGGAAGTCGTACTCGCCGAGCGCGTCGGCGTCGATGTCCTTGAACGGGGTGCGGCGCACGCCCGCAAGTCCGCCGGCGATGAGCTCGTTCGCGCGGTTCGCGATCCAGCCGGTCGCGTCGGTGTCGGCGGGGCCGCCGTTCGGCGGGTTGTACTTGAAGCCGCCGTCGCGCGGCGGGTTGTGGCTCGGGGTCACCACGATGCCGTCCGAGCGACCGGGGTCATCCAGTGCCCGCCCGCGGTTGTACGCGAGGATCGCGTGGCTGAGCGCCGGGGTCGGAACCCACGAGTCGCGCGCGTCGACGCGCACATCGACGCCGTTCGCGACGAGCACCTCGATCGCGCTGCGCTCGGCCGGCAGCGACAGGCCGTGCGTGTCACGGCCGAGGAACAGCGGGCCGGCGATCCCCTGCGCGGTGCGGTAGTCCACGATCGCCTGGGTGGTGGCGAGGATGTGGTCCTCGTTGAAGCTCGTGCTCAGCGACGATCCGCGATGGCCGCTCGTACCGAACGCCACCCGCTGCTCGGGGATGCCGGCATCCGGCTTGCGGTCGTAGTAGGCGTTGATCAGCTCATCGATGTCGATGAGGTCCGAGGCTTCTGCGGGCTGTCCGGCACGAGTCATGCGCCTAGTCTGCCTCGGTCCCGACCGGTGCGCGACCGAGGATGTCGTTCACAGACGCGCGGCGCGGTGGACGACGGCATCCAGTGCCACTTGAAGGGCGGGGGAGTCGGCCTGCGTCCGCCTATGCACGGCCAGCACGTCGCGGGTCGAGGCCGGGTCGATCGTCGGCACGGCGACGAGGTCGGGCCCGAGGTCACCGCGGCCCAGGCGCGGCACGAGCGCGACCGCGAGACCGGCGCGAGCGAGCTCCAGGTGGTTCTGGAACTCCATGGACTCGTGCACCACGCGTGGCGCGTTCGGTACGCCGTCGAACAGGCGCCGCAGCCACTGCCGGCAGATCGTCGCCTCGAACGTGGCGACGAACGGCTCCGCGGCGAGGTCGGCCGGATGCAGCACGTCGCGGTCGGCGAGCGGGTGGTCGCGGTGCATGACGATGTCGGCGACATCGGTGAACAGGGGCGTGGCGACGAGATGATCGGGCATCGCGAGCGCGACGCCGCCCCAGCGGTGCACGACCCCGAGGTCGCGCTGACCGGAGGCGACGAGCGCGATCGTCTCCCACGGCTCGCTCTCGCGCAGCGGCAGTCGCAGATCCGGATGCCGCTCGGCGAGCTCCGCGAGCACCGGGGTGATCAGCCCGCGGACGACGGTCGAGAACGCGGCGATCCGGATCTCTCCGACCACTCCGCCCTCGGCGGCGGAGAGCTGGAGGTCGGCGCGCAGCCGCTCGACATCGGCGAGGATCGGCGTGGAGGCGACGACGAGGCGCGTGCCGGCCTCGGTGAGCACCACGCCGCGGCCGACGCGCTCGAGGAGAGCCACGCCCGTGTCGCGCTCGAGGCGCTTGACCTGCTGCGACACCGCGGACGGGGTGTACCCGAGGGCCGTCGCGGCGGCCGCGACGCTGCCCTGCGTGGCCACGGCGCGGAGCGAGATGACGGCGTCCAGATCAATCATGAAGCGATGCTACCGAATCAGGCGGAGATATCATCGCTTGTCCTTCACGGTCTCGCGCGGTGAAGTGGAGCTGTGAACAGACGCGATATGATCCTCGCGGCGAGCGTCGCGAGCCTGTGGGGCTTCAACTTCGTCGTGATCGATTGGGGGATGCGCGGCATCCCGCCCCTGCTCTTCGTCGCGATCCGCTTCCTCGTCGTCGCGGCGGCGGTCGTGTTCGTGCCGCGGCCGGCGACCTCGTGGCGGACGATCGTCGGGGTCGGGCTCTTCATGAGCCTGGGGCAGTTCGGTCTGCTGTACACATCGATGGCGCTCGGCCTGCAGCCCGGGCTCGCGGCGCTCCTGCTGCAGGCGCAGGCGGTCTTCACGATCGTGATCGCGGCCGGTGTCCTGAAGGAACGGCCGACCGTGTGGCAGGTGCTCGGCGTCGCCGTGGGCGTGATCGGGCTCGCGGTGGTCGCGGTGGGTCGCGGCGGAAACGCCCCGGCGCTCGCCGTCGTGCTCGCCCTCGCCGCCGCCGTCTCGTGGGCGATCGGCAATGTGATCTCGCGGCGGGCGGGGGTCGTGCGCGGCTCGGGACGGTTCGGCGCGCTCTCGCTCACGGTGTGGTCGGCGCTCGTCGTCCCTCTGCCCGCCCTCGCGCTGTCGTTGGCGATCGAGGGTCCCGCGGCGATCGGCACGGGGCTCGCCGCTTTCGGCTGGCGGCCCGTGCTGTCGACCCTGTACACCGCCGTCCTGTGCACGATCATCGGCTACGCGATCTTCAACGGACTGCTCGCCCGCAACCGCTCGGCGGCGGTCGTGCCGTGGGTGCTGTTGGCGCCGGTCGTCGCCATGGCCTCGGCGGCACTGCTCCTCAGGCAGATCCCGACGATCGCCGAGGCCGTCGGTGGGCTGCTCCTGGTCGCCGGGGTGCTGGTGACCAGTCTCCGCTCCCGGCGCGTCGCCGCCCAGCCGTCGGGCCCCGATTTCGGCCCCGGTGCCGAGTCCGGCCCTCGACCCGGGACCGGTCTGCCGGCATCCACCGTGCCGAAACACGGCTGAGTGGGACTCGGCGCCGGCACGGATCGCGGAATTCCGGGAGGCGTTCATCCCACCCGCCCCGCCCGGCAGTACTTCGGCACGTGGATAGGCTGACACCCGTGACCACCGAGCCCGAGACTCCGCCGCGACGCACCTACAGCTACCTGGGCCCGGCGGGTACGTTCACCGAGGCGGCGCTCGCGCAGGTTCCGGAGGCGCGCGGACACACGTGGCGCCCGGTCCGCAACGTCGGGGAAGCGCTCGCCGACGTCGTCGAGGGCCGTTCGGATGCCGCCATGATCGCGATCGAGAACTCGATCGACGGCGGCGTCTCGACCGCCCAGGACGCCCTCGCGACGATGCCCGGCCTGCGGATCGTCGGCGAATACCTCGTCCCCGTCGACTTCGTGCTCGTCGCCCGACCCGGCACGAAGCTCGAGGACGTCTCCCTCGTCGCCGCTCATCCTGTCGCCTACGCGCAATGCCTGCGGTGGCTCACCGAGAACCTGCCCGCCCACGCGCACCTGCCCGCGGCGAGCAATGTGGCCAGCGCGGTCGGCCTTCTCGACGGGACGAGCGATGCGGATGCCGCCATCTCGCCCCCCGGAATCCTCGAGCACCACGAACTCGAGCTGCTCGCCGAGAAGATCGGCGACAACCCCGAGGCGGTCACCCGGTTCGTGCTCGTCGCCCGAACGACCGCTCCGCCGGCCCCGACCGGCGCCGACAAGACCTCGCTGATCGCGGAGCTGCCCGAAGACCACCCCGGCGCGCTGCTGGAGATGCTCGAGCAGTTCGCCACGCGCGGCATCAACCTCTCGCTCCTGGCCTCCCGCCCGATCGGCGACGCCCTCGGCCGGTACCGCTTCGTGATCGACGCCGACGGGCACATCGAGGACGAGCGCATGGCGGACGCCCTTCTCGGCCTGCGTCGTTTCAGCCCGAAGGTGATCTTCCTGGGCTCGTACCCGCGCGCCGACCGCGCGATCGTGCGCTACCCCGAGCGCTACTCCGACGACGTCTTCGTCGAGGCGCGGGACTGGCTGCGGGCCCTGGTCAGCGGTGAACCGGAGGTGTGACGATGCCCATCTCCGATGCTCCCTTCGTCTTCGATCCCGCCGATGAGGTGCACGCCCGCGCGCTCACCCGCCTGGATTCCGAGCAGATCGGGTGGCTCGCCACGACCGGACGCGACGGGTATCCGCACGCCGTTCCGATCTGGTTCCTCTGGCGCGACGGTCGCGCGCTCATCTTCAGCGAGCCGGCCACCGCGAAGGTGCGCAACATCCGCCACGACCCGCGCGTCGCTTTCCACCTGGAGGCGGGCGACGATCACGAGCAGCTGACCGTGCTGCGGGGGACCGCCGAGCTGTCGGCGCAGCCGACGAGCGAGTGGCTCGAGTCGGTGGGTGAGGACTACGCGCGCAAGTATCGCGGCGGACTGGCGGGTCTGAATCTCACGCTCCCGCAGATGGCCGCCCGCTACAGCGTGGTGATCGAGATCACGCCTCGGCAGCTGATCTCCTGGTAGCCGGGCCGCCGCCGGCCGTCAGGCCGCGAGCAGCTCGAGCGTCTGCCGGCGGGCGAGCGCGGCATCCATCGGCTCGCCGTCGAACGCGCCCGCGACGGGCGAGATCATGACCTCGTCGACCCCGTGCCGCGTGGCGAACTCGGTGAGCCCGGTGCGCACGTCTTCGCCGCTGCCGACGAGCCACCGCCGACGGGCGGCGGCCATGATGCCTTCGGCCTGGACATCGCCCTCGGCCGCGAGGGCGGACCGTGCCTGCTCCACGGTCTCGAGCGCGGTGAGCGGCTTGCCGGTGCGCAGGCGCGCCATCATCCGCAGCTGCGGAAGGGCGCGGGCCTCCGCTTCCTCGGCGGTGGGCGCGGCGACCGCGTTGATCGTGAGGAACGTCACCGGTTCGGGGTGCTCCTCGGACGGCCGGTAGCCGGTGCGGTACAGATCGAGCGCGCGCTCCAACCCCTCGCCGGAGAAGTGGTTGGCGAAGACGTAGGGCAGACCCAGGGATGCCGCCAGCTGGGCCGAGTAATCGCTCGAGCCCAGCAGCCACACCTCGGGCACGGTCGTCGCCGCGGGGGTGGCGTGCACGTCGTACGTGCCGCCGCTCGTGAAGCGCACGGTCGCGCCGTCGCCGGAGAGGAGCCCGCGGATGTCGCGCACGTGCTCGGGGAAGCGCTCGACATCCGAGGTCGTGCCGGCCATGCGCAGGAGCTGCGTGATCACGGGGTCGCTGCCCGGCGCCCGGCCGATGCCGAGGTCGATGCGGCCCGGCGCGAGCGCCTCGAGTGCGGCGAACTGCTCGGCGACGACGAGCGGTGCGTGGTTGGGGAGCATCACTCCGCCGGATCCGACGCGGATGCGCGTGCTGCGAGCGGCTGCCGCCGCGATCAGCACGGGCGGGGTCGTCGAGGCCACGGCCGGCATGTTGTGGTGCTCGGCGAACCAGTAGCGGCGGTAGCCGAGCTCATCGGCGCGCTGCACCAGATCGAGCGAGGACGCGATCGCCTCCGAACTGGTCTGCGCGGTGCGCACCGGAACGAGGTCGAGGACGGACAGGGCGGGAAGCGCGGGTGAGGACATCTCAGGGCACAACCGGCCGGCGCGGGCGGCTATTCCGGCGGCTCCGCCTATGCGAGGCAGGTGTCCGGCGCGGTGCGTGAAAGCACGGGGAGAAATCGGCACTTCGGCTGCCGATCGGGGCCCGAACCGCTCGATTCACCCCGCGCTTTCACTGCGGTCGCGCGCAACGCCTGCCGGACTCAGCTCCGCGGGGTGCGGCGCATCTCCTCATAGGCGGCGAGTGCGCGCTTGCGGGTCTCGCCGAGCTCCACGATCGCGTCCTCGGTCGCCTCCCCGTTCGAGTACTCCGGCGCCCACTGCCGGATGTACAGCGCGCGCGGGTCGAACTTCTTGGCCTGCAACTCGGGGTTGAACACGCGGAAGTACGGCGCCGCATCGGCGCCCGAGCCCGCGACCCACTGCCAGTTGAACGGGTTCGAGGCGCCGTCGGCGTCGACGAGCGTGTCCCAGAACCACTCCTCGCCCCGCCGCCAGTCGATCAGCAGGTTCTTGATGAGAAAGGACGCGGTGACCATCCGGATCCGGTTGTGCATGATCCCGGTGTGCCAGAGTTCGCGCATTCCGGCGTCGACGAGGGGGATGCCGGTCTTCCCCTTCTGCCAGGCTTCGAGCTGCGTGGGCTTGAGCCGCGGCCAGGGGAACGCGTCGAACTCGGACCGCAGGTTCTTCGTCGCGAGATCCGGGAAGTGGAACAGCGTGTGCGCGGCGAACTCGCGCCAGCCGATCTCGGAGAGGAACCGCCCCGCGGACGCGGCCTTCGCCCCGGTGCCGCGGGCCTCCGCCGTCTCGTGCCACACCTGGTACGGGCTGATCTCGCCCCACCGCAGGCGCGGCGAGAGCCGGGAGGTCGAGCCGGTGGACGGCTCGTCGCGCGAGTCGTCGTACGAGCCCAGGTCCTCGGCGAGGAATTCGCGCAGCCGCGCCCGCGCCGCCCGCTCGCCCGGCTCCCAGGTCTCACGCAGACCCGCCGCCCAGTCGGGCTTCGTCGGCAGCAGCTCCCAATCGTCGAGGTCGTCGCTCTTCGGTGTCCGGCCGGGCGCCGGCACCTCGCGCGGCTCGGGGAGGGGCGCCCGCGGCGCGGGCATCGCCTGGCACGCCCGCCAGAACGGGGTGAACACGGCGTACGGGGTGCCGGCACCCGTGGTCACGGTCCACGGCTCGAACAGCAGGGAGCCCGCGGAGGATTCCACCGTGAGCCCGTCCTCGCGCAGGCCGTCCTTCAGGTCGGCGTCGATCGCCCGCTCCGCGCCGCCGTACCGACGATTCCAGAACACCGCTCCCGCACCGGACTCCTTCACGACGTCGCGGATGACCCGCCCCGCGGGGCCGCGGCGCAGCACGAGCGCTCCCCCCCGCTCGGCGAGGCGCTCGCCGAGAGACGCGAGCGAGCCGTGCAGCCACCACTTCGCGGCGCCGCCGAGGGGCCGGACGCCGTCGGACTCCTCGTCGAAGACGTACAGCGCGATGATCGGCTCGTCCCGATTTATCGCGGCGCGGAGGGCCGGGTTGTCGGCCAGACGCAGGTCGTCGCGGAACCAGACGATCGAGGGCGCAGTCATCCTCGGATCGTAACCGCGCCACGGCGCCCCCCGGCCCGTTCGCGCCGGGCTTGACACGGCCACGGGATACGCTGACCACCTGGGGATCGGGCCGGGGGCAGGGGCGCTCATGCACACGACGAAGCGAGCTCTCGCGGGAGCGGCGCTGTGTCTTGCCGTCATCATGTCCGGGTGCACGGCGCCCGCGCCCGAAGCGAGCCCGACGGCGGCCACCCCGGCGGTGTCCGCCGATGGCGGCGAGGTCGCGGCGATCCAAGACGCCGTCGAGCGGACGATGGCAGACGCGCACGTCCGCGCCGCGATCGTCCGGGTCCTCCGCGGCGATCAGGTCGTCGTCACGCAGGCGTGGGGGGAATCGATGCCCGGGGTGCCGGCGACGACGGACCTGCACTTCCGCAGCGGCGCCGTATCGATCCCTCAGGCGGCGACCGTGCTGTTCCAGCTCGTCGACGACGGCACCGTGAGCCTCGACGACACGATCGACCAGTGGCTGCCCGACGTCCCCCACGCGGATCAGGTCACCCTCGGGCAGCTCGCCCAGATGACATCCGGCTACGCCGACTACGTGCAGGACGCCTCCTTCATCGAGGAGTTCACCCGCGACCCGTTCCGCCAGTGGACGCCGCAGGAGCTCTACACGTACGGCACCGACCAGCCTCTCCTGTACGAACCGGGCACCAATTGGGATTACGCCCACACCAACTACGTGCTGCTCTCACTCGCGCTGCAGGAGATCACCGGACGGCCGCTGGCGACCGAGATCCAGGACCGCATCCTGGACCCGCTGGGGATGACCGAGACGGCCGATCCCGGAACACCGGAGATCCTGACGCCGGTGCTCCACGCGTTCGACAGCGAACGGCGCGAGTATCTCGGCATCCCCGCGGACCGGCCCTTCATCGAGGACTCCACGTACTGGAACCCGTCGTGGTCGCTCGGTCCCGGACTCGTGCAGAACACCGACATCACGGACATGGCCACCATCGCCCGGGCCGTCGGCCGCGGCGAGCTCATCAGCGATGAGTCGTACGAGCGGATGATCGCACCGACGCTGCGCGGAAAGACGACGGCGCTGCCGGCGTGCCCGAACACGTGTTTCGTGCAGAACGAGTTCTACACGTACGGGTTCGGCATCGTGCTGTCCGGCGACTGGCTGCTGCAGAACCCGCAGTATCACGGCTTCGCCGGTGTCGCCGCCCACCTTCCCGCGGACGACATCACGATCGCGATCGCGGCGACGTACGCGGACGAGGCGTACGACCCGGTCAGCGGTGCGCCGCTGATCGCCAACATCGCCAATCCGCTCTTCACCGCGGTCGCGGAGGTCGTCGCACCGGATGCGGCCACCCCGGGAACCTGATCGGGGTCAGAGCCGCGAGGTGTCGTGCCCCTTCGGCACCACGGTGATCAGTCCGCCGGGGACGACCCGCGCGCGCAGCCGCACGGCCGTGCCGAACTCATCGCCGTCCAGCTGCACCGGCTGCGGCGTCTCGCTCGCGACGTCCAAGCCGGTGCCGTGCGCGTACAGCACCGAGTTGTCCTCCGTACGCAGGGCCAGCACCTGCCGGCCGGCGCGGAACCGCCGCAGCACGCTGTTGTCCCACGCGACGCGGCGCCAGACCAGGATCCAGCCGAGTGCGTTCTTCGGCTGGAAGATCGCGATGTCCAGTTCGCCGTCCGAGACGGATGCCGAGGGGATGAGTTCCAGGCCGGCCGGAAGCGATCCGCAGTTCGCGATCAGGATCGACTGCACCTTCGCCGAGTGCAGGCGCCTGCCCGCGACCTGATAGGCGATCCGGAAGGGCTTCGCGCCCGCGAGCGAGCGCGCCGCGCCGTCGACGTACGCGATCCAGCCGACGCGCTTCTTGAGGTCCCCGCTCGTGTTCGCGATCATCGCGGCGTCCAGTCCCATGCCGCCCATGACGACGAACGCGCGCTCCTCGCTCGTGCCGTCCTGCCGCCGGATCGCCGCGAACCCCACGTCGACGCCGATGCGATCGCCGTCGAACGTCGCCTGCACCATGGCGGCGGCATCCGTCAGCGGCAGCAGCAGGTTGCGGGCGAGGAGGTTGCCGGTGCCGCTCGGGACGATCGTGAGGGGCACGCCGCTCTCGCTCATCGCCTCGACGACCGCGCGCACCGTGCCGTCGCCGCCCGCGACGAGGACGGCATCCGCGCCCGCCTCCAGGGCCTGCCGCGTGACTCCGGCGCCGAGATCCTGGATCGTGGTCTCGAAGAACAGCGGCGCACCCCAGCCCGCAGCGGCGGAGAGCCGCGCGACGGTGGCGCGGAGGGCCTTGCCGTCGGCCTTCACGGGGTTGTACACGAGCGCCGCGTGGCGGGCGGCGGGCTCGGTCATGCTCACACGATAGTCGGCAAGGGCCGCGGCTCCCGACGGGCCCAGGGCTCCGAGCCGCCGATCGTTCGCCGGATGCCCCTCTATAGACTTGGCCGGGTGATCGATCTGACGCTTCTCCGCGAGAATCCCGAGCTGGTCGTGCGCTCACAGGAGGCTCGAGGCCACTCGCGCGAATCCGTCGACGCGGCCCTCGCCGCTGATCGCGACCGCCGGGCCGCGCTCACCGCCTTCGAGGAGCTGCGTGCCGCGCAGAACGCGCACGGCAAGCGTGTCGCGCAGGCGCCGAAGGAGGAGAAGGCGGCGCTCGTGGCGGAGGCCAAGGCGCTGAGCGACGGTGTCAAGGCCGCCCAGCAGACCCTCAACGCGGCCGAGCAGGCGGCGGATGCGGCACTCGCGAAGATCGAGAACATCGTGATCGACGGGGTGCCGGCCGGGGGTGAGGAGAACTTCGTCACGCTGCGCACGCACGGTGAGATCCCGACGTTCGACTTCGAACCCCGAGACCACCTCGAGCTCGGCGAGCTGCTGGACGCGATCGACATGGAGCGCGGCACGAAGGTCTCGGGCAGCCGGTTCTACTTCCTCAAGGGCATCGGTGCCCGCCTCGAGCTCGCGCTCATGACGCTCGCCCTCGACCGCGCGCTCCAGGCGGGGTTCGTCCCGCTCATCCCGCCGACGCTCGTGCGTCCCGAGGTCATGCGCGGGACCGGCTTCCTCGGCGAGCACGCCGACGAGATCTACCACCTCGACGAGGACGACCTCTACCTCGTCGGCACGAGCGAAGTGCCGCTCGCGGGCTACCACATGGACGAGATCCTCGACCTGTCGAGTGGTCCGAAGCGGTACGCCGGATGGTCGACCTGCTACCGCCGTGAGGCGGGCTCCTACGGCAAGGACACCCGCGGCATCATCCGCGTGCACCAGTTCAACAAGCTCGAGATGTTCGTCCACACGACGGTGGCGGATGCCGAGGCCGAGCACCTGCGGCTCGTCGAGCTGCAGGAGCAGATGCTGCAGAGCCTGGGCCTCAGCTACCGGGTGATCGACGTCGCCGCCGGCGACCTCGGATCGAGCGCCGCGCGCAAGTACGACGTCGAGGCATGGGTGCCGACGCAGGGTGCGTACCGCGAGCTGACCTCGACGTCGAACTGCACGACGTACCAGGCGCGCCGGCTCGGCATCCGTCACCGTCCGGCACTCGAGGACGGCGCCGCGGGCAAGACCCAGCCCGTCGCGACGCTGAACGGCACGCTCGCGACGACGCGCTGGATCGTCGCGCTCCTGGAGACGCATCAGCGGGCCGACGGTTCGGTGGTCGTGCCCGAGGTGCTGCGGCCGTACCTCGGCGGCCTCGAGGTCATGGAGCCCACCGCGTGACGGCAGCCGGCTCGGCCGAGCGGCGCCTGGTCGTCCTCGACATCGACGGCACGGTGATCCTCGAGGACGAGACCATGAGCCCCGGTGTCGTGGACGCCGTCCGTGCCGCCGAGAAGGCCGGTACCGAGGTCATGCTCGCGACCGGGCGCAGCTGGGAGGGTACGGAGGAGATCCTGCACGCCCTCGGGCTCAGCCCCGAGTTCGTCGTGTGCTCCAACGGCGCGGTCACCCTCCGTGCGAACGCCGACGGCGAGTACGAGCGCTTCCACATCGAGACGTTCGATCCCGCCGAGGTGCTGGCGCTGCTGGGCGCACACCTCCCCGACGCGAAGTACATGGTCGAGCTCGCCGACGGGCATCGCCTGTACACCGAGCACCTCGGCGACTGGAATCTCGCGAACGCCACCCGCGTGCCGTTCGCCGACCTGAGCGCGATGCCGGTCTGCCGCGTCGTCGTGGTCTCGCCGGGTGACAGCGAGGCGGACTTCGTCGAGCTCGTCGAACGCATCGGGCTGAACGAGGTCTCCTACGCGGTCGGCTGGACCGCGTGGCTGGACATCGCCCCGCAGGGCGTCGACAAGGGCACCGCGCTCGAGCGGGTGCGCGAGCTCCTCGGCATCGACGGGTCGCAGGTCCTCGTGATGGGCGACGGACGCAACGACATCGGCATGTTCGAGTGGGCGAGGCGGGGCGGTGGCCGCGCGGTCGCGATGGCGCAGGGTCCGCAAGAGGTCCGGGATGCCGCGGGCGAAGTGACCGGCAGCGTGCAGGACGGCGGCGTGGCCGCGGTGCTGACCGCGCTGTAGTCCACGCGCGGTGCGCGGGAGAGCCCGCGCGGGCGCGCCGCACAGGACCTCCTCAGGCGCTGCTGGAACAATCGGTGAACAGTGCTGTCGGTTAGACTGGACGACTGTTCGGCGTGTGCTTCGGCATCCGTCGGGAGGGTTGTCCGAGCGGCCGATGGACCTGGTCTTGAAAACCAGTGGGCAGCAATGTCCCGTGGGTTCGAATCCCACACCCTCCGCTGAGTCGTGGGTGTGCTCTCGAGCCCCGCACCCGCGCAGCATCCCGAGAGGACCCGAGTGAGTCAGACGACCAAGCCCGCCAAGCGTGGCCGCCGGACCATCGCGCGCCACGGTGAGCTGAAGTCGCCGCATCCGCTCGCCTTCCTCCTCAAGGTCGTCGGCATCATCGTCGCCGTCGGGCTCGTCTCGGGCGCAGGGGTCGCGGCCTATGCCGCGTACGACATCACCACGAGCTTCACCGAAGCCTCCGTCGACCTCGACGGCCAGGAGGCCGTACCGCCGGACATCGGCGCGATCGAGGGTGGCGTGAACCTGCTCGTCGCCGGCACCGACGAGTGCCTGCCCGAGTTCGCCGCCTACTTCGGAGACCGCTGCACCGGCGCGGATTCCGAGGGCGAGCTGAACGACGTCAACCTGCTCGTGCACATCTCCGACGCACCGCGCCGGGTGACCGTGATCTCGTTCCCGCGCGATCTGATGGCGCCGGTTCCCTCGTGCACGGCCGAGGACGGCTCCGAGACCGGGGGCGCGAGCAAGCAGCAGATCAACTCGGTGTTCGAAGAAGGCGGCCTGAACTGCGTCGTCAAGACGGTGTCGCAGCTCAGCGGCCTGAACATCCCGTTCGCGGCGAAGGTCAACTTCGGCGGCGTGATCAACATCACCGACGCGATCGGTGGTGTCGAGGTCTGCATCGGCAACGGTGGCATCCGCGACTTCTATACGGGGATCGACTGGCCGGCCGGCAACCGCACCGTCCAGGGCATGGAGGCACTGCAGTTCCTCCGTACCCGTCACGGCCTCGAGAACGGCTCCGACCTCGCCCGCATCTCGAACCAGCAGCAGTACATGTCGCGCCTCGCGCGCAAGCTCGTGAGCGAAGAGGTGCTCACGAACCCGGCGACGCTGCTGAAGCTCGCCACCACCGCGGTCGACAACACCACGCCCAGCAAGAGCCTCACGAACCCCCTCACACTCGTGCAGATCGCGCTCGCCGTGAAGAGCGTGCCGTTCGACGAGATCGTGTTCGTGCAGTACCCCGTGACGGATGACCCGGCGGACTCGAACCGTGTCGTCCCCGACTACGAAGCGGCGGACCAGCTGTGGGCGGCGCTCGCGGCCAACCAGCCGATCGTGCTCACGAGCGACCCGAATGTCGGCGGCGGCGTCATCACCGCCGACCCGCCCGCGGATGCCGCGACCCCCGATCCGGCGGCGACGCCCGGTGCGACCGAGGCGCCGGCCGAGGCTCCGGTCGAACTCGACATCCCGGGTCAGAGCGCCGCGCAGAACACGTGCTCGGCGGGGAACCTCTCGGGCTGATCCGTGGCGGAGCACAACCCCGAGTCGGGGCCGCTGGCGCGTCATGCGGTGCGGCGGGAGCGGCATCCGCTTCTGCGTGTGCTGTCGATCCTCGGGGTCGTCGTCGCCGTGCTCGGCGTGAGCGCAGCGGGTGTCGCGGCGTACGCGGTCTGGGACACGTTCTCCGCGCTCGGGGAGAACTCGGTCGACATCGGCGGTGAAGAGGCGCTCCCGCCGTCGATCGGCGAGATCGAGGGCGGGGTGAACCTGCTGCTCGTCGGATCCGACTCGTGCGAAGGGCAGGACGTCGCGCTCTTCCCGCGGTGCGCCGACCCCGACGATGCGCCGGGTGAGCGCAACGACGTCACGATGCTCGTGCACATCAGCGATGAGCCGCGGCACATCACCGTCGTCTCGTTCCCGCGCGACATGCTCGTGCCGATCCCGTCGTGCCCCGACGGGCAGGGCGGGTCGTACTCGGCGATGAGTTCGCAGCCGCTGAACGCCTCGTACCAGTACGGCGGGCTCACCTGCACGGTCATGACGATCGAGGAGCTCACCGGAGAGCAGATCCAGTTCGCCGGCGCGATCCGGTGGACCGGGGTCATCGACATGTCCGACGCGGTCGGCGGGGTGGACGTGTGCGTGAGCGGCGACATCAACGACCCGCACACCGGGCTCTCGCTCACGGCCGGCACCCACACCCTCCAGGGAGTGGAGGCGCTGCAGTTCCTCCGGATCCGTCACGGCATCGGCGACGGCTCCGACCTCGGTCGCATCTCGAACCAGCAGCAGTTCATGTCCTCGCTCGTGCGCAAGCTGAAGTCCGACGCGGTGCTGTCCAACCCCGGCGTGCTGTTCACCTTCGCCACCACCGCGATCGGGCTCACCCGCAGCGACCCGCCCCAGCTCGTGCTGAGCTCCGAGCTCGCGAACCCCACCCGCATGGTGCAGATCGCGATGGCGGCCAAGGACGTGCCGTTCGAGGACATCGTGTTCGTGCAGTACCCGACCGAGTACACGTCGGACTACATCAACGTGCTTCCCCTGCGCGACGTCGCCGATCAGCTGTTCGCCGCGCTCGCCGCGAATCAGCCGATCCAGCTCACCGGTGAGGCGAGCCAGGGGTCGGGTGTCGAGGTCACGGGGGAGGCGACGGATCCTGCGGCGTCGCCTGCTCCCTCGGATTCCGCTGCTCCATCGGATTCGGCCGCTCCGTCCGAGACGCGGGTGGCGCTGCCGTCCGAGATCGCGGGCACGACCGCGGCTCAGGTCACCTGCACCGTCGCGGAGCAGTAGTGGCGGCCGGGTTCACTCAGGGTACGAGGTGACCGTGAGCCAGATGGGATACAGGTCCTTCTCGGCTGCGGCATCCGCCTCATCGAGGGTGAACGGCCCGCCGGCGGCGATTCTCTCATCGAGTTCTTGCGCGGTGATCTTGCCCTCGAGGTCGAACGAGTCGTAGACGAACGGGATGCCGTTCGAGCCGAGCGGGCTGGGCGAGTCCATGAGGTGGAAGTGCAGATGGGGTGAATCGGTGTTGCCGGTATTGCCGAGCAGCGCGATCGTCTCGCCCTTCTTCAGCTGCTGACCGACCTCGACACCGAGCGGGTTGCCGGGCTGGAGGTGGGCGTAGAACGCGTAGACGCCGTCGCCGAGGTCCTGGACGATGTGGTTGCCGCCGTACTCGTCGAGCGTGAGTCCGGTCGGGTTCGCGCCCGGGGTCTGCTCGGGCAGGTCGAATCGCATCGACACGATCGGGCCGTCCCCCACCGCGATGATGTCCGCACCGAAGTAGGGGTAGCTCTCGAGCTCGTCGACGGGGCCGCTCAGGAACGACCCGTTCTCGTCGAGGCGGACGTAGTCGATCGCGTAGCGCTCGGGGGCGTGGAACGCGCCGTTGATCGCATTGACGGCGCCGCGGTGGGGTGTCACGGCGCAGCAGCTGTTGCCGTTGAGCCAACCGGCTCCCTTCAGCGGCGGGCCGATCACCACCGGCTCGGTCTGATCGACCTCGACGCTCGCGACACGCTCGGTCATCTGATCCGTGATGATCGGCGGCGCTCCCGGCTCGAAGCTGAAGGCGATGTCGTGCGTCAGGCTATGGGGGAGTTCAGTACCGGCGTCTACGGTCACGTCGAGCCAGACCAGCGCGCCCTGCCCCGGTCCGATGACCCGGCCAGGGGCGGTCGCACCCATGACGCGCATCCACGGGACCGCAGCGTCACCGTCCAGTCGGAGGAGCGACTGGCCATCGCCGTCGATGACGTCGATCGACTCGATCGTGGCCGTCTGCGTCGTCACATTGCTCAGGAACAGCTCATACGCGATGTGGACGAGACCGTCGGTCGCGGGAAGCGGTCGGGGCGTGCTCAGCGTGCGCGCGAGGACGGGGGTGAAGTCGTCTTCGGGTACCTGCGTGTCGGGGGCCTCGGTGGACGCGTCTGCCGATGGCTCGGGCGCCGCGGCGGTGCACCCGGCGAGCAGGAGTGCGGACAGAGCGAGAACGGACACTGCGATCATCGTCGGGCGCATTCCGCCATTATCACGAGGTTTCGCACGATCGGGGCGGCATCGGCGGTCGAAAGTGCAGCGCCCGAGCGGTTATGCTTGCTGGGCGCATCACGCTGCTTCGGCCGCTGGATGCCTGGAGACGTCGCATAGTCCGGCCTAGTGCACCACCCTGCTAAGGTGGAGTCCCCTTACGGGGACCGAGGGTTCAAATCCCTCCGTCTCCGCCGAACTTCCTGGCCCGCAATCCCTTGAACACACTGGGATCGCGGGCCATAGGTTTCTCATAGATACGCGATTCGCGTAAGGATTGCGTAAAGTCGCGCGAATCCGCCTCGCTGGGATGCCTCGAGAGGCGCCTCGGCGGTGTCGCGCGATAGCTCCGTCCTGTATCAAGACATCGGTGATACTTCGGACGGCACGACGCCGGTGCCAGTCCGAAGGTGGCTAGTCAAGGAAGTACGCGAGCGTCTTCTCTTCGGAGTCCAGGATTTCGTCCGAAGCCACGCCGAGTTCCTGCGCTAGCTGAACAGATCCGAGCAGCGCGAGTTCCACGTCGGGCGAGAAGGCTCGTTCGAGCACCTCGATGTAGTCGGACATGCTCGCATCAAGCTGCTCGATCAGCGCCTGGTACTCGGTCGCGAGTTGCTCGTCGAGATTGCGTTGCTCCTCGAGGTAGCGTGCGATGAGTTCCGCTTCACGCTGCGAGAGGGAAGATGAGACGGCCCTATACATGACCATGCCGACGGTGTTTCCGATGACTGCGCCGAGGACAGGCACCGGGATGAGCGCTTGCCCGACGAAGGAGGACAGGGCGCTCACGGCGGCTTCCAGTGAGACGATCTCGGCGTTCTCGATGAACTCGATTTCGTCGATCTCGCCGCGGCGGAGCTTGTTCGCCTGCTCGGCGATGCCGAACGCAGCGGTGACGATCCCGCTAGCGACCGCCGCTGAGGTAGCAGTGAAGTTCGAGAGTGAGTAGATACTCAGGCCTCGCACTCCGCCCTTCACGAAACCGAGACCGGTGTCACCAGCTATCTCGGTCCAGTCGCCGCTCGTGAAGTCCTTGAGTTTCTTGCCTTGACGACGCTTCTCGACGACGGCGAGCACGAAGGTGGTTCCGCCTTCGATTGCGGCAGCGGCAAGCGTGACTTTGGCGCCTTCGTTCAGCTTCGGTCGGCTGTCCTGGTACGCGCTGTCCCGCAGGGACTGCTCCTTGGCTTGGAGAGACTGCTTCTCCGCTTCCATGGTCGAGCTATAGGTGCCTCTTTGCACCTCGCGGTATTCCAGCGTCGAGGGTTCGAGTGACTCGATTCCGACCGAGTTTCCGTCGAGGAAGGAACGGACCCGCTCCCAGTCTCTAAATGACGGGCCGTCGCCACTACGCGTCAGGACGGTACCTGCCTCCTCGCGCGTCATGTTGTGAAGCTTCTGGACCATCTCGAAGTGGTCGGCGGGGATCTGGTACTTCCCTCCGTTCTTGATGAAGTCGGGATACTTCTGGAGGTGCTCCGCTATCGCGCCAAGGCCGAAGCGGCCGCCAGCCTGGACGAACTTCTGCTGAATCTCAACGCCGCCACGCAGGAGGTCCACGGGGCCGTTGTCGTTCACCCATTGATAGACCGCTCCGTCGCCAAGGAGCTGGCTCCGAGCATTGCCAATGCCGACCTCGGCGACCTCGGCGATAAAGCCGTGCATGCCCTTCGCCCCGCCGCGGTCGGTGAGGACGACTTCGAGATCGATCTTCTTGACCGCGTCGTCAATGCTCGAAAGAGCATCCTCAAGGTTGAGGTCCTGCACATGCAGAGCGGTCAGCAGATTGTCCAGGCGGACTTGGTTCAGATAGTTCACCCAGGCCGCGACAGCCTGCTCCTGATTGCTCTTCGCGAGCTTTGCCGCTTCACTCATCGTCGGCGTCTTGCTCGATGCGCTCGCTCAGCAAGACCGCGCAAGACTTGGTGTTGTTGACCAGTGCGGCGAGCTGCGACTGCTGGGCCGTGGACAGTGCGCGGAAATCGGCGCCGAACGAATCCAGTCTTTCGCTGTAGCTCGTCATCAGCATTCCGCGAAGGGTCGTAGTTCGCTGAAGAAGAGCATCGATCTGGGCATCCATTCGCTCGACGAGCGCGGTGTTCCGCTTCAGCGCTGTCAGCGCAGCTTCTCGCGCCTCGCTGTTCTCGAACTTCTTCTTAGCGAACAGCGCGATCGACACGAGGAGGGTGGCCCCCGCGACCGTCCATCCGATGGGGCCGGCGAGCGCCAGCAGCGCACTGCCGGCTGCGGTGCCCCCTCCGCCTGCTGCGAGAGCTCCTCCCCCGAGCCAGGCCAGCGCGGCGTTTGTCGCGGCGGCTCCGGAGAGCGTAGAGATGGCGGTCCCTGTGGAGGCCACACCGTAGGTGGTAGCGATCCAAATCGCAGCCGACGGAGCCATGCTCGCGACCGCAGCGCCGGCGGCAAACCCGGCACCGGCACTCGCGGCTGACTTTCGCGCTGCGTCCAAGTCTTTCCGCGCAAAGTCCTCCGCATCGAGAAAGTCGGCCTTGCGGACCCGGATTTCGTCGAAGTCGGTTTCGAACTCCTTCGGGGTGTTGGCGATGCTGTTGATCAGCAGTTCGACAAGCTCGATCAGATCGGTGCAGCGCTCGCGCTGGCGGAGCAGCGAGAGGCCCTTCTCGTTCATCGCGGTGAACGCGCCGTTGTACTCGGCGATCGCGACCACGTAGGGGTCCGGCTTCTTCGCGGTCAGTTCTCCAACGGTGTCTTTGGCGGCGCCCATGAGGTCCGAAGCACTGTCTTTCAGATCGCCAGCGCGCTCGGTCACTTGTGCTGACGTGCTTCGCGCAACCCTGCTGATGCTATCTACGGTCTTCCCGAGATTCGCCTTCGCCTTGTCCATCCTGAGCGGTTCAACCATCGTGATCTCCGAAGTCCGTGCCTTGCTGTGTCGCTGAGTGGAGAGTATCGATAACCGGTGACAGTGCAGATACTCCAATGCCCCGTGCCCCGTGCCCCGTGCCCCGTGCCCCGTGCCCCGTGCCCCGTGCCCCGTGCCCCGTGCCCCGTGCCCCGTGCCCCGGGGTCGCGTTGGGGCACTCCACGCGCAGCTGCCCTACATGTTGCTTGGGACGACAGCAACCAGCCCGCCGCTGACCCACGTCGTGACCTCATCGAGGTCTTCGGCGCTGAGCTCGATGCGGGCGCCCCTGCAAAGCCCGAGGACGTTTTCGGACCAGACTGCAGCGAGATCGGAAGCGGACGGCTCGCCTTCGAGGTCAGCTCCCGCGAAAAGCAGCCCATTGATCACGAAGTTGACTGCGGCGCGACCAACGGGACGGTCGCTCTGGGCGCACTCGTCGCGGACACGCTTGGATGTCTCGGTCCGGCTGAACGGGTACAAGGCAAGGTCGAAAGCAAGCTGCTCGAGCAGTGCCCGATAGGAGGCCTGGCTGAGCGGCGGGACTTCTGTGATGCTGCTGACCTGACGGTGCAACTCTTCTTGATCAGGAGTCCGGGTGACACTGGGTTCAGGGGGTATTGGAACGTCCGCCTCACTGAATCGAGCGGGGTCCCACACGTGTCCCGGTGCGCGGGTATCGACTCTCAGATCCGGAAGGCTGCTCTGCAGCCACGAACTGAAGGAACCCGAATTGTCCCAGCTCGACTCCCTGAGGTCCGGCTCAGCGCGCAACGCAGCGGCGGCGGCTGCCGATAGGGCGACGGGGTGGGGCGAGGATTCAGCCAGATGGCGGACGGCACTCATTGCGGCCACCCGGGTCGGGGGAGCAATTGTGGAGGGCGCGACAGTGAGGGCCGAGGTCACGGGGGGTGCATCGTCCGCGAGCGGCGCAGCGTCCGATCCGTTCGACTCTGCTGCAGTCAGGAGCGTGATCAACGCGTCCGCTCCAAGGACGGAGTCAGCTGCCGCTCGATAGGCGGCGGCGGCCGGTCCGGACGTGATGATCGTCACGTGACGGTCAGCGGCGCGGCAACGGGCGATGAGTGGGGTGAAGTCGGCATCCGCGCTCAGGAAGATGAACTCATCAAAGTGGGTCGACGCGTTCAGCGCGTCGACTGCGTCGAGCACGAGGTTGATGTCTGCACTCGACTTGCCCTGCTGCGTGAGAGACGGGCAATCCACGACCTGGAATCCTGCCCGAGTGAAGTGCGGGCGGTAGCGCGAAAACGTTGCGGGGTTCAGGTAGCACTTCCGGACAAGGAAGCGGCGCGTGAATGGGCCGTCCGCATCGGAGCCGGTTCCAAAGCTTTCCACCCACCGCGCCGGGTCTTCCGCGAAGGACTTGGCCGCATCGCCGTCCAGGCGCTGGAGCCCGGAGTAGACATTGTCGAAGTCGACGAACATCGCGGACCGAAATCGGCGCGATCCGACCGGTCCAGCTTCACCCTGACTCACGGCGGGACTATCTCCCATGTCACCATCGACTCCTCGAGCATCGTCACGTTGACGACGTAGCTTGATCCCGTTGCACCCGTGGCTGTGCATGAGAACACGTCGCCGACGCCGGAGGGAGGGTTGGGCGGACAGGCTACATTCACGGCCTCTCCCGTCTGCGCCGTCGCCCACGCCTCGATCTGGCTCTCGAGTCCCGGGACATCGAGCTGGTTCGCCGTGAAGATCATGAACCCGACGATGGCGACGAGCATGAGTGACGAGACCACGAGCGCGAAGACCGACTCCCGCTTCCTCGTGGGCCGGCGCACAGCGATCACGAGGCCGATGATCGCCAGAATGAATGCGGCGATGACCATCAAGATGTTCAGCACGCCGAATACGAGCTGCATCGCAGGGTCGGCGCCCGTCAACAGCCAGAGGATGGCGCCGACACCCAGGACGAGGAGCAGGATCAGAATCAGCGAGGCCTTGGCGGGGCCGTTCTTCGACGTGAGCGGCGCTGCAGCGTACGAGAAGGAGCCATAGGTCTGAGGCTGCGAGTACGCCGCCTGGTTCGTGCTCTGCTGCGGTGCCACTCGTGCGTGCTGATACGCCGGCTCGGTGCGTTGGACGTGCTCCGTCCAACGCGTGCCGTCCCACCAGCGTGTCTGCTGCGTGTTGCTGTCGTAGAGCCAGCCTGGCGGGGGTCCGCCCGCGCTCGTTCCGTCGCTCATCGTCTCCCCAGTCGTCCTAGCGGCGCCCCCGCGCCTGCCTCAAGGAGAAACGTATCGGGTGCGGACGACCCGACATGCCACACGTCGGTTCGGTGTCGGTCACGTGTCTTCGATGTCGTCCCTCATGCGCCGCGCGCCAACCTCGCTCGCCGCTCGATCAAGGGCCGCGGCTACTGCGTCCAGGTCGTCGTCGAATAGATCCGAGTACACATCGAGCGTCATCGCCGCCGAAGTGTGTCCCAGCATCCGCTGGATGGTCTTCACGTTCGCGCCCGACTGCACCGCGAGCGACGCGGCGGTGTGCCGCAGATCGTGGACCGTCATCGACGGCAGTTCGGCCTTCGCGAGCGCTGTCTTGAACCACGACCGCGATCCATCGCTGGTACGGGTACGACGCATGAAGCCTCCGTCGGGCGCCGGGAACACCAGCCCATCTCGCGGAACCCCCGCGGTCGCGCTGAGCAATTCCTCGAGGAGGAACGCCGGTACCGGAACGAGCCGCCCCTTGTGCGACTTCGTTGTTCCCACGTGAATTTCGCCATGAACCTCGACCGCGTTCGCGTGAATGTGCAGCCGGCCCTTGGTGGCATCGATGTCCTTAACGCGCAGGGCCGTCGCCTCGCCCCAACGAATGCCGGTGTACGCGAGCAGGAGCACGAGTAACGCCCGATCGCCAGAGTGGCGCGCGAGACGCATGGCCTCCTCGTGTGTGAGGTACCCATGCCGACCTCGGGACTTCCTCGGCAGCCCGATCCGCCCCATGCGGGCTGGATTCGTCGCGATGCGTCCGTCGTAGACGGCGTCGTCGAGGATGCTGGCGAGAACGCCGAAGGTGCGGATCGTCACGGTCGCGCCGAGTTCGCTCGACAGCTTCGCGACCCAGCTCCTAACGTCGGTGTGCCGGATGTCCGCGACTTCCCAGCGTCCCCACGTCGGCTTCACGCGAAGCCGCCAAGCGGTCTCGATCGGCGCGAACGACGACGGCTTCATCGACGAACGTTTCGCCTCGAGCCACACTGGGCCGAGCGTCTCGACCGTGACCTTCGCCGCCTGCGGGTCGATGTACGCGCCCTTCGCGCGGGACGACTCGATCTCGACCAGCCAGATCTCGGCGTCCCGCTTGCGGACAAATCCGCGTTTGCCGCCGTGGGAACCGTCGGGCTTCTTGTAGCGGACTTCGTACCGCTTGCCCTTCGCCGTTGTATAGGCGAGGACGCTACCCACCGGCCGGTCGACCGGCGTTGTAGTTCATCCCCGCGAGGCGTCCCGCCTTGCGAGCATCGATTAGCCACTGCGATGCGGTGCGGTGGGGGATGCCCAGCTCGTGCTGTAGCAGCTTCGCCGGCGGTAGTCCCGCGAGCGCCGCGCTGCCGTACAGCAACTCCACGACCTCCATGCGCGCCTCACCTCCGCCGCGCTTCACTACCTCGGCCGCTACGAGCGGAGGCAGGATGCGTCCGGTGGCCGTGGTCAGCTGATCCACGCTCAGCCACTTCGCGTTCGGATCGCTCTCGTCTTCGAGCGTGAGGAAGATGCAGCGCGGCGCTGCCGCCTGCACGATCGCCTGCATCCCGACCTTCGCAACGGTGGGGTAGTTGACCTCCACGTCGTCGCGGATGGCGATGTTCGTCACACCCTTGATGACATAGCGACCCTCGGCGCGCACATAGCGGGCGGTTACGGAGGTCTGCACGCCGAGCGCAGCATCCGTCGTCGTCGCCATGAATGCGGGCGCAATGCGCAGTGCGGACCCGACGGACTGCGTGGCTTCGCGCCACGTGACCTGGTGGCCATCGAGTGTCTTCACGTCGACCTTCACCTCCTTAGTTTGTCTAACCGCACAGCGCTTCGGCACTTGCCTATTGCGCAGGGTAGCACAAAGTGCTTCACTCATGGTAAACCAACCAGGACATACGCAAGCGGAGGTGGATGGTGTTCAAAGTCCTTCAGATCGAGTGCGACGATCCCGAGCACACGTTCCTCACGGAGCGCGAGCTCGCCGAGAACCTCAAGTTCCCGCTGAGCCGGCTGATGGGGTGGCGAAAGCACGGCGGCGGCCCGCGCTTCACGAAGTTCGGTAAAACCGTCGCCTACAAGGTCGCTGAGGTCAACAAGTGGGTCGAAGAGCACACCCACGAGCGCATCGGCGATCGCCCCGCCCCGCGGAGATCGCGGTGATCACGATCGTGATCTACACGACCGGCGATGGATGCATGCAGTGCCGGCTCACCAAACAGCTGATGGATGCCGTCGGCCTGGCGTACCGCGACATCGACCTCACCGACCCCGCGAACGAGGCAGCGCGCGAGTACGTGGCCGCGGATCTCGGGTACTCGTCCGCGCCGATCGTAGTCGTCGACGAACACGACCACTGGGTCGGCTTCCGCCCCGACTGCATTCAGGACCTCGTCTCGCGCCTCACTGCGACTGCGGGGGAGCCCTGAAACATGGCGGACAACCCAGCGGATGCCGGTGGCGCGCGCCACCCCACCGACGAGGAGCGCCGGGAGCGCGAACGCGAGCGGCGCCGACGCTACCGCGAGACGCACGCCGACGAGGCTCGCGAGCGCAACCGCCGGTGGAAATCGGAACATCCCGAGAAGATCAAGGAGTACCGCGACCGGTTCCGTGCGAATCACCTCGAGCGGATCCGCAAGGAGAACCGCGAACGCGAGCGCGCCCGCGCGGAGAAGTCTCGGAGGGTCGCAGCCGCAGCCGAACGTCGACGAGTGAAGGGGCGCGAGCGCTACGCAGCAGACCCACATGCACATAACGCGTATCAACTCGAACGCCGCACAGCGCAGCGTGCAGCCGATCCTGCGAGGTACCGTCGGGCAAAGAACGAACGCAACAAGCGGTGGATCAGCGCCCACCGCGAAGAGTTCAACGCCAAACTGCGACTGGCGTATCGCGACAATCCAGAACCTAAACGTGCCGCAAATCAGCGCTACTACGCCGAGCACGGCGACGAGGTCCGCGAGCGCCGGCGCGCGTACTACTGGGCGAACCGCGAGAAGCAGCTTGAGAAACAGCGCCTGTGGCGTGCGCGAGAGAAGCGCCGCCGCGAGCTGGGATTGCCACCCCGACGCCTGCACCGCGTGACCGCGCGTGAGCGTGCTGCGAACGCATCCGCCGCAGACGAGTTCTTCACGCGGCCGCGCACGCCCGACGAAGTGAAGGCGATCCGCCGCGAGCCGAAGACATCGGCTCGCGAGCTCGCCCGGTGGAACCGATCCAGCGCCCGGGCGCGCCTCGCAGCCGGAATCGACGCCGACTCCGACGCGATCCGACCCGTGATGGCAAGCCGACGCCGCGAGAGCGAACGCGAAGCGGCCGCGCGTCGAAAGCGAGAGGCGGCTGCCGCGGAAGCGGCGCGCATGGACGCCATCGCCCGCGAGATCAACGACCGACTGCGGCACGAGACCCGGCGTTCGCCGACGACACGACGCAGACCGGTGCGACGTGCCACACCGCCATCGACATCTGGAGGAATATCGCTATGAACACCCAGTCGAAGGGGGCCGCCGTGCTCGATCGATCAGAAGTTGAAGCTGCGCTCGCACGGGTCGCGGTGGCCGCGTTCACGTACTACCCGGAGAAGGGAATCGAGGAGCCCGGCTACGTCGTCGAGGAAGACGTCGAGTGGGCGATGGAGCCGCTCCGAGCGCTGGATGATCGAACGCGCGGGGAGTGGTGGCAACGATTCACCGCCGCGATCGCCGACCCGGCGGCCGATCGTCGAGGCTTCGTTGCGGAGCTGATGGCGCTCGCAGGAGAGTGAGCGGGCAACCCTCCGATCGAGAGGATAGCAGTCGCTGCCGGCTGCGCACCGGGCTTTCGCGAAGCATGCTCACTCGCTGCGCTCGCTCCGCTACTTCACGGTCCCGGTACTCCGCCAGCCCCGACCGCTTGATTCGCCATTGTCGGAGGGATGGTGGCGAATGGGGTTGAGGGTGAAGGCCTTCGAGACGGGCCACTCGCTGAACTTGGCCGTGGACGATGTCGGGGGTCGGCGTCACACTGACTCCGAGGGGGCAGAGGCCCCGTTGGAGATCCCATGAACGATCAGGCAGCGATCACGCTGGCGCTGGGAGTGATGTGCTTCTGCAGTGCGGCGTTCGCGGTCATGCTCCCGGGGCTCGCGCTCTCGGTCGGACGTGGCAGGCTCGCTGCGGCCATTCGAATCTCAGCCGTCATGGCGGCGTTGGTGGCGGTCACGTTGGCAGTCGCGGCGGTGCTGGGGGCTGCGCCCGCTGCATACTCGATCGTGAGCTGAACGGCGGTTGCGCTTCCGCGGATGTTGCCCTCTTCTGGTCCGTCAGAGCGAGATGCCGCGGTCGACGTCGGGGGTCGAGATCGACGGGCCAGGCCGACGCTCCGGACGGCTCTCGACTTGGCTCGCCTGCCGAACAGCGAGGAGTTGTCTATCGAGCGCAGCCTCGGCATTGGGGCGTGCCTGCGAATCCTGGGGGAGGTGCAGTCCGGGCACGACCTCGCGGCGACCGATCTCATGGAGCTCGACCAGAACCTCGCCGAGCGCGGCGGGAATCGGCCGGAGAGACAGTGCGTAATCGGTCGTCGCTCGAAGCTCGGATAGCCATCGCATGGCGCGTGCTGGGGATAGTGGTGACTCGCGTGCGAGATCGAGAGCAGCGAGGGCGCCGGCGAAGCCGCGCGGGTCGAGTCGCGATGCATCGAACAGTGCGCTTCCGTTGCGGTCGATGATGGTGAGCCGGTCAACGCTGGGCGCCGTCTCCAGAGTTTCGATCAGCGCGCGGGTGTCGAGGTAGAGCTTGTCGTGGTCTGCGAGCGCGGTGAAGGGAGACGCGCGACCCTCGCGGGTGTCGAGCAGGTACTTCGATGCCAGGGCGAGCAGGCTCTCGGCGCGGGGCACGGCAACCGCCGCGACGGAGGTCTCGAAGCCGCTGGTGCTGAACAGACCTGTTGCAGCTAGAGCAACCTCCTGCGTGCTGAGCGTGCCGTCGAGGAGCAACGATCGCTTGTTGGTCCTCGCGTGCTGGAGTGCGCTGCGCATCCATCCCGAAGCAGAGTCCTGCAGGATGCGCGCGCCCTCGGGTGAGCGGTCACGCGACAGCCTGAGGTAATGGGGGTGGAACGAGCGCAGCTCGGTCGCGCTCAGAACGGCAACCGCGCGGCCGTCCGAGAGTTGAGCCGCTGCCCGGTTGACGGCGCTGCCGGGCTGGCCCACGACAAACGTCATCCGCGGCGACTCGCTGCGCGGCTCGTCGGGAAAGACGATCGGCACGATCTGCTCGTCGAATATCCGCTTCGCGGCCACGTCCGTGAGGACGGTGTCACTCATTGCCGTAGCCCCTCGAGCTCAGCAAGTCTCGACTCGATGTCGGTGAGGAGTTGGTCCGCGCGCGCTCGGTCGAAGCCGGAATCAAGCAGATCGTGGCGAAATCGCTTCGCCTCGTCAAGGGCGGCATCGGTGACGAGCATTCCTGCGCGGGAGAGATCGAGCAGCAACGCGACGACGTTGCCTACCGCTTCGCGAGCGAGGTCGAACCTTGCAGCGTCGTTCGCGCGCCACGGCGACGTTTCGACCGTCATCGATCCTCCTGCTCGGGATTCTATCCGTCCGGGTGGGAAGGACTCTCGGGCATGCAGCGCGACGGCTCCATCCCTCTGAAGCGCTTCCGCGTGCGATCCGGATGGTCAATGTCGCCGGCTCCGACGTAGCATCGACTCGCGGCCGGAGATTGGGGACGACATGTCCGCGCGCTGGCATCCGATTATCGCGGCGGTCGGGGCCCAACCGGTACGTGGCAGATACTCGACGGCTTCGGCCACGAGTACGGACGCGTCGAGTTGTGACGCGTCAACGGTGGCGCGGATGCTCGCTATAAGCCCTACCTTCGCGGCGACCACATCGGTTGGGTGACCACGCTCCGTACAGCGTGCGAGCGAATCCATACCGTGTATCTCCTTCAGCATGGGCCCGGGGGCGGGGCGATCGCCGACTGGGGTGAGCTCACCGGCGGCGGTCGTCGAGATTGACGCCTGTGCGGTTCAGTCAATCCGTGCTGACGGAGAGCAGGGGCCCCATTCGGGCAATGCGCGCTGAGCGCGCCGCTTCGTGCAATCAAGATCGGGCTGATGAGCCTCGCGCTCGCGATCTAACCGCGGTCATGGACCGTTTCGCATGCCTGCCCTAACGAGCATTCCCGGTCGTGTCGGTCGCCCTCGCTATGGTCGGTCCCGACCGAGGGAGCCACTGTGAACGAATGTCTCTGTTGTCACCTAATGAAGGCCGAGCCGCCTCTCGACCGCACTGACAAGGCGCAGCAGGTCTGCCCAGAATGTCAGATTCACTACAGCAGGCCCGAACAGAAGAATCAAGATCACCTCCGGGCCTGGCAGGCTGTGGCGGCGGACCTCGAAGGGAGACGCCGCGCTGCCGTCGCTCGTGCGGTGGCGGCCGAAAAGCTCGCGGAGGACAATCGCGTGGCGCTCAACGACGCCATGCGCGTCTCCGTCGAGGGCTTCTTTCAGGACGGCAACATAGGCGACGAGCTTCGGGCACGCTTCGGAGCGGGCGTGAACGACGAACGCGTGCGGCTTGTCGGTCGGGCCTTCCGTCAGCGCGCTCGCGCACTGAGCGCGATCCTTTTCGTCGCGGAGAGACACTCTGACGACAGTGACACGGGCACCTGCAAGTGCGGCCAGCGGACCGCGCGGTGCAGCGAGCTCCGCGCGATCTGGTCTGAACTCCCCGGCGCCTACGAGTGGGAGCGCGGCCAGATCACGCGAATGGACACAGGTCTCGATCACGACCTCCGTGCTGATCACCCCTCCGCGAAAGAATGGATCGACCGTCACCCGCAAGAACGCTGGCGGGGGCTCCCGGCGCGGGACGAGAATGCAAACGCGCGGAGTAGGTGGCGGCGCTGACCTGGATCCACTTACGGGCATCGCGCGTCGAAGGTGCCCTATCGTGCGCTTGCGATGCGCTGCAACTCCACGAGGAGGGCGCTCTTGCCCGATGAAGGATAGAGCGCCGGCTGGTCTCAGCTCGTGTGCCTTGCTGGAGGCACCCGCCTACAAAGTCTTGAGGTATCCCCCCATGTCGAAGGTCACTAGCGGGAGCGCATAAGGCGCTCTCGAAGGATGCCGCGGGTGACCGTCGACCAGCGGCTCACCGATCGACACCCAGTCGCAACAAGCGTCATCGACGATCTTCGCGATGCCGCGTGCCATCCCTGGGAGGTATGGACGCGTGTCGATCAGGATTCCCCACGCGGCCAACAGCGACACCCGCCCCAACTGCGCGGTGAGATTCTGCATGAGCTCAGCGATGCGCTCTTCGTTCTCACTCATCAGTTCCGGCAGGTAGTGCAGGTGCATGCCCGTCGGATCCGTGGAGCGTTGCGGATACAGATTCAGCATGATCCAGCTGTCGAAGTTCTGCGCCGCTGCACGTCGCTTTACCCGTTCGACCGTCGGGTCCAGCTTCCACGGGGTCGCCGTGCTCGGGTTAACGCCGACGCATACCAGAGGGTTCTGCCCGACGGTGCCGAGAACGAACCGCGCGTCGTCGTTAGGGGTGTTCTCGTAGAACCACCCATTCGGCACCGCCGAAAAGGGACTTTGGGGCATCAGAGTGCTCCTCTGCGTGTTGGGCCGCGTTCAGAATCGACTGAGATCCACGTTCGCTCAACGACGCCGTCGGGTGTCACCGGGTATCCGCAGCAATCGGAACGTCGAGGCTGTCGCGGGCGACGACGACGCCGTTGTGGATGATGTAGCACTCGACGAGGTGCGAGCCGCGGAAGCTGGTGACCTCCCTGCGTTGGTTGCCGACGCTCGGGTTGATTATCTGTCCGCGGATGCTGTTCAAGCGTTCGGCTTCCGGCCCACGGTTTAGTACCTTCCACTTCACCGTGTATGGCCCCGGGACATCGGTGGCGGTGATCGTGAATGTCAGTTGCTTCTTCACCGGCAGCAGCTTGAGCATGCTGAGGACCGCGCGGAGGGTCTGCGGCCGGAACCCGTCCTGGGTCACGGTGCAGTCGATGGTGAGGTCGTACCGAATGTCGACCGGGTAGAACGACTCGATGAACTGCTCGGTGTCGACGAAGGCGCTCGCAGAGTGGACGGCGACGGCGTCGATGACCGGGACACTGTTGCCGAACACAGCCCGCCACTTCTTGTAGGCGTTCTTTTGCCCGGCGGCAGCGATAGCGGTCACACACAGGTCGTATGCATCGGTCGCCGCACTCTGGAATTGCTTCTTGACCTTCACTCGCTGCCGGCTTCCGAGCGCGGCGTAATGCTGATGGTCGTCTTCGTCAGAGAGGTATTCGAAGAAGTCCCGAACCATCAGACCCCAGCTATCGCTCCCGGTCCCTCGATGGTCTGGGTTGTCGGCGAGGAAGTTGTAGGCGAGCGTGTCGATCAGCAAACCACCCATCGCCACGCCGTGCTTGTTCTTCCAAGCCCGTGCAAACTTGCACAGCCGCCGCAAGTTCCCTCCAGCCAGGATGTCGTCGGTGCTCATCGCCTGAATCTCGGCGCGCGGTTTGGTGATCTTCCAGCTGTCGCTGTACGTGTCGGGGTACGAGAAGGACTCGTCGTCGTTCTCGAAGACAGGCTGCACCTCGAACTTGAAGTTCGAGAACTCGACAACGACTACCAGTCGGTCGACCTTTATCGAGGTGGACGGGTACCGCGCACGTATGGCGGTCCGAGTACGGGTGAGCGCCCTGGATGCTCCGCCGGTTTTCTCATAGTCGGAGCGGAGCGAGTTGGGGAGGACGTACAGCAGATCGAGGTCCGAGATGCCTTTGATCGCGGTGAAGCGTCCGTAGGAGCCGACCATGAGCTTGTTGTCGGTCGAGCCCAGAATGCCGCGGAACTCATTGTTCAAGCTCTTGGTGATGGCGTCGCGCCGCTCGCCGATCGCCGCGGTGTTGTCGACTTTCAGGTTGGCGAGGAGGCCCTCGAAGATCTCACCGGTCTGCGACATGCGCGCCTCCCGCCTTCGCGGTGCGCAGCTTTGCTGGCAGCAGGTAGTCGATCTCCTGTTCGGTGAACGTGAGGTCCTCGTTCAGCTGCAACCCTTGCTGGGCCAGCCGGTACGCCTTCGGTGTGGTCCGCGGCGCTTCCCGGAGGATGTCTGCCGCGGACTCCTGAAGCCGATCACGCGTCTCTCGCGCCGCACCCAGGTCAATCGCCCCACCCGTCAGGTCGACGATCAACGACAGATACGACTCCCGAATGCTCCACAGCGCTGCGGCGGTGTCGCGGTGCTGCTGGGTCTCCTCCCCGTGCTTGAAGTCTTTGCCGGCGAGGGTGGAGGCGGACAGCAGCACCGCGACGAACGAGGTGGCCAGCGCCGCCCACTGTGCGTCCAGAACGACACCGAAGAGGGAGGCCAGGAAGACGCCCGAGCTTGCCGCGGTGAGCCAGACCCTGATCTGCCGCTGCTGTCGGTACAGGGCCGAGCTGATGTCGGCCTGCTTCTCATGGGTCTTGTGCGTGTAGCACGCGCGCCCATAAACCTCGCGTACCTGAGCGAGCAACAGATCACGCTCTGCGTCGTCCACGGCCGCGATGCTCGACTGCGCGTCGGTGTCGTCAGTTGCCACGTCGGCTATCCCCTCCTGAGCCGACTTCCGTCAACCGGCGTTGATTGCAGCGCCCAAGCTCAAGCCGATGATAGGCACGGCCTCCGACACCGGCGTCCGCACGGGCCTGGGCATCGAGCCATTGGCGTGTAGCCGCAGACGGAGGTGACGCGCTGACACGGATAGCATCGGATGCTTCCGTCCGTCTAATGCGCCAATGGGGAGACACGATCGCTACTCGGGGTTCGTCGCCACCTTCAGGGCCGCCCACGAGCCAGCCTGCCTGATTGCTGTTTCGTTGGCAAAGACGTAGTGCCAGTCACCGAATGTGCCATCGTCCCGAACTGCGCGCGCCCAGCGCTCCGCGGCCTCTCGCTTGCGGAGAACGTCTGCGTCGTGCGAGTTCTTGTCAGCCTTACCTTCGATGACCCAGAAGACCCCACTGACATCGATCGCGATGAAGTCGGGAAAGTACGAGCCCTCGGCCGTCGGAATGAATGCCGGACCGTTTGTGTAGATCCTCAACCACCATTCGATCTCAGGATCCCGATCGAGCAGTTGGGCAAGCTTCCACTCAGTCGAGCCAGCGTCAAAGGACGCTACCGGCATGATGTTCCGCTGCCAGCCGGTAAATTGCGCATGCTTCAGAAACTCATCGTTGTACGCGTTTCGCGCAGCGCCGTCCACTAGTACCGGTTCCACGGGCAGACTGACCGCGACAAGGTCGTACGTCATTTCACGTTTGCGGCGCCCATATGCGGCTTGGATGAGGTTCGTGATCCCCTGGACGGCCTGGTGGCGCCGGTTCTCGCCCCAATGACTTGTTTCGGTTGCCTCGGTGACGCCGGCGCCGCGCAGAAACGCGCCTGTCAGGCGCCGTGCCCCGTTCCGCTCCTCCCGTGTCTCAACCACAAGACTCAAGATCGCCGCTGTGAGGTCTTCGCGCACCGTATCTATGCCGGTAAGGGTTTGTTGCGCTTCAACGTTCTGTTGAGGCGTGACAGTGATCCTGATGTCATCCCCGTCGCGTGACGCTTCCAGAGCATCCTTTGCGAGAAAGGTGGGGACTTCAGTGATGAAGCGAGCCCCGGCGGCCTGCGCGTCTCCGTTAGGGATATCCGACAGCGTGAACGCAGAGTACGTGAGGCGCGCCTCGCGACGGGGGAAGACGATCTGGGGCGCGCCCTCAGTACGACCCTGCACGACCGGCTCGGGCTCGGCCTTTCGCTGATCGGCGTCGAGAAAGAAGAGAACTTCCGGCTCGTCTTGAGCTTGGCCAGGTGTGCCACGCACGACGGGAGAAAGGTCTACATTCTTGCTTGGAACGACCGCGGACATGGATGGACCGGGCTGCCGCGGATCGTCGGTTGCGAGCGTCGGGTCTAGTGTGGGCAAATCTCCGGCGCTGGTAGCCGCTCCTTGTTCGTCGACCTCAGTCTCGGTAGGTGGCGACTCAATTCGCTCGCGGAGAATATCCTTCTGCGCAAGCAGTTGCTGGTACGAGTCGTGCGCGACCAGGTCTACCTGATCGATCAAGGGAACCTGCGTACGCGATCCGAAGGGAAGTCGAAGTCCCCGGCCGAGGATCTGCTCCGTCAGCGACTGCGAAGCGAGTCGGCGGAGCGCCACTATCACTGCGATGTTGCGAACGTCCCAGCCCTCTCTGAGCTTATTCACTGAAACGATCGCCTTGATCGGCGAGTCGGCACTTTCAACGGCCGCCAGGGCAGCCAGCGCTTCGTCGGATGACTCAGACGTGACCTCGAGAACCGCGGATGGATCGCCGATGAAGCCGGGACTGGCCAGCGTCTGAGCGACATCGCCCGCGTGTTCGATAGAGGCGGCAACGACGAACAACACCGGCTTCACAGGCGCCCCCGTGGGGTTTGCTTCGCGGTACGTGAGGTATGCGACCTCCTTTCGGCGCAGTAGAGTGCACGCGTCCTTGAGTTGCGTTTCCTCGTCGCGGGTTCCGTCCTTGCGATACACAATGACCGGTACCTTTACCAACTCGTCAGCGATCGCCTCGCCGAGCGTGTACTGGAAGATGACCTTCGACCTGTCAGATTCGGCCGGAGTGGCGGTGAGTCCAACCAGTGCCAGCGGATCCAAATCACGTATTGCGGCTGAGAATGACGCAGCATTCTGATGATAAATGTGGTGCTCGTCAGCCACTACGAGAAGATCGTCCGCATCCTTGAGGTACTCGTAAAGCGCTGCGCCGAGATTCTCGTCCATTTCGCGCACCTTGCGGCTCACGCGTTGCCTCGGCGAGATGAGTTGGTGCACATTGAAGACGAATACCTTGAGGGCCTCGTCATCGCGTAGCGCGCTCGCGACCGCGGCAGACCTGAAGTTCTCTGGCGTGATCACAAACGGCGGCATGTCAGCCCCCGCTACGTACTTCTCCGACGCGGCATCGAAGTTGGCGAGAGTCTTCGCCTGAATCACCGAACCTGGAGTGACCACAAGGACGTGACGAACTCCAATCGCTGCCGCATAGTCCACCAGCGAAGACATGAGAAACGTCTTGCCCACACCAGTCGCTAGGTCGACCACAACCTCGGGATAGACCGTTCCAGCGCCCGTGGCCAACGCTTCAACGACGGCCGCAAGAGCTCGACGGTTCGGGTCTCGGAGGTCGAACCTCGCCGCGATCTCTTCAACGAGCTGCGGGTCATCAATCCAACTGACAGTCATTTCACCGTGCCCTTCGGAAACAGATCGAGCGGTGCCTTCTTGATCCGCGATCCAGGCGACAGCGAGTGCAGTAGTTCGCGGGCACCTGGTAGTACGAGCTTGGCGACTACAACCGCACGTTCGTTTGTGGCGAGGTGCTCTGCCACCGTGCGCACGACGATCTCGTCGGCTACGCCATCCACGACTGCAAGCCTCTGTCGTCCTCGCACCCCACAAAAAACAGGGTGCTCAGGCGTCAAGGTGAACCGCAATTGCGCCGCGACTGCCTTCGACCAGTTGCCGTTGACAGCCGATTCAGCAAGGAAGACTTCACCAGATTGCTCGTCAATGTCGTACATGGACGGACCGACCTCCACGTGCCGAAATCCTCCACCGCCGTGCCACTGCCGTGTGCGCTGCGGTCGGGTTCTGATCGCAGCCCGGAGCGCAGCAAGCGACTTTGAGTCGAGCACCGCTCCATCCGGATCGACGAAATCTACGACTCTCTTGAGCTGCGTCAAGAAGTCCTTCGCGTCCTCCGGCAGCATGCCCTCGGGCAGGCCCGCCTCCTCGCCGCTTGCGTCGGTCCATGGCACTCGAGCTTCGGCAATCGTGATGCCCCCGTCGTCTACGCCTTCAACCACCTTCTCGAGACGCCGCCTCGTGTATTTCTGAACTGTGGTAGGCCGCATTTCTGAAGTCACCCATCGCCGCCCCATCTTGTGCGCTACGGCAGCAGTAGTGCCCGACCCCGCAAAGCAATCGAGCACGACGTCGCCGGGCTCAGTAGAGATCGCAATGATCCGTTGCAGCAAACGCTCCGGCTTCGGGGTATCGAATGCGTGATCGGCGGGGAACAACGCCTTGATCTCCGACTTAGCGGTTCGGTTCGAACCAACCTCCTGAAACCGCCACCAAGTGGTGGGAACCGAACCGCCGGTGGGGATCCGCAGCTTGAAGCCAATCCCTCCTTGACCGTTCGACCGGAGAATGATCTCGGGCCAGTCTCCCCTCGCATAGCGAGCGCGGGCGAGCTCAGCGGACTCAGCAAGGGGAAGCGCGAGCATTACCGCTTTCACACCTGCCCTCATTTGCGATGGATCAAGGCCACACACCGCTGCTCGCTGCTCAACATCGTCGATGTCGCGTAGCTCGTACGGGGCATACTGACTCATCTGCTCGAGAATCCAGTCCCGCGACTTGGACCAGTGACGGCTCCTCGTCGGATACAGAAGCTCGCCAGTGATCGGGTGCTGGACAGCGTGAATGTACTCGTGGTGCTTTTGATCGCCGCGCACGGTGGTAGGCCCATCGAACCAGCGCTCCGAGTCTCCGTCCGGACTTGTGTACTTGAGATCAAGCGCTGCCGAACGCGGCATTCGGTTCGGTACCCATTGCTCCGACTTCCGGTACACCAGAAGCGTGTCATGCGAGGTCGAGAATCCGGTGTTGTTGCTACGCGTATTGTCGGACTTCTGCCAGGCTACCTCCGCAACGAAGTTGCTGATCCCAAACACCTCGTCCAGCACCAGCCTGCACCGGTGGGATTCAATGTGATCGAGGTGTACCCATATGCAACCGTCGATTGCCAGCAGTGGATAGACCTGTCGCAACCGGTCCCTCATCATTGTCAACCAGATCGAGTGGTCGAGTAGATCCTCATAGTTATCGAAACTCTGCCCGGTGTTGAAGGGCGGGTCGATATAGACGAGCTTGATCTTCCCCAAGTACTGCGAGGCCCATTCTGGTGTCATCCGGAGAGCATCGAGCGCATGCATAGCGTCGCCGGTAATGAGGAGATTGTCGTTCGTGGGCTCCGGCAGATCAGCCGAACGAGCGACTGGTGTCGGCCTGACGAGGCCGCCGACGTCGTGCAGCAGACGGATCTCGCGAGCCCGCGGATCGTACTTGTCAACGAAGGTGTAGTCATACCGACCGTCGCCGGTCGAGATCAGCGCCTTGTCCTTGTCCGTCCAGGTCAGCTCAAGACGTCCGGAGTGTCTTCCCACACGCTCCTCAATCGCTCGTCGGTCATCAAAGGCCGGGCGTCCGGCTTTTGTGCTGCCCGTCGCTCAAAGTCCCCACCAAGTGACCCTAGTCGAGCGGGACATGTAGGTGACGGCGGTCATCCCAGCCGGACGAGCCGTCGTGTCGCACATCCAGCTCCTGGGCTCTGGCAATCGCCGCGCGCGGTAGCAGCGGCCTTGGTGTCTCAACGAAGCCGTCGCGCTGTCCTCCAAACTATGCGTCGCATCCGCGTTTGGCGCGAGTCGGTGACGCCCCCCGGAACCGGGCCGACCGCGCCCGAAAAGCCGGTCCCTCATCGCGACGACATCTGCAACCGGAGTCGATTCGCAGGGCTGAATGCAAACGCGCCCGGATGTGAAGATCAGCGGTCTGTGGCGGGGTTCCGTGGTCGCTTGGTGTCGTCGGTCTGGGTTCATTCGTCGAGGGCCTTGGACCTCCTATAGAACGTCGCGCGTGACATTCCTAGATCGAAAGCGACCTCGGCGGCTGGCTGTCCTTCCTCGACGAGACGTACCGCTCTTCGGATTTGATCATCTGTGAAGACGAGGGGGCGGCCGCCGAGATTAGTGCCGGCCTGACGACGTCGTTCGATCGAGTCGTGGGCGCGTTCGCGATTGAGTTCTCGCTCCATTTGGGTCAGCGCGGCAAGGGTGGTGAATAGCATCGAGCCCGCCGCCGTCGAGGTGTCGACGGTGTTGCCGCCAAGGTCCAACACTCTTAGTTCAGCTCGGCGGGTTTGCAGCTGCGCCGCGACCGCGAGCACGGTCTGCGTCGATCGTCCGAGTCGTTCGAGCGTGTCGATTGTGAGTGTGTCTCCGGGGCGGAGGGCGTTGAGCGCCCGGTTCAGCTGGGGCCGAGAAGGGCGGGCACATTCCCCGTCGTGGTCGGTGTAGATGTCGGAGGAGTCGACGCCCGCATTGATGAGGTCAAGTCGCTGACGGTCTTCTAATGGTTGTGGCGTCGACGTCAGCACATACCCGATTAGTCTCATGGCCGCGCCTTCGTGAGGAAGTTGCTCCTAGTCGCCGATGACGAGGATGCTGGCTGCGGCTTCGACGACGTCGTCGGTGATGGTTTCGAGCTGATTGATCTTGAGTACACGCGCGATCTGGGGGAAGAGCCGCTCGAGGAGTCGGAAGTTGCCGCGGGTGATGCGTTCGATGGCAGCTATGGCTTGAGCGTCAGTGAAGTCTTCCGGGTCGAGGGAGCGTCCGATTCGTCTCCAGTGTCTGTCCAGGACGAAGAGGAGTTCGTCGCGACCGAGGGCTCGATAGTGGTGGGAGAACCCGAGCCTGCTGTAGAGCTGCGGGTAGTGGCGGAAGCGTTGGTCGATGCCGGGCATGCCGATCAGGATGATGGCGACGTGTGTGCGATCGTGCTGGTCGCGGAGTAGTTCGAGGGCCATGGGGGTGAGCCGTTCGGCTTCATCGATGATGAGCAGCTCGAGGAAGGAATGAGTGTGTGCGCGCTGGCCGGTGACTTTGCCGATCGCGCGTTGGTGTTCCTCAATGCAGCTGTCCAGCTTGTTGTGCCAGTAGCCGATCTCGCGGACGAGTTCCTTGGGTCGAGGAAGGACTTCGGGGGTGTAGAAGACGGTGCGGGATCGGTTGGCGAGGGCGTAGAACGCGGCGTCGGCATCGCTACGCGGGCCCCATTCGTTCATGTACGGCTCCAGGGTGTCCCAGTTGGCGTACCTGCGGGCGGACTTGGTTTTGCCGACGCCGGCATCACCGTGGCAGATCCCGATTGTCTTCTCCTTCCGGACGGCGTTCGCGAATTCGGTGGAGCGCCGGTGCTCCTTGGTCACGATGAATGCCTGGGCCATCACTCGTCCTCTTCGTATGTGCGGAGCCGGTTCCGCCGCGCCGGAGGCGGGGTGTGGCGTGGTTCTTGCCGGGTGGCGGTTGTGGGGATGCCGAGTTCTCCGGAGGCCATGTGCGGGCGATCTTCGGCGATCGCGCCGACCATGTTCAAACCCCAAGCCCGCGGCCGACTTAGACCTGCTCGTGATCGCGCTGTGTTCGTCGGTGTGAGTCTCCGATGAGTCACTGTTTTGTCGATGATCGGGGGGTCAGCGATCTGCTACCACGTCCACGATGTCGGCGTGAGCTGAGTTCTCGATGGATCTAGGTGATACGGCGCCGCAGTTCGCGGGCGGTCTGCTCATCAAGGATGAGCTGCGTGATTATTCCCGCGCGAAGAGCCGCCAGTAGAGGGATGACCTTGTTTTCTCCGGCGACGGCGCACACGCGACGCGGAATGCGCGTGAGCTCCGCTGGCGTGGGACCGGTTGCACGTTCGTTCAAGGCAAGGTCCTCGTACGTCCCATCGGCTCGGAGGAACACCGTGCAAACGTCGCCGACCACTCCGGCCGACTCGAGCACACGAATGTCGTCTGGTTCGAGGTACCCCGCCGAGTAGACATGGCTAGGCACCTGGCCAGTCACGGCACCGATCGAGAACAGGGCGATGTCCGCCTGCCGCTGCACCTCGAGCACCCGCGCGATGGAGCGCTCACGCCACATCGCGTGTCGCGTGCTGGCATAGTCGAAGAAGGCAGGCACCGGAAACGACTGCACCCGCGCATCGAACGCCTCACCGAATCGAGAGATCAGGTTGTCCACATAGTCGACGCCCGACGTGCGGTTGTTCGCACCCCCGTTGAGCTGAACGATGACGCTTCCGCGCGTCGGCTTCTTCGTGAGATGCTGCGACACCGCGCCGAGAGTTCTTCCCCACGCGATCCCGAGGATCATGTCTGAATCGAACCAGTCGGTCACCATCTTGGCTGTGGCGGTGGCCACCTGATCCAGACGCTCCTGCATCGATGCGGAGTCGCTGACGGGCACCACATAGGCCTCGACGCCGAATTGCTCCGCGATGAGGTGGGCAACCTCCGGGGCATGTGAGGGGGTCGGGCGCAGCGTCACGCTGACGAGCCCTGACGACCGGGCTTCTTTGAGAAGTCGTGACACGGTCGATCTCGACATGTGCAACCGCTGAGCGATCGTCTCCATTTTGATGTCCTGGAGGTAGTACATCGAGGCCGCCGCCAGGATCATTTCGTCCTTACTCATAACTCTTCTGCACATTCGTGCAGGATCCATGCGCGATTTGGCATCATACGTCCCAAGGCTAATACGCTTCAGGCTGTCCGCGGGAGATTCCGCCGGTCCTCAAGAACGGAACGCCATGCTCGACACTCGCCTCACGAAGGAATCCCGCGACCGCGCCCTCGCGCGTCTATCCGAGAGCTCACGGCCGGGGCGAGAGCTCGATGTCCTGGTGATCGGAGGCGGCATCACCGGTGCCGGCATCGCCCTCGATGCGGCGAGTAGGGGTCTCGAGACCGTGGTAGTCGAGGCGCAGGACTGGGGCGCGGGAACATCGTCTCGCTCGAGCAAGCTCGTGCACGGGGGTCTCCGCTACCTGCAGATGCTCGACTTCAAGCTGGTGTTCGAGGCATTAGCCGAGCGCGACCTCCTCCTGACCACCGTGGCCCCTCACCTAGTGCGCCCCGTGCCGTTCCTCTACCCATTGCGCCACCGGGTATGGGAGCGTGCCTTCGTGGGCGCGGGCATCGCCCTCTACGACGTGCTCGCGACCCTCCGACGGGGAAAGCGCGCCCTCCCCTGGCATCGCCACCTCAGCCGTGCCGACCTCGACCGGGTCTTCCCGGACCTCAGCGCGCGGGCGGCCGTCGGGGCGATCGAGTACTGGGACGCGACGGTGGACGACGCGAGATACGTCACGACACTCGTGCGCACCGCGGCGGGGTACGGGGCACAGGCGGCCACGCGCATACAGGTGGTGGAGCTGACCAAGAACGGCGCCGGTGTCGTCGACGGGGCGCTGCTGCGCGACCTCGAGACGGATCGCGTGATCGCCGTCAAGGCGCGCCATGTCATCAGCTCAACCGGTGTCTGGACCGAGCAGTCTCAGGCTCTCGCCGGCGAGACCGGCGGGCTGCGGGTGCTGGCCTCCAAGGGCATCCACATCGTCGTCCCCCGCGACCGGATCGAGGGCGACGCGGGTCTGATCCTGCAGACGAAGAAGAGCGTCCTCTTCGTGATCCCGTGGTCGCGGTACTGGGTCATCGGCACGACCGACACCCCCTGGACTGAAGACCTCGTCAATCCCGCCGCACACGCCCGCGACATCAACTACGTGCTCGACGAGGCGAATGCGGTGCTGGAAAAGGCGCTCACACACGACGACATCATCGGCACGTGGGCCGGGCTGCGCCCGCTGCTGCAGCCGGGCACCAAGGACGGCACCGCATCAGAGAAGGTGTCGCGCGAGCACACGGTCGCCTCGCCCGTCCCGGGGTTGACCGTCATCGCCGGCGGCAAGTTCACCACGTACCGGATCATGGCGCGGGATGCCGTCGACTTCGCCTTAGGCGCCGAAGCGGCCGCCCCGCGACCATCGATCACACAGACCCTCCCGCTCGTGGGCGGGCGCCCTTCGGCCGACGGCGCCCCGGGCGCCCTCGCACGCCAGTTCGGCTGGGACGCGGCGATGGTCGATCACCTGCTGCACCGGTACGGCTCCGACATCCGCGACATCGCCGAGATCTGCGACCGCGACGAGACCATGTCCCGCCCGCTTGAGCATGCGCCCGCCTATCTGCGCGCGGAAATCGCGTACGCCGTCAGCCATGAGGGTGCGCTGCACCTGGAGGATGTGATGCACCGTCGCACCCGCATGGTCTACGAGTACGCCGACGAAGCGCTGGCGGCCCTTCCCGAGGTCGCCCGTATCGTCGCCGGCGAATTGGGCTGGTCAGACGCGCGGCGCGACGAGGAGGTCGCGGCGTATACCGCCGTGGCCGACGCGGTCGCCGCTGCGGCGCGCACGAGCGATGACGCCGCGGCCGCGCGCGCCAGGGCGGCCGCCCCCGGAGTCGCCGCCATGTCGCCGCGTCCCTGATCGCCGATCCCCCCCATCCCACCCCTCACACGCTTCGATGGAGAGCACCCCGTGACACGATACGTATTGTCGATCGACCAGGGCACGACGAGCACTCGCGCGATCGTGTTCGACCACTCGGCGTCGATCGTGGCCAGTGGACAGCTCGAGCATCTCCAGCACTTCCCCCGGGCGGGATGGGTCGAGCACGACGCCATCGAGATCTGGGACAACGTGCGCGAGGCCGTGGGACTCGCGCTCACCCGCGCGAACCTGACGCACGGCGACATTGCCGCGGTCGGACTCACGAATCAGCGCGAGACCACCATCGTCTGGAACCGCCACACCGGAGTCCCCGTGTGCCGGGCCATCGTCTGGCAGGACACGAGGACGCAGCGGATCGTCGAGGACCTCTCGCGCGAGCACGGGGTCGATCGGTACAAGGCGAGCGTCGGCCTGCCGCTGGCGACCTACTTCGCTGGCCCCAAGGTGAAGTGGATCCTGGACAACGTCGTCGGCGCCCGTCAGGCCGCCGACGACGGCGACCTGCTCTTCGGCACGGTGGACACCTGGGTCCTCTGGAACCTCACCGGCGGCGTGGAGGGCGGCATCCATGTCACCGACGTCACCAACGCCTCCCGCACGATGCTGATGAACCTCGACACTCTGGCCTGGGACGAGCAGATCGTGGCGGACATGGGTATCCCGATGTCGATGCTCCCGCAGATCCGGTCCTCGTCTGAGGTTTACGGTGTCGGTCGCGAGCACGGGATGCTCCCCGGAGTCCCGATCGCCGGAGTTCTGGGGGACCAGCAGGCAGCGATGTTCGGTCAGGCCTGCTTCAGCGAGGGCATGGCCAAGAACACCTACGGAACGGGGAACTTCCTGCTGCTGAACACGGGCCCCACGCGCGTGCACTCTGAGAACGGACTGCTCACTACCGTCTGCTACAAGATCGGGGACGCCCCGGCCGTCTACGCGCTCGAGGGATCGATCGCCGTCACAGGCTCCCTCGTGCAATGGCTGCGGGACAACCTCGGCATGTTCTCGGACGCGTCAGAGATCGAGCCGCTGGCCCGTGAGGTCGAAGACAACGGCGGCGCGTACTTCGTGCCGGCGTTCTCCGGACTGTTCGCCCCGTACTGGCGGCCGGATGCCCGTGGTGCTCTGCTCGGGCTCACCCGCTACGTCACGAGGCAGCACATCGCCCGTGCGGCCCTGGAGGCCACCGCTTATCAGACGCGCGAGGTAGTCGAGGCGATGAACGCGGATTCGGGCATCGCGCTGGCCGAGCTTCGCGTCGACGGCGGGATGGTGGCCAACGAGCTGCTCATGCAGTTCCAGGCGGATCAGCTCGGTGTAGATGTGCTGCGCCCCGAGATCCTCGAGACCACCGCCCTCGGTGCGGCCTACGCCGCCGGCATTGCTGTCGGATTTTGGGGCGGTCAGGACTCCGTCACCGAGAACTGGGGCGAGGCCCAGCGCTGGAACCCCTCGATGCCGCTGCTCGAGCGCGAGCAGCTCTTCCGCAACTGGAAGAAAGCGGTCACCAAGACCATGGGTTGGGTGGACGGTGACGTGGACACCTGACCCCCGACACTCGCTCAGACCGAAACCCAACCGATACCCACGAAGGAGTAGGGATCTCATGAAAGCAACCTTCCTGAAAAGGAACCCATTCTGGCTCGCGCTGTCATTGGTGCTGATGCTGATGTCAGCGATAGTCGCATCTGCGGTACAGACGAACGCCGGGACCGTCGCGGTAAAGGACATGCGGTGGGAGACGTCGTCGGGCCAGATGATCAGCGCCCTTCTGTTCAAGCCCGACGCGGTGACCGCCGACTCGCAGGCCCCTGCCATCATCGTGTCGCACGGCTGGTGGAACAACCGCGAGATGCAGGACGCCAACTTTGTTGAACTCGCTCGTCGCGGGTACGTCGTGGTGTCCATCGACATGTACGGGCACGGCAACTCATCTCCGCTGGTCAACGACCAAGTACAACTGGGCGGCACCGGCATGTACGACGTCGTGAAGCTCGTCGCCGATCTGCCATATGTGGACCCCGACATGATCGGCGTCTCCGGACACTCCAACGGCGCGCGGGCCGCGAACTTCTCGGTGGCCCTGGACAACGAGGCCGACGAGCAGCTCATCGATGCAGTCTTCCTCGTCGACAACGACCCGGTCTACACGGACGCCGACGGCGCGTACACGAACATCTACGGCACGCGCGACGTCGGTCTCGTCGCCGCCCAGTACGACGAGTTCTTCTTCCGCAGCTACAGCCCGGAGGGTGTCGCACTGACCCCGCCGCGCGATTACATCTCGACCCCTAACGCGCAGTCCTTCCTGAACTTCGGCGCCGACCCGGCCGAAGGCGACCCGCGCTCGGCCGGTGAGTTCTACGCAGAGGGGGATGCCGATCGCATCGTCTACACCCCTGCCGAGACGCACCCGTGGGGCACGATCTCGAAGACGACCGTGGGTAGTCAGGTCGAGTTCTGGGAGCGCGTGTTCCCCGCCCCGAACGCGATCGATCCGGGCACCCAGGTGTGGCAGGTCAAAGAGACGGCGACCGCGTTCGGTCTCATCGGCTTCGGCATCTTCCTCGTCGCCTTCGCGCGTGCGCTCCTCGGCACGCGCGCCTTCGCGGGCCTCCGGGTCACCGACCCCGCCCCGCTCGCGGCCACGAGCCGCAAGGGCCTGGCCTGGTTCTGGGGCGGCCTGGTCGTCTCGGCGCTGTTCTCGGGCTGGAGCTACGTCTGGCTGAGCCAGCAGCCTGTGATGCAGGGCATTGCTTTCAATGCCGTGCCGACGATCTTCACCCAGGGCGCCGTGTTCTTCATCGCCACTTGGGCGGCGATCAACGGCGTCGCGGGGCTGATCATCATGACGGTCTCCTACTTCGCGTTCGGCAAGAAGAACAGCGTCGACCTGCGGGCCGCTGGGGTTCTGCCCGGCTGGAGGAAGTTCTTCCACGGCATCGGCCTCGGAGCGGTCGTCGTCGCGGCCGGATTCGGCATCGTCTTCGTGCTCGACTACTTCTTCAAGACCGACTTCCGGTTCTGGGTCGTGGCCGTCAAGGCGTTCGGAGCGGACAAGCTGTGGATCGGCCTGCTCTACGTGCCGTTCTTCCTCGTGTACTTCCTCGCGAACTCGGTGGCAATCAACGGCTTCAACCGGTTCACGCTGCGCGGCAAGGAATGGCTCAATACGCTGGTGCTCGCCCTGGCAAACGCGATCGCACCGATCGTACTCGTGATCGCCCAGTATGCGACGTTCTTCATCACCGGTGAGACCATCCCCGGCTTCGGCGGCATCTTCAGCATCTGGCTGTTCCCGGTCATCCTCATCCTGGCGGTCTCGGCCGTGATCTCGCGCAAAATTTACCGTGCGACGAACAACCCGTATATCGGGGGCTTCATCAACGCCGCCGTCGTGACGATCATTTCGGTCTCCAACACGCTAACCGTCGTGTACTGACCAGTCTCACCGAGTCGGACAGAGGGAGCGCTTCCGCCTTGAGGCGGGGGCGCTTCCTCTGTCGCGTCAAGGGGTCAGGCGAAGCCGGCACTGAACCACTTCGCGATCGCATTCGAAAGCCGGATCACCTGATGACCGCCAGATCAGATCCACCGTTATCGGACAGACCCAGTCGAGCTATCCGTGCGCCGACCAGCTGCCCGACCGTGCTGCGAATTTGGTGCCACGCGGGATGACGGTGTGACGCAGGTTCAGCGCAGGATGCCGCGTTGTCTGGCTGCGGAGACGGCTGCGGTTCGTGAGGTGACGGCGAGTTTCGTGAAGATGTGGGCGAGGTGGGATTTGACGGTGGTCTCGCTGACGAAGAGTTCGGTTGCGATGTCGGTATTGGAGTGGCCGGCCGCGACGAGCTCAAGCACCTGCATCTCGCGACTACTGAGGCTTGCTTCGGGGGCTCGCATGCGGCTCAGAAGCCTTGAGGCGATGACGGGAGCGAGGGCGCTTTCCCCTGCGGCGGCGGCCCGGACGGCTGCGGCGAGCTCGTGGGGTGGGGCGTCTTTGAGGAGGTAGCCGCTGGCGCCGGCTTCGACGGCTCCCAGGATGTCGGCGTCGGAGTCGTAATTGGTGAGTACGAGCACGTAGGGGGCTGCGTCGAGGGCACGGATCCGCCGTGTCGCGTCGGCTCCGGTCATTGCGGCGTGAGCGCCGAACTGGAGATCCATCAGTACGACGTCAGGGTTGCTGTGTTCTGCGGCGGAAACCGCTTCGTCGTCCGCAGCCCAGGAGACGACCGCAAGGTCGTCTCAGACCGCACTTCCAGGAGGCGAACACAGCTCATCGGCGACCTCGAATTCCGTTGTCCGCGAACTCCGCAACGGTGACGCGCACCGTCCGTACCGCGAAGATGAAGCCGGGAATGAGCAGCCACGCGATCCCGTAGAAATGGACGGCCACGAAAAGGAGACGCACCACCCCAAACGACACCGAGCAATCACAGAACACCGCCACAGACAGCCAAAACTCACAGCGCCCGGATGCCCCGGACGCGAACGAGCCCGCTGAGGGCCCCACTAACGAATGTCGATCACCAGCACGACGCACGCCGGCCAGAACGACTGAGAGAAAACTGCGATGCACGCAGGCACTTCTGTGTAAGCACTCGTAAGTTAGACAGATTCGGCGTACTCTGGGCGCATGCGCGGAGGCCTCGAACGCTGGAAGAGGGGCGTCGAATCGGCGGGAGTTCGACAGGCGATGGCATACGCCTTCAAGGGCAGCTGCGACTCTCACCTTCGAAGCGTCACCGGCGTCGAAGCCCTCGCCGCGTACGCCGACAGCAGCTCTGCGCGCGTCACGCGATTCACAGTCGAGCAGGGACGCATCGCGTCGGATGCGCTCGATCCAGAGGAGCTACGTCGTTGGGTAGACGGTCACGATCCAAACACCGACGCCCCGCGCGGCCGCGAGCTGAGGTCGCCGCAGGCGGACCTGATTCTGGACGGCACCATCAATGCACCCAAGTCGTACAGCGTCGCCGCGCTGATCAACGATGACCTCGCAGCCGAGTTCGAGGCACTTCAGGATCGGCTGCGAACTCGGATCATCACGACCTGGCGTCACGAGCTGAACGCGCGCCGGGGCGCGGGTGGCAACATCCGGGAGCGTCTCCACCGCATCGAAGTCGTCGAGCTGCAGCACCGCCGCTCGCGGGCGCTCGACCCGCACATCCACCGGCACCTGTGGCTGAACGTGAAGGTGCTCGGGGAAGACGGGAGGTGGTCGAACGTCGACTCCCGGGTTGCGATGAAGCTGCACACGTTGATCAACGCGGAGGGCGAGCTGGCCGCGCGTACGGACCCGCAGTGGCTCGAAGCGCTTGCCCGCAATGGCTACACGCTCGACAGCGACGGTGAGATCGCCGAGCTCGCATCCGCCGTACGTCCGCTCTCGCGCCGCTCCAACCAGATCGAAGCGAACCGCGCGAAGCTGCTGCTCGGCTGGCGATCGGAGCACCCGGGTCAGGAGCCTGACCACGACGTCCTCCAGCACATCGATCGACTGGCGTGGGCGAAAAACCGCCCGAACAAGCCGAGCGTTGTGGACGAGGAGCAGTGGGAGCAGCTCGTTCGTGATGAGCTGCGAGCGATCGATCCCGCCCTCCTGATCGCGCGCCAGCCGACGAGAACGAGCGCGACGACGATCGGGCCCCTGGACCGTGACCTGCTCGCCGCCCGCGCGATCGTGGATGCCGACTCGCGATCCACGGCGTGCGGGGGAAGGTTCAGCATCTACGACCTGCGAGCCGGCGCGACCAGGGCTGTCGCCGCATCCGGAATCGTCGCGCCCCGCGAGAGCATGCAGAAACTCATCGATGACGTCGTCGCGCGGGGCCTCGCGCACACCGTCGACCTACTTGATCAGGAGTGCGACCGGCCAGGTCACATCAAGGGATACATGGCCGCCTCCACTGCTGGGCTGAAAGTCGAGCTCGCAGCGCGCTTCGACATGCTCACGCACGCCGGGGAGCAGGTCGACCACGAGGACATCGTGGACATCTCGCGAAAGACCCTGCCTCACGACGTCACTCTCGACGAGGGGCAGTCGGACGCTGCTGCGTCAATTGCCGGCACCGATCGCCTCGTGTCGGTGACGGGGCCGGCGGGTGCCGGCAAGACGACGATGCTCCGCGTTGCCCGCACCGCACTCGAACGCCAGGGACGCAATCTGGTGGTGGTCGCCCCGACCAAGAAGGCGGCCTCGGTGGCGGCCCGCGAGATCGGAGCGACGGCACTCAGCCTGCATGCGCTTCTCGCGGATCACGGCTGGCGCTGGGGCCGCGATGAAGCGGGCGGCGAGGTCTGGACGCGGCTTGAAGTCGGTGAGACCGACGCCCGAACCGGAGCGGTCTTCATGGGGCCGCGCCGGTTCATCCTGCAACCGAGCGACCGGGTCGTCGTCGACGAGGCCGGCATGGTCGACCTGCACACAGCGAATGCGCTTGCGGTCGTTGCTGCGGAGACCGGCGCCGGCATCGCGATGGTGGGCGATCATCTGCAGGCGATGCCGGTCGGGCATGCCGGCGCCATGGCGTGCATGACGCGGCGCGCGACAGCCGTCGTCGAGCTGACCGCGGTGCATCGGTTCCGCGACCCCGAGTACGCCGCACTGACGCTCCGCATGCGCGAGCCTGACAGCCACGAAGAAGCGCTCGCGGTGGCCGGCCAACTCGACGAGCGGGGATCGATCCGTCGAGTCGCGGATGCCGCGCAAGCGCGCGACGTCATGGTCGAGGCGTACTTCCGCTGGGCGGCGAGCCGCGCGCGAGTCGCGTTGGTCACGAGCACGAACGAGGAAGCCGATGCGATCAACGAGGCGATCCAGGAGCGCCGGGTCGAGTTGGGACAGCTGCATGAGGAGCGCCTCGCCATCGGGCAGGGGGAGCAGCGGCTGCTCGAGGGGGACGTGGTGCAGACCCGCCGCAATGACCGCGACGCGGATGTCGAGAACCGCGCACTGTGGACCATCCGAAGCATCCGCGGTTCGGACATCGAACTCGTCGCCCTGGGAGACAGTGGGGACCGCCGCCGGGTGTCGCTGGAGTACGCCGCCGAACACATGCATCTCGCCTACGCGGCGACCGTGCACGGAATCCAAGGCGAGACGACGGATGCCTCGGTAGTCGGGCCCGGCGTGGACGCGTCGGGGCTGTACGTCGGAATGACGCGGGGGCGCGCGCATAACGAGGCGGTTGCGATCGCAAGAACACCTGCCGCCGCGCGGGACCAAGTCGCCGCGAGCATGATGCGCGGGTCGCAGGAAGTGAACATCGATGACTCGAGGCGGGCGGTTCGGACCGAGCTCGGTCGAGCCGCCCGCGATCCTGGCACTCGGCCGATGACAGCGCTCGAGGCGCAGCAAGAGTGGCTCTCCCAGGCCGCCCGGACACTGCTCGACATTGACCAGCGAAAGGCGGATGCCGCTGCGAGAGCCCACGGGCGCGGATGTGCAGCAGACACGACGGATCTCGACCACGCCAGAGAGCGTCTGCTCGCCCGCTACCAGCTGGTCACCCAGCAATACGAGGAGGCCATCCAGCATGCGGAGAACAGCGCGGAGCGGGCTCGTCCGGACCGCTCCCGGCCCGCCCGCGACATGGGTGCGGTGAACGGCCCAGCATCGGGCGGCGGGCTCGGCCGCTGACCCACAGATAGGGGCGCGAGAGGAAGCGGCGAAGGAGTACAGTGACTCCCACGCCGCTCTCCTGTTGCGATGGGTCAGCGAGTGATCCCCACGCCGGTGGACGAGACCGGCTCGGCTGACGGCCCTGACGGCGCTCTGTGCGCTGCAGGGCCGCTAGCTTTTGGGGCGCGCTCGACGGCGACGGCTGCGTACTTCAGGGATGCCCCGACGTTGTCCGCGACGATGTCGCGAGTCTCGCCGGTCTGGCCAGACTCCTTGTCGGTGTAGGTGCCGAAGCGGAGGTCGCCGCCGACGATGACGGTGTCGCCCTTGCGGAGCGACGTTGCCACGTTGCGGGCCTGCTGGTTGAACACGACGACGCGGTGGAAGACCGTTCCCGCGTCCTCCCAGCGTCCGGTGGTCTCGTTGAGACGGCGGTCGTTGACGGCCACGCTGAACCGGGCGTACTCGTTGCCCGACTCGCTCGCGCCGTACTCGGGGTCGCCGGTGAGGTTGCCCTCGATGGTGACCGGGATTCTGGTTGTCATCCTTCTTCCTTCCATTCGGGAGGCACCTCGTGCCTCAGTTGGCGTGGTTCTGGTCGATCCACGCGTCCCACTCCGCCTCGTCGGTCTCTCCGACCCACGACCGCGGCTTCAGTTCGTAGTGCCCACTGGTGCAGCCCGACCCGGCACGCTGCAGACGGGGCTGCGCCTGCGCTAGGCGCTCGTGCCACTCGAGCGGTCCGTATCCCGAGTCGTTCTTGTCGAACGACGCCTGATGGAAGTTGTGGAGCGCCGAGAGTTCCTCGACGAGCGCGCCGTGCTTCCACCAGCACGCCGGCACGACGCTGATCGGCACGCTGTAGCGCACCGTGAACCACTCCACCCACGTGCGCAGCGCGGTCCACGCGGCACGTGACTCGTCGGACGACAGGTGGCGCCAATCGACCGGCGGCACGCCCGCCGGCTCGGTCGGATGCGTGAGGATTGGCGGGCCCGACAGCTGTTGCGCGATCGAGTCCTGAATCTCCTCAGGTGTTCGCTCTCGCTCGTTCATGACGTCTCCCTGAGTTCGCGCATCCGCCTCTGAAGAATCGCCAGCGCCATCGCCGACGCGACCCGTCGACCACGATGGTGCGACAGCACCCGGTCGCGATCGATCACCTGGTGGAGCAGACCGTGACAATACGGATGCATCGGCACGAGGTCATCGTGGCGCTCGAACGCCCGCCAGGAGCCGTCGACGAACCGCACGCCGCGGTAGTCGAGGTGGTGCAGCTCGAGCTGATCGCGCGTGGCCGGCCACCCGCATCCGGCGCACGCGAGCGGGCGACCGAGACGCTCCTGCTTGCGGAACCACCGCGCACGCCGGGCGAACCACGCGGGAGAGGACAGGAACTCCGAGCGGTATGCGTTCGAGGCTCGGGGCTTGCGGCGATTGCTCATTCCTCGTTCACCGCCTCGGGCGCGGCCTCCGGCTCGGGCTCGGGCTCGACGACCGGCCGCGGTGCGGGCCGGCGGGTCTCGGTGAACACTGTCTGCTGGTCCTGCTCGGTCGCGCGCTTGGCGATCTGGATCTCTCGTGCGTCGCGTCGCGCGTCCCAGCCGGCAAGGTCCAGCAGCACGCCCCGGCGGTTGCGGTACGCGAGCAGGCCGACGTTCTGCGGCATCCGTCGGATCTCGTCCACCGACATGAGCGGGAGCCGCTCGTGCTGCTCGCTGGTGGAGTGGCCGGCCTCCCGCGTTGACCAGGACCGCTGGGTGCGCTTGGTCTCTCGGGTTCCGAGCAGTGCCTCGACGTCGCGCAGGTGGCCTACGTGCGACGCTCCGCCCAGCAGGACCTTCGCGGTCGCCGCGGCCCAGATGGTGTCTGCTTCGGCGCGCGACCACGACGTCTCGGCCTGCGACAGGGCCTGCAGGACGACGAAGGTGCAGATGCCGCGGCCTCCGCCGTCGGCCATGATCTGCGGCAGGTTGCCCCAGCGGAACATGTTCGCGATCTCGTCGAGAATCAGGCCGAGCGGATGCTGAAGCCGTGAGCCCGGCGACGCGAGTGCCTGCAGACGGGCCACCTCGACGATGTCGTCGAGCAGGGCGCCGAGGAATCCGCCCATCGCCGAGGCGCCGGACCGAGAACCGACGAGGTAGAGCGTGTTTGCGCCCGCGAGGAACTCCTCGGGATCGAACACCGGGTCGCCCGGCCTTGGGGTGAGGGCGTCGCGGATCTTCGGCACCGCGAGGGGAGCGACGGCGCCCTGCACGCCGAACCAGATCGAAGACACGAGCTTGTCGTCGCCGGTCAGCGTCGCCTCGAGATTGTCTCCCCAGCCCGATGCGCCGTCGGTGCGCAGGATCGACACAGCCGACTTGCGCGCGAGGACCGGGCTCGTGCCCCAGTTGTAGAGGTCCTCGATCGGACGGTTCCCGACCGCCGCAGCGTGGAGTAGCCGGCCCAGCACCACGCCGGATGCCTGTGCCCACTCGCCGTTGGTCGACGACGCTCCGAGCGCGGTACCGGTGACGATGGCGCTGCCGCGCTGCATGGCAACCAAGGGGTCCTCGCACCCCGCGATCGGCGAGACGCGAAGCGGATGCCGCACACCCGAAAGCCCCTGTGGGTCGAAGACATGCACCTGCCCGCGGCGCTCGCGCATCCGCAGGGTGGCGGTGAGATTGTCGTTGGTCGTCGAAGTGGTGATCAACGGGCCCGACCAGTCGAGAATCGCGGAGATCAGCACGCGATACCCCTTGCCCGAACGGGGTGGCCCTTCGAGCGCCACCGAGTCCTCGATCGAGACATAGACGTCGGTTCCGCGAGAGCGGCCGACGCGCCAGCCCACGTCCGTCGGCTTGGGGCGCGAGAGGTCGGGCCGCAGCTGCCGAGCTCGCCGCAGGACAGCCTTGCCCGAGAGGTACTGGCGGATCTCGGATGCTTCTGCGAAGCCCATGCGCGATCGCAGGTCGGCGACGAACGCCTGGTCCGACTCCTTGTAGCGCCGGTAGGCGATGAGCCCCAGGATCGCGAGGGCGATGACGAGGAGCACGGCGACGAGGTCGACGATCCGGATGCCGATCACCGGCAACGCGCATCCCGCCGGCGCCGCGTACGCCGTGGTGTCGCCCGTGATCGCGAGCCAGAGCCCTGAGAACATGCTTTCGGCTTGTGGTCGAGCGCCGCAGACGATGTTGGTCACGAGTTCGGCGAGGAAGCCGAACACGAGACTGAGAACGAACGAGGTCGCGATGAGAACCGCGATCCCCCTGCCGAACATCGATTCCATGGCCGACTCCTCTCACAGGCCCCGGGCCGCGGCCGCGGCGACGCGGATCCACGCATCGCGCGTGGGGGTGCGCAGGTTGTCGAGACGCAGAGCCCCCGACTTCAGAGCGGGGTCGAACGGGATGTGTTCGACTGCACGGACGTGGCCCGAGAAGCCCTCCGCGATGCGGTTCGCCCCACGAGGGTTCGGCTCGGCTTCCGTGACGACCACGACCGCGTTGTCCGCGAGTTCGAGCGATCGCTCGTCGCGCTCGCGGAGCGCATCGAGCAGGAGTGCGGCGGATTCGGCCGACTCGGGTGTCGCGAGTGTGGGCAGCACGAGCTGGTTCGATGAGTCGACCATGCGCAACCAGCGCTCCGCCGATTCGTCGTTGCCGGAGTCGAAGATGACGACCCGGTAGTACCGGGCCGCGACCTGCATCAGCAGGTCGAAGTCGGCGGTGAGGATGCGCTGGTGCACGGCGAGGAGTTCGGGGTTCGAGCGCAGCACGTCGTACCGATCGACCGGCTGGTGGTGCACGTACCGTGCGATGTCGGAGACGCCGGCGCCCGTCGCCAGCAGATCGGATGCCGCCGGCAACAGATCCTTGATCGTCGTGTCGTATCGCCCCGCCTCGGTGCGCCACCCGAGCGTTCCGCGTGTGTCGTTGTTGTCCCACGCCAGGACGTTCCCGCCGCCGTAGCGGCCGAACACAGCGGCGAGCATCGCTGTGGTCATCGTCTTGCCGACGCCGCCCTTCCCATTAGCGATCGCGATGGTGCGGCATCCGGCCCACTGCTGCGACACCTCGCGCTCGTCGTCTCGCCGCCTCAGCTCGGCAGGAGAAGGACCGAAACCCAGCCGAGCGAAGAAGGAACGCCAAGCCTCGCTCGTCGGCTCCACGGCGGACGAGATGTCGATGAAGCTCGGGCGCGAGGGAGGCTCCGGGGCGCGGCGGTTGCGAAGCGGTTCGCGCCCCGGAGCTTCGGTGTTCACCTCCCTTCCCTGTTGCGATGGGCTCTCAGCTCGTGCGGCGGCGACCGTCGCCGGTTCGGGCGCGCTCGCCGCAGCCGTGACGATCGTCCCGTCGGCGTCGATCCGCAGGTGATGCTCTCCGCGGTCGCCCGTGGTGACGAGCTCGACGGGCTGGCCGCTGCGTCGGGCCTCGTCGACTGCGCGGCGGACGATCATCTGCCGGATGTCATCTGTGGGGGTCGCCGAGAGCGGCTCGATGAGCCCCTCCGGCGTGGTGAACGTGGCCGTCGGTCCGGTGACCGTGGCGTACGCACGCAGCGTGGTGTCGAGACTCATTGCGGGGTCTCCTTCCAGGTCGGTGACAGCCAGCCGTCGAGGCTGGTGTCGGTGGGGGAGTCGTCTGGCCAGAAGCGGTCGAGCTCATCCGGGTCGAACAAGTACGGCATCTCGTTGTCGTCGTCGTTCTGCTCAAGCGCACTGTCGGTAGCGAACAGCTCGTACTCCCAGTCGGTCGACGTCGCGAAGCAGTCGACGACGTAGGCGTACTGGCCGACGTAGGCGAGGAACACGCCCATCCGCAGCCGACGCGCGTCCTCGACGTGAGTCGAGGGGATGTTCAGGCGATCGCGTAGCGCTGCAGCCTCCTGATGGTTCGCGCGGAAGATGAACTTGTTCTCGATGTCGCCGACAATCGAGTAGGCAAGATTGCGCTCCCTCGAGTCCGCGTCGCCCACGGCATCCAGGTCGCCCATCTTGTGAAGGATCACGATGTTGCTGATGCCGTAGTGGCGTGACAGCTTGAGCCACTGCTGAAACATCTGCAGCGCCGCGAGCGAGGTCATGTCGCGCCACCCTTCTTCACGGATGAGGTAGCGGGTGCGATTGGCCGACCGGTCCGACACCACAGCTTGGATCCACGCCGTTGTGCACACCTGGGTGAGCTGCGCGACGAGCTCGCTGCGCGAGAAAAGCTCGCTCGTGTCGACGACGACTATCGGTGCATCCGCGTCGAACGCCACCGTCGATTCGTCCTCGAACAGCCCCGACAGGTCACCATCGACGAAGCGGCGCAGGACGAACCGCGGCTGCACGGCACCGTCCGACATGCGGAAGTCGGTGCCGGCATCCTCGACAATCGCCCCGAGGTGCTCGTAGACGCTGCGGAGCGTCGGGCGGTCGCCGGTCGACCGGATACTGCGCTCGAGCGCCTCGTGCAGAGCAGCGTGCTCGACGGCGGTGAGTCGTGTTGCGCCCAGTGCCATCTCGACGAGCGACACGAGGGTGGTGATCCGGCGCTGACGGACCATCTTCTCGTCCTGATCATCGTCAGCGTCCGCCCGCCGCGGGCCCCGGTCGAGCGGGTTGAGGCGAGCGGTGCTTCCGCCACCGACACGGATGACGACGCCACCGGGGATCGCCTCCGCGACCGTCACCCACTCGCCCTTCGGGTCGGAGGGGACGACTGCCTGGTGGCCGAACGCGAGGGAGCGTGTCACCAGGGTCTTGATCGTCGCGGACTTACCCGCTCGATAGGCCCCGAGCACCAGCACGTTCGTCGAGAGCGTCTGGCGGTCGGTCTTGTTGGCGTACGCCTCCCACGGCGAGAAGTGGAAGAGCGCATCGGCGTTGAGGTCGACGCCCAGGATCGGCCCGCGGTGCCCGAGCCCGGCATCCGCCACGAACGGGTAGATCCCCGCGATCTGTCGCGATGTCGCTTGATGGGCGGGGATGCTGGGACGTGCGAGGTTCCAGTACCCGCCTTCGGTGAGGCCGGGACCGAACGGCCCAGGGACCGCAGCCTCGGGGAGCGCGCGCTCGCGGCGGCGCTTCCGCGGCGGGCGCTCCTCGTGGGCATCCCGCGCGATCTGCCGGCGCATCGCGCCACGGTCGCGCTTGGACAGATCGCCCGGTTCGAAGAAGACGACGCGGCGTGCCATCACTTCATCCCCAGCCCGATCGGAAGCACGTTGACCATCAGCGCCTCGGCCTGCTGGCAGTAAAGGATCTGCGGCTCCATTCCGGATCGCGCGAGCGCATTGCGCATGCCGGCGATTGCCTGATCCAGCAACTCCTCGGTGCGGGCGCTGACGGTGAGGTACGCGCCGTACCGGAATTCGCCGTGGCCTGCGACGATCTCTTCTTCCTGGCGCTCCAGCGCGTCCCAGTCCGCGGCATCCGCGGCCGAGCCATCGACTCCTCGCTTGGCGCGAAGGCGCTCGTTGCCCCGCCAGACCTTCTTGTCGTCCTCTATGCGGCGCATCGCCTTCTTGACCGAGACCGGCGTCAGGACGATCGACATGATGTGCGTGATCGCCTCGCCGGTGGCCGGCATCCGCGCGAACACGATCGGCTCGACGAACCCGACCGCGGTGTCCGATCGCGGCCACTCCTGAATCCAGAGAGTCGTGTGGACGCCCGAGTCCGTGTAGACGACGCCGTTCTTGCCGCGCGGCTCCTCGAGGTACATCGGCCCGATCGCGACCGGATCGACACCGACGTGGTCGTCGTCACGGTTCTGGACGTTGGCGGCGAACTCGGGATCGAAGCCCACCCGGGCGAGCGCCGCGACGTCGCGGGTCGTGAGCCACCGTCGCACGCTGATCCGTGCTGCGCTCAGGGCGTCCGCGAGGTTGCGTGCCTCAAGGGCAGCGAGAGCCTTGACCGCATCCTCGCCGCCGCCGAGCGACTTCAGCTGGGGTCCGAGCGCAATCAGATCGAGGGTGAAGGTCAGATAGTTGCGGTGCGAGACCGCGTACCGCTCGGACTTGTCCATCACGGCGTCGTAGTTGTGAGCGACGGGGGAGTCGCCGTTGAGCTTCCGCTTCAATGTCACCGACTGATAGTGGTCGCGGGCTGGCCGGATCGTCGTCGGAATCGTCCGTTCCTGCAGCACCGCGCGCTTGATGCCCGGGCGCTGCGTGAACGACGCGAGCACCGGAGCCCACTGCTGCGTGAGGTCGAAGCGCTCCGGGTCGTCCTTCATGAGGAAGCCCTGCACCTCGACCTCGGCGGTCACCGACACCGAGCGGTCGTGCGGGTTGTAGACGCACGCGACGTCATCCACGTCCCACAGCTGGATGGATGCCCGGATGCCGGGGAGATTGAGCGTTCCCGCGAGATGCGTGCGCTCGGGGCGGTACAACTGCCGCGTCGCGCCGGTCGCGTGACGGATCTGCTTCATGAACCACAGCCCGACCTGGCGCGGAGCGGAGTCCCCGTGCACCGTCACGAACGCGAAGATGCCGATCGGAAGGTAGAGGGGAGCGGCATAGAGCAGTCCCGGCGGACCGAAGCGGTTGACGCCGATCAGCACGATGATTGCGGCCGCGGTGAGGCAGGTGAGCTGCCAGCCGTCCATACCCATCACGACGCCCTGCCTCGAGCGACGCGGCAGGCGGACGGGTCGGGCGAGATCCTGAGTCGACATCATGCGGTCCTCTCAGTTCGAGGGCGAGGGGGTGACGAGGGAGACGGGGACGGCGGCGCGGATGACGGTGCCGGACGCGCGGCGGGGCGGGATGCCGGAGCGGAGCTGGCGGACGACGGTGCCGGAGCGCCCGCGCTGGACGGGTTGGCTGCGGGCGAGGAGCCCGAACCACCGGGCGAGCCGGGGAAGCCGCTGGGGCCTGCCGGTCCCCGTGGTGGGCGACCTGGCGTGGATCCGCCGCTTCCACTCGCGCCCGATGGGCCGGCAGCTCCCGGTGCACCCGGCCGTGCGGAGCGCGGCGCCACACCGGCGGGCGACGAGCCGGCGCGGCTCGGGATGCGCGATACCGACCGGGCGGCGCCCGTCGCCGCGTGCCCGGCCCGTGACCCGACCGCAGAGCCGACCGAGTCGGCGGCGACGGCGCCGACGAAGCTGAAGAGTCCGAACACTGCGAAGGGCGCGAACGCGACGAGCACCAGGCCGATGAGGAGCGGCCACGACCGCGGATCCCAGATGGTCTTCACCCCGGCGAGGCCGTTGATGATGAGGGTGACGAACCCGATCGTCAGGGGGCCGGTGAGAAGCAGTACCACGACTGCCGATACGTACCGGACGACCCACTGCGGTCCGACTGCGCGGGCGGGATAAAGCATCCACGCGATCGGACCCACCGCGATCAGCGCCGCCAGCACGATGTTGCGGAAGGCGAACACGAGCATGAGCAGCAGCATCCCGAGCATCAACAGGGTGTGGATGACGAACGCGAAGAAGTAGTTCGCCTGTCCGCCGGCCCACATGACGGACTGCAGCGTCGCGAAGAGGCCGTCGGCACCGTCGCGGTTCATGACGTACCAGGTGAGGTCATCGACGGCGTTGAGCAGGTGTCCGGTCGCCCACAGCGTGATCGCCGTGGCGGGAACCGCGATGAAGCTGCGCACGAGAGCTCCGACGAGCTCCGCGCGGTCACCCGAGACGATCGCGGCGGCGACCGCCCAGACCATCGCGCCGAACAGCACGGCGAGGATCGCCCACTGCCAGAACGACCACTCGTTGGTTGCGGCGGTCCACAGGAGCGACGTGGTGTCGAAGCGCATGTTCTGCGCGACGGCGAACATCATCGAGGTCGCCGACAGCGCCATGCCGCGGCCGGCGTTCTCGAACGTGACGCATACGACGTCGCCGAGCGAGCATCCGTACTCAACGAGCAGCGGCTTGCCCCCGCTCGTCTTGATGGCCGAGACGTGCGACTCATCGGTCGTGCACACTGTCGCCTTCGCACCGTCGACGAACACGTTGATGAAGCACTGCTGTGGCTTGATGTCCGCGGTGTTCTGCGGTGTGCAGGTGATCTGCCCGTCGACGCGGAAGCAGTCGACGGGGTAGGCGGGGGACGACCAGGGCTCATCTGTCACCGGTGATGCGTTCGCCGCAGCTGGTGCGACAACGACGGATGCTGGCGCTGCGCTCGCCGGAGTCAGCGCGGTCAGAGTCAGGCCGAGCCCGACCACCGCGCCGACGAGCAGCGAACGGACGATGCGCATCAGAACCCGAAGTCGAAGTTGACGAACCACTGGAACAGTCCGCTCGCGGCTCCGAGGACGGCAGCGGCGATGAAGATCCAGAGGATGTTCTCACCGGCCCACGTGCGCATCCGATCCGAGGCGAGGCCGCGGAATGCGAGTGATGCGCCGGCGATGATCAGCATGATCAGGACCACGATCATCGCGCCCGCGAGGATGTACGAGGCGACGACCTGGAAGCCGGCGAAGAAGGGCGCCGAGAAGTCCGGTTCGATGTCGGGGATGTCGACCGCGGCCGGCGCTGTCAGTAGGTATCGCATCGTGTTCTCCTTCGGTGCATCACTTGAGCGGAAGGCCGAGAGCGGCCATGAACGGTTGAGGGTCGATGGCGGCGCCGTCCTGCTGCACCTCGTAGTGCAGGTGGCAGCCGAACGAGCGGCCCGTATTGCCTTCGGCGCCGAGCGCCGTTCCGGCATCGACGGCATCACCGACCGATACGCGGATCGAGCCCCACTGCATATGCCCGTAGAGCGTGACGAGGCCGCCGCCGTGGTCGACGCGGACTGTGTTCCCCCAGCCGTAGAACGAACCCGCTGTGATGATCCGGCCGGGGCCCGCGGCGTAGATCGTCGCGCCGCAGCCCTGAGCCATGTCGTAGCCCTGGTGGTTGGTCGAGCAGTAGCTGCATCCGATCACCGGGTTGTACCCGAACCCGCGCCCCTTCGAGTAGTCGCCGGCGAGCGGGTATCCCCAGTCGCCGTTCGCGACGGGCGCCGACTGGGTCTCGACCTCCTGCGTAACCTGCTCGCCGGCCACAGCGAACGGGGTCGCGATGAGCGGCGTCAGCAGCATCCCGCCGACGAGCGCGACGAAGAGGAGAACCCCGATCGCGATCTTCCGCCCGATCCTCGTGTTCGCGAGGGCTGCTGCGGCGGCGACCGGGGCTCCCATGTCAGGGCTCCAATGACCCCGAGAAGTAGCGGACGACCTTGCAGTCACCTTCCTGCTGCGTTGTGTCCGGCGTCGGGACCGATCCCTCGCCGCACAGGGCCTGGACGCTGACGCGCACCGTGTCGTCGTAGGAGGTCTCTCCGCCGTTGCCGTCCGAGCGCGTGTACGTCAGCACGACGTCGGCCGTTCCGATGCTCATGTCGCCCGACGCGTCATCGGGCACCTCGGCGAACTCGACGTCGCCGGTGACCGCCGCGGTGACGCGGCCGTCCTCGTTTGCGAGGGAATCCCACTCCGCTTCGGGGAGCACGACGCCCTGACGAAGCTCGAGCTGCGACGCCTGCATGTCGGAGGCGCGGTCCTCTTCCGAGGTGTAGCGGATGTCGGGCGTGAACCAGGTGTCCAGGTAGGTGAGCCACTCGGCGCGGCTGCTCAACTGCGTGTCGAACGTGGATGCCGCAGCCAGCGCCGCCCGGACGTAGGTCTCGGCATTCGTTGTGATCGGCTCCGGCACCCAGCCCTTTTCGGCGACGGATGCGTCGACGAACTCGTCCGTCGTCGGCTCGGTGGTCTCGGTCGTCGGCGTCGAGTCCGGAGGAGTGGTCTCGGTAGAGGTCGGTGTCTCGCCGCCCGAGAAGAGCGACGCGACGATGATCGCCAGGATGCCGATGAGCAGCACCACTCCGCCGACAATCGCCCACACGATGCCTCGCGCGCGCCGGGTGTTCCGTGGAGTTGTCATCGGCCGCTGTCACCTGCCCGAGCGGTGAGCGTCCAGCGCGACAGCCCTGACGCGGCGCCCGATCGGGCCGCGTCGAGAGGGGTCGCTTCGCTTGACATGAGGGAAGCATATAGCCGTACACTCCATTTGTGAAGCATTTTTTGAATCCCTTCTGTGGACGACGGCGGGGCGGTGCGCCAAACTGGGCTCGTGCCTCGCTACGCCCGCCCCGCGAACAGTGATTACGCGGAGGATCCCATCAACGCGCTCGGGAATGTCATGCAGGCGACCATCATCGGTCTTCTGCGGAAGAACCCTGGACTGACGCGTTCCGAGATCGCTGAGGCGATCGAGCTCCCGAAGATGACGATCGCCAACGGGCTCGAGAAGCTGCTCGATGCGGGGCTGATCCTCGCGGACCCGCCGCGTGACGTCGCCATCCGCGGTCAGCGAGTCCGCTACACCGTCGATGACGCGCAAGTGACCGAGATGGTGATGCGGCTCGAACAGGTGCTGGGGGAGTTCTAGTCGACTGGCCGCCGGCTGCACTCTCGGTCGAGTCGCGTGGAGTGCTTGTCTCGACATGTCGCACCTCTCCTGGATAGCCGCAGCATCGCGGATGCTGTTTGAGCATGCCCAACAGCGTGAGGCGTTCATGCTTGCACCTGTCGTCGCGTGAGCGCAACGGTTGATTTGGGCATGCTCAACAGCGTGAGGCGTTCATGCTTGCACCTGTCGTCGCGTGAGCGCAACGGTTGATTTGGGCATGCCCAACGAGTAGTTTGAGCATCCTCAACTGGGTCGTTGGGCATGCCCAACGGAGTCCCTTCCCTGCCCGAGGCGAAGGATGGTCGTGAAGACATGACGGAAGACGAGAGCAAGATGGCAGCGGACGAGTTGGCGAAGCGACTTCGTCTGCTGCTCGACGTATCGATCGCCGAGACCGGCGAGGAGCCGACGTACTCGCAGATCGTGGCGTTCCTTCAGACCCGGGGCGTCAGCCTGTCTCGGTCACGCTGGACCTACATGGTCAACGGCCATCGGTTCGTGCAGGATCGCGCGCTGTTCGAAGGGCTCGCGGCGTACTTCGATGTGGACCCCGACTTTCTCTCTGGCGGCGAGGATGCGCCCATGCCGGCGAAGGTCGCCGCGCAGCTAGATCTCATCCGATCCATGCGTGCCGCGAAGGTCAAGTCCTACGCGGCGCGCACGCTGGGCGACATCAATCCCGAAGCGCTCCAGGCAATCACTCGATTCCTCGACAACGAATCGAACGAGGAGTCGGCCGCACGCGGTCCGCGGACGGTGATCACGGCCGACGGCTCTGGAGGGAAGTGACGAACACAGTGAAGGTCGCAATGCGCGCGCCGATGGCGCTACAGGAACTCGAGCTCGGAGATTCCTTCTCATTCGATGAGCTGGTGAGCGCGGTGCAGCGCCGGCGCGGACGGCCGCTGCGGATCGTCGAGCTTGCCGACCTCAGCGACCGCGACGGGATCTGTGCTCTGTGGCTCGTCAGGGACACAGAGGACTTGGTCATCCACGCCCGGAGCGCGTCGACCCTTCACCGGCAGCAGTTCGTGCTGCACGAGCTGGCCCACATCATCCTCGACCACGGCCACGACGACGCCGCGGATTGCGCCGACCCTCTCCTCCCCGATATCGCGCCGTCGACACGGCGCCGTCTGCTTCGGCGACAAGACCTCGTCACAGCGGACGAGATCGCGGCCGAGTCGCTCGCAGATCACCTTGCCGCCGCCATCCGTGGGTCGGTGATGCACGAATCGAGGTTCCTGGAGATCTTCGGGTGACCCAGATTCTCGTCTCCGCGCTGCTGTGGCTGCTCGTTCTGAGCCTGCTCATCCTGCGACGCGGTCGCGCTGATCGAAGCATCCTGTGGTCGGCCCTGACCATTGCCGTGGCGATGACGCTCAACATCGATGGCCTCTACCGCTGGGCCGATCGCCTGCTCGGCGGCACCAACCTCGTCACACTGGTAGCCGATCTCGCGCTGATGCTGGGCATCTTCTTCCTCGGGCGAGCCGTGGCCAAGGCGACGGAGTTCCGGCCGGCGATCGTGCGGTTCGCCCTGGGTCGGACCGTTCTCGCGGTGGCATTGGTGTGTACGGTCATCGCGTTCGCGTTTATCGAGCGCGGGGTGACGACCACGACGTTCATGCTGGACTACGGGGCGCAGCCCGCGGCTGCCGCCTATTCGATGACCCAGTTCGCGTACGACGGGATCGTGCTGACAGCGATGGCGGCGGTCACGACCCGGCAAATCCGCCGTGGCAGGGGAGCGGACCGTTTGCCGGCCGTTGCCCTCCTCATCGGCAGTGCGCTCGGTCTCGTGCTGGCCGCCGTCGTCATCGGGATGGACATCGCTCACATTGCAGGCGACGTCTCGCTGATGCTCGGTCTTGGCGCTGCGTACAGTCCGCTGTTCCTGTCGACGTTCCTCTTCCTCTGTCTGGGGCTGGCCAGCCAGCCGGCGATGCGTTGGCTTCGTGCCCGTTCTCGAGCCAACGCGATGCGCAGACTTGTCACGCAGACAACGCCGATCTGGCAACGGGCGAATCTCGTTCGGCCAGGCATGAGCCAGCAGGACGCGGCTGGCTTCAGCGCGGCCGACGCGGAGACGCGGCTGCACCGGCAACTCGTCGAGATCCGGGACGCTGCTGTCGACCCACGCGTTGCGTTCGAACTGAGCGATGCTGAGAGCGTGATCGTTGATGCGGCTGAGGCACGCCTCCTTAGGCGCGGTGCCGACACGAACGCAACCAGTGCCCAACCTGCGACGGGTGCCACACCTTGAAAGCGGGTGCAGGGTTCATGGCGGCCGCGGGACTCGGCCTGGCGGTCGCGGCCGGCGCCGCGGGCCTCGGATTCGCGATAGCCCGCAAGCTCACGGCGCCGCTGTCGGGGCGGATCTTCAGCCTCACTATTCGGGACATCCTGCGGCGCGCGGATGGCGATGCAGTGGTCCTCGATCTCACTCCTGCGACAGCGGCACCGGGCATCTACAGCCTCTGGCTCGAGGACGGTGGGTGGGTGCGCCTCGGCCGAGTCATAGATCAGGACGCCGCGACCGTGACACGACTGGTGGAATCCGCTGCGCCGAACGGCGCGCTACGTGTGGGCCGGCACGCGTCGTGGAGCGGAATCTACTATCGCGATCCTGAAGACGCTGGTCTCGAGGCGGAGGACGTGATCGTGGAGACGGCGGTCGGCCCTGCGCCAGCCTGGCTGATCCGCCCGGCCGGCAACACGACGAACGACTGGGCGATCCACATTCATGGACTGGCGAGTCCTCGCGCGGGCACGCTCCGTGGAGCGAAGGTCGCGGCGGACGTCGGCCTCGTTTCGCTCGTCGTCACGTATCGCAATGACGGTGAAGGGCCGACGGTCGGATCGGGGCGCTCCACCCTCGGCGCGAAGGAAGCCGAAGACGTTCGTGCCGCGGTGAGGTTCGCGATCGCGCACGGAGCCGAGCGGATCGTGCTGTTCGGATGGTCGATGGGCGGAGCGATCGCATTGCAGGTGGCGACCGATCGCGAGTTCGATCACGTCATCGACCGGCTCATCCTCGACTCGCCCGTGCTTGATTGGCACGAGACGATCGCAGCGAACTGCGCCCGTGTTGGCCTTCCGCGACAGGTCGGCGTGCTTGCGTCCCCGTGGCTGCAATTGAATCTGCTCGCATGCGCTATCGGGTTGAGTTCATCGGTACCGCTGGACTCCTTCAACTGGATCGCGCGGGCGTCGGCGCTGTCGGTCCCCGCGTTGGTATTCCACGGCGAGGCGGACACATCGTCCCCGCCCGCGGTGGCTCGTCACCTCACGCAACTGCGTCCCGACATGGTCCAACTGGAGACATTCCTGGCGGAACACACGCTCGCGTGGAACTCAGATCCGGAGCGGTGGGCGCGTCTGGCCAACGAGTGGCTCGCTGCGATGAGAGCTGCGTAGCCGCAGTGTAGGGGAATGAACACGCCGCGCAGGTGTACCTCGCGCGTTCGGTTGAGGTCCCGCCGAAGGGCTCTCCACCGGAGAGGGTATTGGGTGCGGCGACCGAAGCGGTGCGTGTCAGCTCTCGACGACCGTCGCTTGGCGGCATAAGAGCGACCGGTCTGTGTACTACTCCTCAAGGCAAGCACAGCCGCTCAACTCATGTGTTGTCGAGGCGCCATTCCGATTGCACGGGCGGGGACTACTGATGCCGCCGCGATCGCCTGTTCCTCCGGGATCCCGGCGGCGATCACGGCCGCGACTCGGGATAACAGAACCCTCGGGATAGTCTCTGGGTGCTGCGGATCTGGTCGGGACCGCCGCGGTTCGGTAGTGTTCGAGGAACTGCGCGTAGGAGGAGTTCACGTCTCGGGCGCGTTCGCTCTTGCTGATCTGGTTCGACGCCGTCGATGCGTTGTCGGGCACGACCAGCAACGTCACGCCCTCGATGTATTCGAATGCTCGCCGGTGCGCGTCCGCCCAGGCGGGGAACTTCTCGTCCAGACACCCGTACGCGAACACCAGCCCGGAGTACGGCAGCGACGCCACGAACACCGACACCGGAGTGACCTGCCCGGAGACCGGGTCGACGATCTGCATCCGGGTGCCCGCCCAGTCGACCTGCATCGTATGCCCGGGGACGTGCTGGATCGGGGCGGTGAGGTCGTTGACACGCACGTGCTCGGCGACGATCTGACAGAACCGCTCATACCCGTAATGGCTGCGGCCGGCGGGAGCGTCGACCTGCAGATACTGCGCCCACAACACCTTCAGCGGGGGCTTGTTCCGCCCCCAGCCTCGCAGCGACGACCCTGTCGATATCGACAGGCACGAACTCCCCGGTGACGCTCTTGCGCCCGTCGGAGAACAACCCGTCAACGTCTTCGCGCGAGAGCGCGTCGACCTGGCTCACGGCCGTCAGTCCGTGTTCGTCGAGCACCCGGCGGACCCTCGCGATCGTGCGCTGCGAGCACCCCTCCCGGGCAGCGATCTCGCGATACGGGACCTTGTCCAACACAAGCCGCATCAACTGGCGGTAATCGGTCATCAAGAACTTCTCTCACCCCAACGAACACTCGTCGCCGGGGGTGAGAGTCATCATCGAGCAGCCCCACGCGCTACCCGATGCTTACACGCGCGCTTTCCGATCTATACACAGGCGCTTTTCGAAGCGTCGGCGTAACAGCGTCGGCTTGGCCGGCATAGCGCGGGTCCATACCAATCATCGGACGGACCCGGTCAGGGCCCCCGGGGTACCCTGCGGTGCGCCGTCCTGCGCGACCTCCGCAGAATGGCGCATCTCATCGCCCCCCCTCCGGCGGCAAGAACTTGTCGTTGCGCAAGAGGTCGCCGAGGAAAGCTCTCGCTGGCAATCTCACAGCGGACGATCGGCGGGGAGGCCGTGCCGCTCAGCGAGGTCCGGCACGCGATTCCTCAGCAGAAGGTGGAACTAGACACCGTCTCGTATGCGGATTTCGCACAAGATTCCCTTGCCGTCGACGGTGACGGGCGTGCTCCCGCCGATCACTGCGAGATCGAGCTCTGAGACGCGCTTCTTCTCGACGAATGCATAGGGATCGAGTGCGATCCATATCGTTGCAGTCCCGGCCTGCGGCGAGATGATGCTGACCCCTGCTGTCGGCGTCACTGTCAGCGTGCGGGCAATGCGCCGGACCATCACGTTGAGATCGCGAGCTGTCGGTTCCGACGGCTCCGAAGCGACGGCGTCCTCACCGAGGAAGCGAATCTCCTGCCACGGATCGAGCGTTCGCTCGACGTCGTTCACCGTTATCCGTAGCGACCCGGGCCCGAGGAACGTGAGGTGACGGTCAACTCCCTCGAAACGGCTGAACCGCTGATGGCCGGAGAGATCCGCGACGCTGACACGGTAGGTCCATATGCGGCCCTCGTCGGCGTCATCGACGAGCACCCTGGTACTGCCGCCACCGTTCGCCCACGGTTTCGGAGGGCGCGAGGCAAAGCGCACGATCTCGAAGGTCACGGCGACCGATCAGACGTGGATATCGGCGAGTCGCGGGGCGACGTCCTCGGCGAAGCACGCCACATAGCCCGCCGGATCGTCCGATTGCACCCGGACATGCAGGTGCTCCATCCCGACCGAGGCGACTTGCTCAGCGAACCGCAGGAACGCGTCGGGGTCGGTGACAGGATCCCACGCGCTGGTCTGCATCGTCTTCTCGATCTCCGACTCGTCGCGGCCCAAGTCGTCGCAGTGCCGCCTCAGCACGTCGAGCTTGTGGGCGACCTGCCCGGGATCGACGACGTTGAGGTTGCAGGCATCCGCGTACTGCGCGACGAGGCGCAGCGTCTTGCGCTCGCCGCCGCCGCCGATCACCAGCGGCGGGTGCGGGCGCTGTATCGGACGCGGCACGTTGATGGTCTCGGCCAGGCGGAAGTGCGTCCCCTCGAAGGGGCCGTCGTCGTCGCTCCACATCTGCAGTGCGATGCGCACGGTCTCTTCGAGCCGTTCGAAGCGGCCCGACAGCGTCGGGTACGGGATGCCGTAGGCCAGGTGCTCGCGTTCATACCAGCCCGCGCCCACGCCGAGGAAGGACCTGCCGTCGCTAAGGACATCGATCGTGGTGGCCGTCTTGGCCAGGACCGCAGGATTGCGATAGGTGATCCCCGTGACCACGGTGCCGAGTCTGACCCGCTCGGTGCGCGCCGCGAGGAACCCGAGCGTCGACCAGCTCTCGAGCATGGGATCGTGTGCCGAGCGGAACTGCTCCATCTGCAGGAAATGGTCCTGCACCGTCAGCCAGCTCGCGCCCGCCGCCTCCACGGCTGCCGCGGTGCGGGTGAGATGGCCGCTCAGACTCTCGGGTTGCCCCGGAAGCGTGAAGTCGAGGAAATGGAATCCGAAGCGCACGGTCACACTTTCTATCGGGACGAAAGGAGGTCGACGTAGGGGTGCCGACGCCGCTCAGGAGACGAACTCGCGGGGGATCCCGGCCGCTTCGACCTGGGAGATCTTCAGCGCACGGTCATCGAGCATCTCCGCGAGCAGATCGACGGCGCGCGTCAGGCGCTTGATATCTCCCGTGAGAAGGAGATCGTGGATGAGTCCACGGAATCCCGCCAGAGCCAGGCTCCCGGCGGAATGGGCATCGCGCCCGCGGTAGCCCTCGCGTTCGGCTACCTCCGCGAAGAACACCTCCCAGTTCGACACGGCGGTGTCGGTGAAGACCTGGAACTCGGCGGGGTCTTCGAACGCGCGGGACGTCAAATGGTAGAACAGCTCCATATGCGGCAGCCGCGGCACATAGTAGTTCCAGGTCGCGCGCACCGCCTCGCTGAGCTTGTCGAACCGGCGCGACCGCAGCTCGGAGGTGACTTTCGACCGCATCTCGCGTTGCACCCTCGCCAGCAGCGCGTCGCGTGAGCCGAAATGGTAGATGAGCATGCGACTCGATGTTTCCAGGGCGCCGGCGAGGTTGGCGAGCGAGAAGTCCTCGATCCCTTCGCGGCTGAGGTAGGCCACGGCGCCGTCGAGGAGCGCCGCCGCCCGGGGGGACTCCTGGCTCGCGTGATCTTCAGTCATAAGAAGCAGTCTCTCCATAGAACAGTGGGACGCAAGCGCCCGCGCGGCCGGTTCACCCGCCTGCCGGTCCGATCGGCTCGCCGTCCTTCCAGACGTGCGAGGTCAGCGGTACCCCCGGCCGGTACGCCAGATGCGAGATCCCGGGAGCGCGGAGGGCCTGCAGGTCTGCCCGAGCTCCGACCCGGATCACTCCGATGTCGTCTCGATCCATCGACCACGCCGCGGCCGCGGTGGCGGCGAACACCGCCTCCTCGATGGTGAGGTGCATCTGCAGCACGGCCGTGGCCACGCAGAACTGCACCGAGGTGGTGAACGACGTCCCGGGATTGCAGTTCGTCGCCAGCGCGACGGTCGCTCCTGCGTCCAGCAGCTGCCGTGCCGGGCCGAAGGGTTCACGGGTCGACAGGTCGCACGCCGGCAGCAGCGTCGCCACGGTGCGCGATTCGGCGAGGAGCAGAATGTCACGCTCGCTGAGGTGGTTGCAGTGGTCGACGCTGCGGGCGCCCAGCTCGACAGCCAGCGCGACGCCGCCCGAATGCCCGAGCTGGTTGCCGTGGACACGCAGAGCCAGCCCGGCGTCCCGCCCCGCGGTCAGCACCTCTCGGGACTGGTCCACGGTGAAGGCGCCGGCCTCGCAGAACACGTCGATCGCGTCGACGTAGGGGCGGACGGCCTGGAGCATCGGACCGCGGACGAGATCGACGTATTCGCGCGCGTCCACGCCGGCAGGCACGACATGCGCGCCGAGGAACGTGACCGAGTCGACCACCTCGCGGGCGACCCGGGCGCTGCGCACCTCGCTGTCGATGTCGAGCCCATATCCGGTCTTGGTCTCCAGGAAGGTGGTTCCGCCCCGCGCTGCCTCCGCGCAGAGCGCGGCTGCGTTCGTGCGCAGCGTCTCCTCGTCGGCCGTCCGCGTCGCCTCGACCGTCTGCGCGATGCCTCCCGCCGCATAGCGCTCACCCGCCATGCGTGCCTCGAACTCGTCCGAGCGGTCGCCTGCGAACACGATGTGGCTATGGGTGTCGACCCATCCGGGCAGCACTGCGGCGCCGCCCAGGTCGGTCGCCTGGTCTACCGCGGGGGCGGCCGCGGCATCCCCGATCCAGACGATGCGGCCCTGTTCGATGACGAGCGCGGCGTCGTGTCGCCGACCCCGCTCCGGGTCGTTCGTCGTCAGCTCGCCGATGTTCGTCAGCAGCAAACTCATGCCGCGACCTCCTCCAGCGCTTCGGCGAGCATATCGGCCGGCTGCCTGCCATCGGCGAGTCGTCCCGCGGATGCCGCAACCCGTCCGCCGACCACGACACGGCGCACGTCCGCCGCGGTGGCGCACAGGAGCAGCTGATCCGGTTCTGCGCCGATCGTTCGCACCGATCGTGTGTCGATCTCGACGAGGTCGAGCAGCCCGCCGATCGACAGGGGCGCACGACGGGCCAACGAGCGGTAGCCGCCGGCGCTCATCGCCGTACCCAGTTCCGGCATCGAGAACCGGCCTCGGCGCAGGCTGCGGAGACGATCCTGGATCTCGAGCCCGCGAATCTCCAACAGGGGGTCGACGACCGCGTTCTGGTCGGAACCGACAGCGATGGTCGCGCCGGCGTCGAGAAGCTCGCGCGCAGGGCCGATGCCGTCGCCGAGGTCGCCCTCGGTGGTCGGGCACATCACAACGCTGACCCCGGCTCCGCCGAGCTCGCGGACGTCGTCCTCGGTGAGATGCGTCGCATGCACCACGCTCACACGAGTCGAGAGCACGCCCTCGCGTGCGAGCAGGCCGGTCGGCGTGACGCCGTAGGCCGCGAGCGAGGCTTCGTTCTCCTTGGGCTGCTCGGAGAGATGGATGTGCACCGGAACGTCGTCGGGGAGTCCTTCGACGATCGTGCGGATGTCGGTGGAGGAGACGGCGCGCACGGAGTGGATCGCCGCGCCCAGGCCGGGTATCAGTGTCGACAGTTCCTGCCACCGACGCAGATAGGCCTCGGCCGACCCGTCGCCGAAGCGCGCCTGCTCGGCCGACAGCCGCTCGCCGACGCCACCGGCCAGGTATGCGGTATCGAGAAGCGTGAGACGGATGCCGACATCGGCGGCTGCTGCGGCGACCGCCAGTTCCATCTCGTGCGGGTAGGGCGTGCCGCCGGGCTGATGGTGCACGTAGTGGAACTCGCCCACCGCGGTGTAGCCGGCCGTGAGCATCTCGGCGAACACGGCCGCCGCCAGCGAGCGGTACCGCGCCGGGGTGAGCCGCGACGCCGTACGGTACATCAGCTCCCGCCACGTCCAGAAGTCCCCGCCGTCGCCGTGGGTGCGCCCTCGAAGGGCCCGGTGGAAGGCGTGCGAGTGGGCGTTCGCCGCGCCCGGGACGGCGGTGCCGAGCACCAGGTCTCCGGGCGCGGGCGAGGCATCGGTGATGAACCCGCTGGTCGCGCCGGTGGCGTCGGCGGTCAGCCGGACACGATCGTGCACGACGCCGTCCAGGACGAGTCGCTCGCACCACACGGTCATACGAGGCTCCTCACGACGTCCTCGAGCGCCTGGATTCCGGCGAGGCAGTCGTCCAGCTCAGCGTACTCACCGGGTGCGTGCGAGACGCCGTCGGGGTTGCGGACGAAGATCATCGCGGTCGGCACGACGGCAGCGAGCACGCCCGCGTCATGGCCGGCCCCGCTGGGGAGCACGGGTACGTCGCCGATGGCGCGGGTCACCGTCTCCGCCAGCGCACGATCGAAATGCACCTCAGGGCTCCAGGAGTTCTCCACGAACTCGGTCGCGCGGACTCGTCCGGCGATCGTCTCGACCAGGGCCCTCGTCTCCTCGTCGGAGGAGGCTCGCGCATCCAGTGACATGGTGACCGACGAGGGGATGACGTTCGCTCCGCCGGGAAGCGCCGTCATCCGCCCGACCGTGGCGCGGGAGCCGGGGAAGTCGAGTGCTGCCTGCTGCACCTCCAGGACAGCACGGGCGGCCGAGACCATTGGGTCGTCGCGGTCGGACATGAGAGTGGCGCCGGCATGATTGCCCTGTCCGCGGAACGTGAGCGTCCACCGGCCGTGGGCGAGGATGCGCGATGCGATGGCGGTCGGGCTCCCGAGATTGATGAGGCCGCGCCCTTGTTCGACGTGCAACTCGATGAACAGGCCGATGCGCGACAGCGCCATGTCGTCGCGTCCGATGCGGTCGGTGTCGAAGCCGACGCGGCGGCCCGCGTCGGCGAACGACACGCCGTTCTCGTCCCTCAGAGATCGCACGTACTCGGGTGATATCGCACCGGTGAGCAGCTGGGAGCCGAGGCAGGCGACGCCGAAGCGCGACCCCTCTTCCTCGGCGAAGGCCATCACGGCCAGAGGCCGCCGAGGCAGGATCCCGGTCGCCTTGATCCTTCGCACGGCTTCGAAGGCGCTCTCCACGCCCAGGGGCCCGTCGAACGCGCCTCCACCGGGAACGGAGTCGAGGTGACTGCCGATCACGAGAGCGTCGGGGCCCGGGGGGCCCCACCATGCCCAGATGTTGCCGTTGCGGTCGGTCTCCACCTCGAGGCCGATCTTCTCGGCCCGCGAGGCGAACCACTCGCGCAGCTCGAACTCGGCGGGATCCCACAGGTGCCGTGAGTAGCCGCCCCGATGCCGGTCACGGCCCACGGATGAGATCTCGTGGAGCCCTTCGAGCAGTCCGCTCGATGCGGCATCACCCATTGTGCCTCCCTGGGGGGATCGGACTCGTCTGGACCCTCGTACGTCGGCTACCACCTTCGGGCTGCACGCAACGCCAGTGTAACACGCTTACGTATATGCTTGGTCTCGACAGCGTGCCGAATCTGGTGCGGATGATCGGCATTTCCGCGACGATCTCGCGGTCTGACGCCGATTCCCCGCACCTACGGCGAGGACGGATGAGCGACTCGTGGACCACAGGAGTCGTCATCCGATTACGTAATCGGTGACAATTGCGAGGAGCGTGCCCATGACAGCGGTCAGCCCAGGATCGACGCCGGCGACGGACGGGGTCGACGACCTCTTCTGGCAGGCGTCTTACTCCCCTATCTCCGAGAGTGATGCCGAACTGGAGCGCGTGGCGCGGAGCGCAGAGCTCCCCGTGCTGCTGGTCGCCCTCGCCGCGGCGCTGGACGATCCGTCGATCCTCAGCGAGGAGCTGCGCCCCCCGCTGACTCCCATGGACACGGCGCCGGTAGCGCACGGTGGCATGACACCGCAGCAGCAGGAGCGCGCGATCGACGTGGCCCTGGCTGGTCTCAAGCGCCTCCGTGACGAGGGGATCACCGGTGTCGGCGTGCTCAGCGACGAGCGCCGGCTCGAGCTGCTCGGCTTCCTCAGCGGCGGTCGTGACGAGTGGGCCGACATGCTCAGCCATGAGCTCGCGCTCGCGCCCGCGCACGGCGGCAAGCCGGATTGGCGTGTCGAGGAGGTGGCGCCGGATCGGGAATTCCCGGTGCTCGTGGTCGGTGCCGGCGTCGGGGGAGTCGCCGCGGCCTATCGCATCGCCCAGACCGGTCTGCCCTACGTCCACATCGAAGCCGGCGAGGACCTCGGCGGCACATGGGCGAAGAACACCTATCCGGGGGTTCGGCTGGACACACCCACCTTCGGGTACTCCTACTCGTTCGCGCAGCGCGGCGACTGGCCCCACCAGTTCGCCGAGGGCGGGGAGATCGCAGACTACCTCAACGAGGTGGTCGACCGGGCAGGACTGAGGGATGCGATCGAATTCGACACCCGCTTGTCACGGTTGCGCTGGGACGACGCCGACGGAGTCTGGGAGGCGACCACGATCGATCGCGACGGCGTCGAGAAGGTTCGCAGGTTCGCCGCTGTCGTGAGCGGACTCGGGCTTCTGGACCGCCCCCACATTCCCGAGTTCGAGGGGGCGTCGCGCTTCCACGGCGACACCATGCATTCGCAGGAATGGGACCACGGGGTCGACCTCACCGGCAAGAACGTCGTCGTGATCGGCACCGGGGCCAGCGCCTACCAGATCGTTCCGGCGATCGTCGACCAGGTCGGCTCACTGACGGTGTTCCAGCGCAGCGCCCCCTGGATGCTCCCGGCGCCGAACTACCACGACGAGGTCGGAGAGGTGTTCACGTGGCTGGTCGACAAGGTGCCCCACTTCGCACAGTGGTTCCGCCTGTGGGTGATCCTCACCGGCATCGAGGGACGCGCCCACACCGTCACCGTCGAGGACGACTGGGACGGCGCCCCCCTGAGCATCTCCCGGAAGAATCAGGAACTGCGCGACTACCTGACGTCGCGGATCGAGGAGCAGCTGGAGTCGCGTCCCGACCTGCTGCGGATCGCGATCCCCGGCTACCCGCCGGGGGCGAAGCGGATGCTGCGTGACAACGGCGTATGGGCCCGCGCGCTACTGGATCCCAAGACCACGGTGGTCACCGCGGGAATCGCACGGTTCACCGAGACGGAGATCATAGACGGCGAGGGAGTCGGCCATCCCGCCGATGTCGTGATCTACGCCACCGGGTTCCGGCCCTCGGAGTTCCTCGAGGCCATCGAGGTGACCGGACGCGGCGGAGTCAGTCTGCACCAGTTCTGGGCCGGCAACGCCCGCGCCTACAACGGCATCACGGTGCCCGGCTTCCCCAACCTCTTCCTGATCTACGGCCCCAACGTGGGCGGCGTCGTGCAGGGCAGCCTGCACTTCATGATCGAGAGGGCGGCCGAGTTCGCCGTCAAGTCGATCCGCGAGGTGCTCGACCGCGGTGCCACGGGGATCGACGTGCGCCCGGAGGCCCTCGACCGCTTCGTCGACTACGTCGACGCCGGCAGTCGCCGCATGGCGTGGGGTCAGCCGTACGTGCGGACCTGGTACCAGAACGCCTCGGGCCGGGTCACCGCGATCTGGCCCTACACGAACATCGAGTACTGGGAGCTGACCGAGCGCGTCGATCCCACCGACCACGAGTTCCTCCCCTGACCGACGAGAGCGAGAAGACCATGACTGCCCACTTCGACACGAGCAGCTATTCCCACCACGGGCTGGTGACGACCTACCTCCACGCGGGGCGCGGCGACGCCCCGGTTCTCGTGCTCGCGCACGAGGGCGCGTTCGGAGCGTCGGCGGAAGCTAGCTGGGGACCGCTCATCCCGATCCTCGCCGAGCACTACCGTGTCATCGCCCCCGATCTGTTCGGCTACGGGGCGTCGAGCAAGGTCGTGCAGTTCGACGCGCCGCCGTACGATCTCCGGCTGCACCAGATCGCCGCACTGCTGGACGAACTGGGCCTTTCGCACGCGCAGGCGCACCTCGTCGGCAACTCCTTCGGCGGTGCGCTTGCGCTGCGGGCGGTCACGACCGACTGGTTCGCGCACCGGGTGCGATCGGTCGTCTCGTTCGGGGGCACGGGTGGGCCGTACCGGACCGCCGAGGGCATGGAGCACCTCGGCCGGTTCGATGGGACCGTGGAGGACATGGCCCGTCTCGTGCGGTTCGCCAACGGACAGTTCACGGGCTTCGACGATCAGGTCGCGATCCGCATGGCGGGAGCCGGCGCGGCCAACTACCGGTCGGTCCTGGCGCCGATGATGCCCGCGCCGTTCAGTCCGCCGCCCTCGGGCGACCGATACCCCGAGACGCTGGCCACGACGACGGTCCCCGTCGTCGCCGTCGCCGGGAAGAACGACCCGTTCGTGGAGCCCGGATGGGCGCAGCAGATCACCCGGCACGCGCCGCTCGGCCGCGCCGTCGAGATCGACGGCCGCCACAGCCCCAACGTGGTCGACCCCGACGGCACGGCCCGACTGATCCTCACCATCCTGCGCGAGAACGAAGAGCTCGCCGCGCGCAACGACGCCTGAAAGGAAGACCCCCATGACTGTTTCCCTCGAGACCGTGACCGCATGGCTGGATGAATTCGGTCGCGTGTGGCGGCAGGCCGACGCGGATGCCGCGGCCGCGCTGCATCCCGCGGACGGTGTCTATCGCAACAGCCCGTTCCTCGACCAGCCCTATGTGGGCACCGAGGCGATCAAGGGCTTCTGGGAGCGCGCCCTCGTCGGCGTCTCCGAGATCGACTTCCGCTACGGCGTCCCGGTGATCCAGGGCGACCGCGCGGCCGTGGAGTGGTGGGTGACGGAGATGAACAACGGCGAAGCAGCCACCCTCGCGGGCATCTTCCTGCTCACTTTCGACGGCGAGCTCGTCTCCGATCTCCGCGAGGCCTTCGTGAAGCAGGCCGGTGCGCACGAGCCCCACGAGGGCTGGGGTGTCTGAATGACCGACGACACCCGCGCAGAGGTTCTCGTGATCGGGGCCGGCGTCATCGGCGCGAGCATCGCCTTGGAAATGGCGCGGGCAGGTCACGACGTCCTCGTCCTGGACCGCAGCAGCGCGGCGGGAACCGGCTCGACCTCGTCCTCCGCCGCGATCGTGCGCGTCCACGCCGGTGACGCCCACACCTCGGCGCTCTCGGATGACGCGCTGACGGTCTGGCACGACTGGGCGGAGTTCCTCGATGCGGGGCCGGGTGAGCACCTCGCTCGCTTCCGCCATTCCGGTTCGCTGCTGCTGGACCCCGGCGACGGCTCGCTCGCCCAGATCGAGCGGGCGATGAGCGAGGCGGGGGTGGGGTTCGAACGGTGGTCGCTGGAGGAGACCGAGACGCGCTTCCCCTATCTCGATCTGCACCGGTTCGGTCCGCCTGGGCCGATCGACGACGAGTCGTTCTGGGAGGACCCCGATGAGTTCCTCGCCGGCGCGGTTTACACCGACCAGTCGGGTTACGTCTCGGACCCGGCGCTCGCGGCGGTCAATCTGCTCGACGCGGCGCGGCGGGCCGGTGCGCGCGTGTCGATGCCGGCGGCGGTCGCCACGGTCGACGTGAGCGCGGACCGCGTCCGCGGCGTGACTCTCGCCGATGGGCGCCGGATCCTCGCTGACACGGTGGTCCTGGCCGCCGGACCCCACACCGCTCGACTGCTGGATCCGATCGGCGCCGCCGACGACTTCGGGGTGGCGCTGCTGAGGGTCCGCACGGAGGAAGTGCATGTCCTCGCCCCGCCCGGCTTCGACATGACTACTCAGGGCGTTCATCTGGTCGACAGCGATCTCAACACGAACTTCCGGCCCGAAGGCGCCGACGCGTTCCACGGGGGCAGCAACCAGGGGGTCCCGGAGGAGCAGGTCCTGCTGGACGACCCCGACGATTTCCATCCCGTGGTCTCTGCCGACGGCTGGGAGCGCCTCACTCTGCGTCTGGCGCGCCGCATCCCCGAGCTCGGCATTCCGCGCGCGAAGAGCGGCATCGTGGGCATCATCGACGCCGCCGAGGACTGGGTCCCGATCTATGACCGCACCCGCTACGACGGGCTGTTCGTGGCGGCGGGGACGTCGGGATCGCAATTCAAGGTGGCACCCCTGGTCGGGGCGATCATGCGTCACATCGTGGAGACGACCCTCGACGGCGGCGATCACACGTCGGTGCCCTTCCGGAGCCCCGTGAGCGATCGGACCTACTCGACAGCGATGTACTCGCGCTTGCGCGAGCCCTTCGTCGGCCTGGCGCGACTGTGAGCGCGGCGGCCGGCGCGGATCCCACAGAGAGGAATGCAATGAACATCGACGAACTGCCCCTGCGCGGCAAGACGGTGCTGATCACCGGGTCGGCCGAGCGGGCGGGGCGAGACTTCGCCCGGCACCTGGCCGCAGCGGGGGGCTCGATCGTCATCAACCATTGGGGCCAATCCGTCGAGGCGGAGGAGACCCTGAGGCTCATCAAGGCGGACGGCGGCGAAGCCATCGTGGTCGAGGCTGATGTGTCCGACCCTGCGCATGCGGTCCCGCTCGTCGAGGCGGCGAGCGGATGGAAGGGCGACCTCAGCGTCCTCGTCCACAACGCCAGCTTCCTGCGCGCGAAGGAGTTCGAGGACGTCACGCCCACCGACTTCGACGCCTCGTTCGGAGTGAACCTGCGGGGGCCCTTCTTCATCAGCCAGGCAGCGGCGGCGGTCATGAACAGGCAGGGACACGGACGCATCATCGCCCTCGTGGGAAACTCGACCTCCGAGGCGTGGCCGAACCTGATCCCGCACATCCTGTCCAAGACAGCGCTGGTCCGCCTCATGGAACAGCTCGCCGTCGCACTGTCGCCCACCATCCAGTGCAACGCGATCGCTCCGTCGCAGTTCTACCGCTCCGACGACGGGGCCAATGACGCGCTGCGCCGATATCGCGGTGAGCCGCTCGCGAACGACGAGACGTACCGCATGGGGACGAGGTTCGAGTTCCGCAACGGCAACGCCGCCGACGTGGCGGAGGCGATCCTCTATCTCGCCACCTGCTCCTCGTACATGACCGGCGTGACGTTGCGACTGGACGGCGGCAAGGCACTGTACTGAGGCCGTCCGTCTCCCCGCCGGTCAGCGGCGGGGAGACGGCTCGGGCCCGACGCGGACGACGAGCTTGCCGAAGTTCTCCCCGCGGAGCATCCCGAGGAACGCCTCGGGTGCGTTCTCGATGCCGTCGACGACATCTTCCAGGTACCGCAGCCGTCCCTCGCCCCACCATCGGGAGACATCGCGCTGGAACCGCTCCGAGAGGGTGTCGACGAAGTCGCGCTGGGTGAAGCCGCGAACGGTCATGCGCTTGATGTTGATCGCCGTCATGAGTTCCGGGAGCCGGTCGGGGCCCGCCGGGGGCTCCGTCCGGTTGTACTGCGACACCAAGCCGCACAGCGGGACCCGGGCGAAGTCATTGAGGTGGGGGAACACGGCATCCCAGACCGCCCCGCCGACGTTCTCGAAGTAGACATCGACGCCATCGGGGACCGCAGCTGCGAGGTCATCGGCGAAGGTAGCCGAGCGATGGTCGAGAGCGACATCGAATCCCCCTTCGCTCGCCATCCATTCCACCTTTCGAGCACCGCCCGCGATGCCGACAACGCGAGCACCGCGGAGCTTGGCGAACTGCCCGGCGGCGCCGCCCACCGCGCCGGTCGCCGCCGCGACGACGAAGGTCTCGCCCTGCTGCGGGCGGCCGATCTCCTCGACCCCGATGTAGGCGGCGAAGCCCGGCATGCCGAGAAGCCCGAGGTGGGCGGACAGCGGCGCCGCCGCGGGGTCGAGCCTGCGAAGACCGGCGCCGGGGGCGACGGCGTGCGTCTGCCACCCGTTGCGCGAGAGCACGACGTCCCCCGGCGCGAGGTCGGGGTGGCGCGTGTGGATCACTTCGCTGACGGTCCCTGCCTCCATGACCTCCCCCAGTTCCACCGCAGCGGCATAGGACTTCGCCGCGTTCATCCGCCCGCGCATGTAGGGATCGAGTGAGAGGTAGATGGTGCGCAGAAGCACCTCGCCGTCCCGGAGGGGGCGTACCGGGCGTGTCTCAAGCCGGAAGTCGGACAGCGTCGGCTCGCCGTGCGGACGGGACGCGAGGACGATGGCGGTGCTGGCGGTCACTCCCGCACTCTACCGGCAGCGCACCACTTCTGTACTACAGTTACGTACACATCGAGCGACCACCGCTCCCAGCGATCGCGCCGCTCCCACCCGACGCAAGAGGAGAAGTCTGTGACAACGATCACCATCACCGGCGAGCACATCGGCCTCGATGCCCTTCGTGACGTGTTCCGCGGCCCTGTCACGGTGGAGCTCGCGCCGTCCGCGGTCGCGAATCTGGAACGCGCGCACAAGGTCATCATCGATGCGATCGAGCGCGGCGATGTCGTCTATGCCGTGAACACCGGTTACGGCAAGCTCGCCGATCGGCGTATTTCTCCCGACGATCTCCTCGAGCTGCAGCGCCGCTCGGTGCTCTCCCACATGGTCGGCGTCGGCGACCCCCTCCCTGACCACATCGTGCGCGGCATCATGGTGATCAAGCTCATCGGGCTGGCGCGCGGCCACTCCGGTCTTCGCGTGGAGGTCGCCCAGCGCATGGTCGACATGATCAACGCCGACGCCCTGCCGTTGATCCCGGCGCAGGGATCGGTGGGCGCATCCGGCGACCTCGCCCCGCTGGCCTACATGGCGGGCGCGCTGATGGGTGAGGGCCGCGTCCGGGTCGGCGGCGTGACCTATCCGGCTCGCGAAGGGCTCGCCGCGGCGGGACTCGAGCCCATCGTGCTCGGCCCCAAGGAGTGCGCCGCCCTCATCAACGGCGTGCAGGCGTCCACGGCCATCGCTGTCAACGGCCTGTTCGGCGCGGAGGCCGTCTTCAACGCGGGCCTGGCAGGCGGTGCGCTGACGCTCGAGGCGACCGCGGGACGCCCCGGGGTTCTCGACGACCGCATCCAGCAGGTGCGGGGCCACGTCGGGCAGATCCGTGTCGCCGCCGCCCTGCGCGCCCTCGTCGCAGACAGCCCGGTGCTCGGCATCGAGTTCGAGGGCCGGCGCCTCCAGGACCCGTACTGCCTGCGCTGCCAGCCCCAGGTCATGGGCGCGGCGCTCGACCTCCTGGCCTTCGCCGCGGTCACTCTGGAGACCGAGGTCAACGCAGTCTCGGACAACCCGCTGATGTTCCCCGACGACGACCTGGTGCTGTCCGGCGGCAACTTCCACGGTCAGCCGGTCGCGTATGCGGCCGACATCATCGCTCTGGCGCTGTGCGAGATCGGGTCGATCTCCGAGCGGCGTCAGGCGATGCTCATGGACTCGTCGATGAGCGGGCTGCCGCCCTTTCTCGTCGGCAACGCCGGTCTCAACGGCGGGTTCATGATGGCGCAGGTCACCAGTGCGGCACTCGTGGCGGAGAACCGCGCCAAAGCGACCCCCAACAGTGTCGACAGCATTCCCACCTCCGCCGGTCAGGAGGATCACGTCAGCATGGCCATGCACGCCTCGGTGCGGCTGGGGGCGATGGTCCGCAACGCGGCCTACGTCGTCGCCATCGAACTCCTCTGCGCGGCCCAGGGGCTGGATCTGCGCAATGACGGCGACGCGGCGCCCGGGAACAAGCCCACCTACGACCTCGTCCGCGGGATCGCAGCGCGACTGGTGGACGACCGGATCCTCTCGGAGGAGATGGAGGCGGTCGCTGCTCGGATCCTCGACGGCGATTTCGTCGGCCAGGTCGGCGTGGCGGTGGCCTCGCGGGTCGACTGAACTCACCCCGCGTTCCCCGCAGAAGGGGGTGGAGCTTGGTGGCTTCACCCCCATTTCTGCGTCCGCCGGGGGCGTTTCCGGGCCCGCGGCCGATACGATCACACTTCAAGTTCGTAAAATGCACGTTACAGCCCTCTCTCGAAGCGAAGACGATACTTCATCTTGTGCCGGTAAAAATCCCAGTTCAGAGCCAATTCTGATCGTCGATCGACTCGTTCTGACGACGATTTTGATGCTTGCTGACCGGATGTAATTGAGGTACGTTCATCGCAAGGCGTCAGCCCCAACTGAACGACGACGTTCATCAGCGGTACCAACCATCCCGAAGTTGCCAGGAGTTCACATGAACCGTTTCCGACGCACCACAGCAATGGTCTCGCTCACGGTGGTCGCCGCGCTCGTCGCGGTCGGCTGCGCGGCGGGCACGCCCTCGGGCGATCCCTCCGAGTCTGCGAGCGATCTCGTCGACCCGGCGCTGCAGGCGCTGCTGCCCGAAGACATCATCAAGAAGGGGGAGATCCTCGTCGGCACCGATCCGTCGTATCCGCCGTGCGACTTCCTCAACGACGAAGGAGAGATCGACGGCTACAACAACGCGCTGCTGCAGGCGATGGCCCCGCGCCTGGGCGTGAAGATCCGCATGGAGGCCATCGCCTTCGACGGGCTCCTGCCGGGCGTGGAGAGCGGGCGCTTCGACGCGGCCATGGAGTGCATCACCGACAACGCCGAGCGCCAGGAGATCGTCCAGTTCGTCGACTACAGCTACAGCACGAAGGGGATCATCAAGCTCGCCGACTCGGCAGCGGAGATCACCGAGAACCCGCTGACGATGTGTGGACTGCACGCCGGCGTCCAGACCGGCACGGAGTTCGTCACCGACGTCGAGCTTTTCAACCAGAACTGCGAGGAGTCCGGCGAGCCGGCGATCGAGACGACCAACTTCCCGACGACCGCCGATCAGAACACCGCTCTGCAGTCCGGCCAGATCGACTTTGCCGTGACGAGCTTCGCGACCGGTGCGTGGCAGGCGAAGGAGACCGACGGCCTGTTCGAGATCCTGGCCAGCCCGCTCCTCGCCAAGACCTACGTCGGCATCGTCGTCGGCCTGGAGTCCGACGACCTTGCGGCTGCCCTCGAAGGGGCGCTCGCCTCGATCATGGAGGACGGCACCTACGAAGAGGTCCTGAAGGAGTGGAAGCTCGAGGCGCTCGCGCTGCCTGCGGCGGGCATCAACCTCGCCACGAGCGACCCGCTCGAGGTCCCCGTGCCGTGCGGGGCGTGCGGCGAGTAACCGGATCCTCTTGCTCGTGCGGCTGGCGCGGCGCAACCCGCGCCAGCCGCATCCCCGATTCCGCCCGCTGTCCGGCCCCATCGAACTGGGAACAACATGAGCGACACATCCGTAGAGACCTCCGTGCGGGATCCCTTCGCCAAACCACTGCCCCTTCGACACCCCAGCTACTGGATCACCGCGGTCGTCGTGGGGGTGCTCTTCCTCCTCGCCGTGTTCGTCCTCGCGACGAACAAGAGCGCGAAGTGGGACGCCTTCGCCCGCTATCTCTTTTCCCCACAGATCATGGAGGGCCTCTGGGTGACGATCCAGCTGGCCGTGATCTCGCAAGTTCTCGCCCTGGCGATCGGCTGCATCCTCGCCCTGCTGAGAGAATCCAAGAATCCGACGCTGCGACTGGTGGTGCGGGCATACGTGTGGTTCTTCCGCGGGCTGCCTCTCCTGGTGCTCCTCCTGCTCATCTTCAACGCAGCGCTCTTCATCCCGCAGATCGGCTTCGGCGGCTGGGGATGGGACACCAACGACCTGATCACCGGATTCACCGCGGCAATCATCGGCCTGTCACTGCACGAAGGCGCCTTCATGACCGAGATCATCCGTGCCGGGTTCCTGTCCGTGCCGAAGGGACAACGCGAGGCCGCCCAGAGCATCGGGATGAAGCCCGGGACGACGATGCGGTCCATCGTTCTCCCGCAGGCCATCCGCATCATCATCCCGCCCACCGGAAACCAGTTCATCAGCCTGCTCAAGGCGAGCTCGCTCGTGGCGGTGATCGGCGGCGGCGATCTCCTCACCCGTGCCCAGCAGCTCTACGGCTCCAACTTCCAGGTGATCCCGCTGCTGTTCGTGGTGAGTTTCTGGTACCTCGTCCTCGTCACTCTCGCAACGGTCGGCCAGCACTTCCTCGAGAAGCGGTTCTCCCAGGAGGGCGGACCCCGAAAAGCCATTCGCTCGAACGTGAAGGCGGTGGCGTGATGGCTGGGACGACTCCTCTGGTGACCGCGCGGAACGTTGTGAAGAGCTACGGCGACGTACAGGTGCTAAAGGACATCTCGCTCGACGTCGACGAGGGAGAGGTGCTCTGCCTGATCGGTCCGTCCGGGTCGGGCAAGAGCACCTTGCTTCGCTGCATCAACTATCTCGAGCAGATGGACAGCGGCTACATCAAGGTCGGTGACGAGTTCGCGGGGGCCGTCGTCAAGGACGGCGCCTTGCACGAGGCATCCCCTGCGGAGCTCGCGAGCTACCGCCAGCGCGTCGGCATGGTGTTCCAGCACTTCAACCTCTTCCTTCATCTCACGGCGCTGGAGAACGTGACGATCGGTCTGCGCAAGGTGCGGGGGATGAGCAAGCGGGAGGCCGCCGATCGCGGGCGGGCCGCGCTGGCCAGCGTGGGGCTTCAGCATCTGGAGGGGTCGTTCCCCCGCAATCTCTCCGGGGGGCAACAGCAGCGCGTCGCGATCGCCCGAGCGGTCGCGATGGAGCCGAGGGTCATGCTCTTCGACGAGCCCACCAGCGCACTCGACCCCGAGCTCGTGGGCGAGGTGCTCTCTGTGATGCGAGCACTGGCCGAGGGCGGGATGACGATGATCGTCGTGACGCATGAGATGAGGTTCGCCCGCGACGTCGGATCGCGGGTGGCGTTCATGGATCAGGGGGTCATCGCAGAAATCGGATCTGCGAGCGAGGTCCTGGACACCCCTCGGTCCGAGCGCACCAAGACGTTCCTGCAGCGCGTCGGATGAGCGCCACCCCTGTCGCGCTGAGGCTCTCGGAGGAGCCCGGAACGCAGAGCGGCGTGCCGCTGGTCCTGGGGCACTCTCTCGGTACGTCGGCGGAGTTGTGGAGTGAGGCTCTGCCGTGGTTGCGGGATCGGTTCCGGGTGTTCCTGTGGGAACTTCCCGGTCACGGTGGCGGGAAGCCGGCGACTGGCCCGTATCGCGTCGAGGATGTCACCGATGGATTGGTCGCCGGACTCCGGGCGCGCGGGGTCGACAGCTTTCACTATGCGGGCGTGTCGATCTCGGGGTGCGTGGGGCTGGATCTGTGCCTGCGATACCCGGAGTCGGTGACCACGGCGACCGTGATCTCCACCGGGGCTCGCGTCGATGACCCGCCCCTCATGCGGGAACGCGCCGTCGTCGCACGTGCCGACGGGCTCGACGGCTTCGTAGAGGCGTTCCGTACGCGATGGTTCGCAACTGCGACTCCGGCGGCGACCGCGGACAGGATACTCAGCATGCTCGCGCGGACGGATGCCGAAAGCTATGCGTTCGCGGCCGAGGCGCTGGCCGATTTCGATGTCTGGAATCTGGTTCCGCGGATCGAGACTCCTCTTCTCGCGGTCGGCGCCGAGGAGGACCGGTCGGTTCCCGTGGAGCGCTCCTTCGAGCTTGCCAGGCGGGCTCGCCGCGGGTCGGCGATCTCGATCCCCCGGAGCGCGCACAGTGTGGTGGCTGAGAGACCGGACGCTGTCTCGTCCGTGATCGTCGAGTTCGCAGAACAACACCGTCGTAGACAGTAGTCCGGCCGGGCCGCGCATGCACGGCCCGGGCGTCGACGAAGGAGCCGGGCGTGGGTCCGATGCGCTCGCCCTGCGATGAACATCCGATGCGGAAGAGGCCAGCGGCCTCTCCTGCAGTGAGCGTGAGGTATTCGTGATGAAGATCGTTGTCCTGGTCAAGGAAGTCCCGGATACCTATGGGGATCGCAGGCTGTCGTTGGAGACGGGGCTTGCTGATCGGGCGGGCAGTGAGACGGTGCTCGATGAGATTGGTGAGCGGGCGCTGGAGGTGGCGTTGTCGTATGCCGATAAGACCCCGGGCACGGAGGTGGTGGTGTTGTCGATGGCGCCGGAGTCGGCGTCGGTGACGGTGCGCAAGGGCCTCGCGATGGGCGCGGGGTCGGCGGTGCAGGTCGTGGACGTGGGTCTGCTGGGTGCGGATCTGGGGCTGACGGCGGAGGTGCTGGCGGCGGCACTGCAGCGTACCGGGTTCGATCTGGTGATCGCCGGCAACCAGTCGACCGACGGAGTGGGCGGGGTCGTTCCGGCGATGGTGGCTGAGATCCTCGACGTGCCGTCGGTCACGTATCTGGGCGCGGTGGAGATCGGCGAGGGCGTGGTGTCGGGCACCCGAGCGTCGGACGGCGCGTCGATGCAGGTCACGGCGCCGCTGCCGGCGGTGATCTCGATCACCGAGGCGTTGCCCGATGCGCGCTTCCCGAACTTCAAGGCCATCATGGCGGCGAAGAAGAAGCCGTTCGAGACGCTGTCGCTCGCCGAACTCGAGATCGAACCGCACGACCCCGCCGCCTCGCGGTCGATCGTGATCGGGTTGAGTGAGAAGCCGCCGCGCGGGGCCGGCGTGAAGATCGTTGATGAGGGGGATGCCGGGCAGAAGCTCGCCGACTTCCTCATTCAGAACCGGCTGGTGTGAGGGTGGCTCCGATGACGTTCGCAGATGACTCGATCCTGGTCCTGCTCGACACGACCTCGTCGGGTGGGCTCGCCAAGTCGGCCGCAGAAGTGCTGGGCGCCGCCGCCTCGGTGGGCACGCCGGTCGCGCTGATCGTCGGCGAAGCGGCGCTCGCGGCGGATGCTGCCGCCCTCGGTGCGGCGGCGGTGCTGGTCGCGCCGGTCGGTGACGCACTCGGCACCGCTGCCGTGGACGCGCTCACCGTGGCCGCCGACCTGGTGCGGCCGGACGCGATCGTGGTGGCGAACTCGGTGGAGGGGCTCGAGGTCGCGGGCCGGTTCGCGGCGCGGACCCGTTCAGGTGTCGCGGTCGACGCCGTCGGCGTCTCGCGCGACGCGGAGGGTGTGGTGGCGCATCATTCGGTGTATGGCGGGGCGTACAACGTGGATTCGGCGGTGACGTGGGGTGCGCCGGTCATCACGATCCGGCAGGGATCGGTCGATGCGCGCGCCGGCGCGGTCGCCGGGGTGGAGGGCGAGCCGCTCGAGGTGCGTGCCTCCGGCCGACGGGCTGCGACCGTGGTCTCGACCTCGGAGGCGGTGGTGTCGTCGACGCGTCCGGAGCTGCGCGGAGCGGCGAGGGTGGTGTCGGGCGGACGCGGACTCGGGTCGGGTGAGAAGTTCGCCCTCGTCGAGCAGTTGGCCGACGCACTGGGCGCCGCGATCGGCGCGTCGCGCGCTGCGGTGGACGCGGGCTATGTGCCGTACTCGTATCAGGTGGGGCAGACGGGTGTGTCGGTGTCGCCGCAGTTGTATGTGGCGCTCGGTATCTCGGGCGCGATCCAGCACAAGGCGGGCATGCAGACCGCGAAGACGATCGTCGCGATCAACAAGGACGCCGACGCCCCGATCTTCGAGATCGCCGACTTCGGCGTGGTCGGCGATGTGTTCCAGGTCGTGCCGCAGCTGATCGCGGCGCTCGAGGCGAAGAAGGCGTAACCCGGCATGGCGACGTTCGGCTCCTCAGTGCGGCGCGGTCTGCCGCGGGTGCCCGGCGCCGAGCCCTGGCCCCCGGCGGGCGCCGCGCCCGGCACGAACGGCAACGGCCTAGCGCCGGCCGAGGCCATGACGGAGACCTCGCTAGCTGAGCGAGCGAGGAACGAGCGAGTCGAAACGCCTCGAGCCGCCGCCCCAACCCAGGTTCGCGAGGCGGAGGCCATGGTCGCCGAGACTCAGGTGGCGCAACATGCGGGAACGGATGCCGTGACCCCGCGTGGCGAGACCCCCGAGGCGTCCGTGCCGGGGGTGCGGGCCGTGCGTCGCGGCCTGCCGCGTGTGTCCGGCGGCGAGCCGTGGCCGCCAGCGGGGTTCGCGCCGACTGCGACCGCTGCAGCGTTGACGGATACTGCGCCCGCGCCGGCTGCGGAAGCGCCGGCGGCCGCACCCGCCGAGGTGGCGGCCTCCGTTCCCGTACAAACCGCGGCACCGGCGCGACCGCGCACCGCAACCGGCATCCCGCTGTCGGGGCCGCTGCCGTTCCGCCGAACGGTGTGGGCGGGCAGGGCCGCGCGCACCCGACCGGCGACGAAGCCCGCGCCCCAGCGCTTCGGCCCGTTCACCCGTGGCCAGTTGGCCGGCGCGGTCATCGTCGGCGGTGCCGGACTGCTGTACGCGGCGGGCATGGCGGTGTTCGCGGTCCGCTGGCTGCTCTCGACGCAGTGGGGTGTGGACTTCCTCGCCTCCTACCCGGGCGAGTACCACCTTCCCGAAGGAGCGCCGGTCGGCGTCCCCGCGTGGCTTGGCTGGCAGCACTTCTTCAACGTGTTCCTGATGGTGCTGATCATCCGCACCGGTCTGCAGGTCCGGAACGACAAGCGGCCGAGCGTGTTCTGGTCGCCGCGCAGCAACGGCCGGCGCAAGATAAGCCTGAGCCTGTGGTTCCACCAGTCGCTGGATCTGCTGTGGATCGTCAACGGCGTGATCTTCGTGGTGCTGCTGTTCGTGACGGGGCAGTGGATGAAGATCGTGCCCACGTCGTGGGAGGTGTTCCCGAACGCGGTCTCGGCGGGTCTGCAGTACGTGTCGCTGGACTGGCCGACCGAGAACGGCTGGGTGAACTACAACTCGCTGCAGCAGCTCGCGTACTTCGCGACCGTGTTCCTGGCCGCGCCGCTGGCGATCGCGACCGGCGTGCGGATGAGCCACGTGTGGCCGAAGAACGCGGCCGGGCTGAACAAGGCCTATCCGGTGGAGTGGGCGCGCGCCGTGCACTTCCCGGTGATGCTGTACTTCGTCGCCTTCATCGCCGTGCACGTGTTCCTGGTGTTCGCCACCGGGGCGCTGCGCAACCTCAACCACATGTACGCCGCGCAGGGCTCGGTCGACCCGGACGCGCACGCCTCCAACTGGACCGGCTTCTGGTTCTTCGTCGCCTCGCTCATCGTCATCGCCACCGCTTGGGTCGCCGCCCGGCCCCTCGTGCTGGCGCCCATCGCCCGCCTGTTCGGCAAGGTGACCGGACGCTAACGCCGTTCGCTCGGACAAAGGCGCCCATCGCCGCACTGCCGAAGACTGGAGGAAGAATGAAGAACATCATCAACATGGACGCAATGACGCGAGCCCGCACCGAGACCGACTCTCTCGGATCCCTGGAGATACCCGCCGACGCGTATTGGGGAATCCACACCGCCCGCGCTCTGGAGAACTTCCCGATCTCGAAGAGGCCGATCTCGGTCTACCCCGACCTGGTGCGGGCGCTAGCGATGGTGAAGCAGGCGTCTGCCCGCGCGAACCGTGAGATCGGGGTGCTCGACCTCGCCAAGGCCGATCTCATCGATCGTGCCGCGCAGCTCATCATCGACGGCGACTTCCACGACCAGTTCGTCGTGGGCGTCATCCAGGGCGGCGCCGGCACTTCGACCAACATGAACGCGAACGAGGTCATCACCAACATCGCGCTCGAGCTCGCCGGCCGCCCCAAGGGCGACTACGCCTTCCTGTCGCCGATCGACGACACCAACCGCAGCCAGTCGACGAACGACGTCTACCCGACCGCGATCAAGGTCGGCCTCGGTCTCGACTGAAGACGCTGCTCGAAGAGCTCGATCTGCTGCGCCGCGCGTTCCTCGCGAGGGCCGTCGAGTTCCACGATGTACTTAAGGTCGGTCGCACCCAGCTGCAGGACGCCGTGCCGATGACCCTGGGCCAGGAGTTCCACGGCTTCGCCACGACGCTCGGCTGCGACCACCAGCGCCTGACCGAGAACGCATACCTGCTGTACGGGGTCAACATGGGGGCGACGGCGATCGGCACCGGCATCACGACGCATCCGTCCTACGCACCGGCGGTGCTTCGCCACCTGCGCGAGATCTCGGGTCTCGACCTCGCCACAGCGACCGACCTGGTCGAGGCGACGAGCGACACCGGATCGTTCATGTCGTTCTCGGCGTCACTCAAGCGCAACGCGATCAAGCTCTCGAAGATCTGCAACGACCTGCGCCTGCTGTCGTCGGGTCCGCAGGCAGGCCTGGGCGAGATCAACCTTCCCGCCCGCCAGGCGGGATCCAGCATCATGCCTGGCAAGGTCAACCCGGTGATCCCCGAGGCGTGGAACCAGATCGCCTTCTCGGTCGCCGGTGCCGACCTCACCGTGACGATGGCCGTCGAGAGCGGGCAGCTCCAGCTCAACGCCTTCGAACCGGTCATCGCGCACTCGATCTTCCAGTCGATCACCTGGATGCGCCGGGGGATGCGCATGCTCCGCGTAAGCTGCATCGACGGCATCACCGCAAACCGCGAGCGGCTCGGGGCGATGGTCGGCTCGTCGGTGGCAGTGGTCACCGCACTCACGCCGTTCATCGGGTACGCGGCATCTGCGGCCCTCGCCAAGACGGCCCTCCTCACCGGCCGGGGGGTGGCGGACCTGGTCGTTGAGGCGGGTCTCATGTCGCGCGAGAACGTCGTCAAGCAGCTTTCCCCGGCGCGTCTGTCGGGCCTGGAGGCGATCACCGCCGCGATTCCGATCGTGCAGGCACCGGAGGACATCGTCGAAGGCTCGCCTGCAGACGTACGCTGACTCGGTCGCTGGTTCACGACTTCCGCAGGATGGAGTCGTTGAGGCATGCCGGAATCGAGACTGTGTCGTGGTTCAACTCCCTCTGGGGGAGGGGAGAGCTCGCACCTGTGGCAAGTTGAGCCCGACGATACCTCGTCCGATATGAACTACCCTCCTCGGCGATGACTTGCCACGAAGCTCCCCTCTTACCGCCGCGCCCATCGCTAACAGGTGACGACCTCGAGGCTGACGCTCGACTTGGTGCGCGGGGTCCCCCAGGGGTCCCCGCGCACCACGTTAGTGCCGATCGTCGCGTTCCTCCGGTGGATAGTGTGCGTCGAGAGCGGGGTCCATCGCTCCGGTATTTGCCAGGTCAACAGATCAATTCGCGGAATCTCGGGGCAGAACAGCCCCGCGGCTTGTTCTGGCCGGATCGGCCTATTTCACCCTGCTAAGGTGGAGTCCCCTTATGGGGACCGAGGGTTCAAATCCCTCCGTCTCCGCAGCACCTCACCAGCTCGGATCCCTTGCAAACACTGGGCTCGCGACCGCGGTCGATTCCGGCTACGCGACTTGCGTGAGAACTGCGTAAAGAATGCGTCTCGGGTGTCCGAGGGCCGCTTTCGGAGGCGACCGGTTGAGCAATCGATGCGATAGACCAGGTGTTGAAACGAACCCACCCGTTCGGCGCGACAAGCGTCACCTGCGACTTGATGAACAGAGATTGCAGCATTCCTGGCCGGTTCGAACTACTCATGGTCGATGCCGGCAGCTACCCCGGCCGCTGCGTCGGAGCGGTGGCCTGCGACGTCCCAGCCGTGACCCGTCGCGCGGGTTCGATGGCGGGCCATGCGCGGCGTTGGAACGCTGAGGAGACAGCTGTTCGTAGAAGAGGCACGCGTCAAGCCGGGCTTCGGGATTCGACGAAACGAGCGCTCGGACCCCGACCATCCAGTCAGGAGGTGTTCTGCCGGTCCCGACGGGTCAACCGCGGACTGGCTCGACGATCGCCTTGAGTGAATTTGGATCAGCCGTGGATTCGAGCGCGGCCTGCACATCGGCGAGGCCGTAAATTCCGGTCACCATGCGATCGAGATCGACGATCCCACGAGCGACGAGCGATATCGCTGTCGGCCACGTGTTTGCGTACCTGAAGACCCCTGTGACGATGAGCTCGCGGTTCTGGATCGTCGTGATCGGTAACGGAATCTCGGGGAGCCCCATCCCCACGAGAACCACACGTCCGCCCGGACGGACCGCGGCGATGCCCGTGCGCACCGCGGGAGCGGCACCCGAGGCATCCACGTACGCGTCGACGTCGGCGAGGTCGCGCGTGTTGCCCGTCATCGGATCGAACACCGTCGTGGCCCCGAACCGCAGGGCGGAGTCCCTCCGTGCGCTCGCGACATCGGACACGACGACCTCTGCGACGCCGTAGGCGCGTGCGACCTGGGCGACCGCGATTCCGACTGGGCCGGCGCCGGTAATGAGAACGCGCTGCCCGGGTGCGAAGCCCGCCTTGCGAGCCGTCGCGATCGCGACCGAAAGTGGTTCCATCAGCGCAGCGGCGTGATCGCTCACTCCGTCGGGGATCGCGTGGGCGAAGTGATCCTGGATCGTCACGTACTGCTGGAATGCGCCATCCGTGCCCGGGATTGCGTAGAACGACATGTGCGGATCGAGGTTGTAGTCGCCGCGAAGAGTTTCGCGCGAGCCTGCGGACGGACGCTGCGGCTCGACAGACACCCGATGGCCGACGCGACCCGGGTCAACGCCAGACCCGACTGCGACGATCGTGCCACCGCATTCGTGGCCGAGCACAAGGGGCTCTTCGACGACCCATTCACCGAGGTGGCCGTCTCGGTAGAAGTGCACGTCGGATCCGCACACGCCTACCGCCGTCACCTGCACAAGCACCTCATCCGGGCGCGGCGTCGGGACCGGCCGTTCCCGGAGGTCAATTCGGTGTGGCGCGACGAGCACGCTTGCTTTCATAGTCCGCGGGATCACGAGGCAGTCCGGGCATGATCGAGGGCGGCCGAGACGGTCTTTTGGAGCTCGTGCCAGGACGCGATGAACTTCTCGACGCCTTCGTCCTCGAGCACCTGGGTGACATCGTCGAAGTCGATGCGGACCGTTGAGAGATCCGCGAACACTTGACGCGCGTCGGCGTAGTTGCCGGTGATGGTGTCTCCGGCGACCTCGCCGTGATGAAAGGTGGCTTCAAGGGTCCTTTCCGGCATCGTGTTCACGGTGCTGTGTGCGACGAGCTCCGTGACGTAGAACGTGTCGGGGAGCACAGGATCCTTGACGCCGGTGGATGCCCAGAGTGGCCGCTGAGCGTTCGCGCCTACGAGCATTAGCGCGGTAGCACGGTCGGAGGTGAACTCTGTCGCGTGTAGCTCGTAGGCCAGGCGCGCGTTCGCGATGCCCGCTTTGCTCTTGAGCGCCTCGGCCTCGGGGGTGCCGATCGCGCTGAGCCGCTTGTCGACCTCGGTGTCCACCCGTGAGACGAAGAACGACGCGACGGAGTGGATGCCGGACAGGTCGATGCCCGCCTCCTTGGCCTTTTCGAGGCCGGCCAGGTACGCGTCGATGACGGCGGCGTAGCGCTCGAGGCTGAAGATCAGGGTGACGTTCACCGAGATGCCGGCGCCGATGACCTCGGTGATGGCCGGCAGGCCGGCGAGGGTCGCGGGGATCTTGATGAGCGCGTTGGGGCGGTCCACGCTCGCCCACAGCTCTTTGGCCTGCGCGACGGTCGCCTCGGTGTCGTGGGCGAGGTCGGG